>SVPT01000003.1 GCA_015065695.1 Oscillospiraceae bacterium | reverse complement strand
GGGGGGGGGGAGGGTAAGAAACCTAAGCAACTAACCGCTTGAACACAAGCAAGACATATGCACAAACCCCGCACAGGGTTTCCGCAGCTCACCCGCTCTCTTTATTCGCTTAGCAGCGAATAAAGAATTGCTGCGCTGGTACCGTTGCGCCCGTATTTTGCTCGGACTTGGTTTGGGTGCAGGATTTTTTCTTGGGCGCACCTTACTGCTCTTTTGCGGGCGCAATACTGTCTTGATTAACTTGTTCAACTGTTGAGGTTATGTGGGGCGCCGCCCCACACCCCGCAACTTTTTAAGAAAAAGTTGATTAAAACTTTTCTGTTTTGGGGCATGGCAGTGCCACAGCGCAGCTATGCATACAATGTTGATTACCGCAAGCAGACCGTTGAGTATGTCCGAAAGCGACCATACTGCGTCCATTTCCATCACCGCAGCAGGGATTATTGCCGCACAGTAGGCAAGACGGTACAGCCATGAGCGGTTTGCCCCGAAAAGATAGCCAAAGGCACGCTCGCCGCTGCAGCTCCATGCCGCCAGTGTCGCGTAGGCAAAGAGCATCAGCGCAAGGGAGATGAAGTGGGGGGAGAATTGCCCCAGCACACAGCCGAATGCCTGCGCGCTGACAGAGGCACCGTCGCTCTTTCCCGCATAGGGCACGCCGCTGGTCAGTATCACCAGTGCGGTGACGGTACACATCACCAGCGTGTCGGCAAAGACCTCGAACATTCCCCACATACCCTGCTTTTCAGGGGTGGTTTCCGCCGCACTGTGTACCATGACCGATGTGCCCAGTCCCGCCTCGTTGGTAAAGACGCCCCGCCGCACGCCCACAAGCACCGCCCCAAGCACGCCGCCCCCTGCCGCTCCCGGGCGAAAGGCACAGCGCACTATGTCCAGCAGTGCGGAGGGCACAGCGCGGAAATTGACCGCAAGCACCGCCGCGCAGCCCAGCAGATACAGACCCGCCATAACAGGCACCAGTCGGGAGGTAAGGCGGGTGACACCCCTCATGCCGCCCATGACCACAGGCGCGGCAAGCAGCGTCATGACCACGCCTGTAACCCAGCGAGGAATGTGCCATGCGTTGCCGGCAGACACAGCGATGGCGTTGACCTGCGCCATGTTGCCCATGCCGAAGGCGGCAGCGGCGCACAGTGCCGCCCACAGCCCGCCAAGCCTGCGCAGACCCAGTCCCTCGGAGATGTACAGCATAGGGCCGCCCAGCCAGCCCCCCCGCTCGTCCCGCCTGCGGTACAGCACGCCAAGGTAATTTTCCACAAAGGCGGTCATCATGCCAAGCAGTCCCGCAATCCACATCCAGAATATCGCCCCCGGGCCGCCTGCCGCCAGTGCCGCCGCCACACCCACGATATTGCCTGTGCCAAGTGTACCCGCCAGCGCGGTCAGCGTGCTTTGCAGGGGGGATATTTTCTTTTTTTCCTTCTCCTGCTTTTCCCCGTCGGAAGAGGAAAACACACTGCCGACGGTGGTACTCCACCACCTGCGGAAGCCTGCCACCTGCGGGAAGCCGCCGCGCACACTGAACCAAGCCCCCGCCAGCAGCACCAGCAGTGTCGTCCATGGCCCCCAGACTATATCTCCTGCCCGGTGCAGTATTTCGTTCATGCTGTCCCCTCCGCAATACAAGCTGTTTTCTGTTAAGGATATGCAGAGGCGGGGCAGGTGATGCGGGATTGCAGTGGGGATAAGAAAAAAGGAGACCTGCACATAGCAAGCCTCCCCATGGGATTCTGATTGTTGCGCTGATATTCATATGCCCGAGCTGTTCACGCCGTCCAGAACAAACTGCTGCGAGGCTTCGTCATAGAAGAAAACCACTTCCAGCCCAAGGTAATCGTCCTTGCGGCCCGTATGGTCGCTGAGAAATGCCGTCTGAATGCTGAGGAAGCCGGGGTCGGGGAAGGTGATACCACGCAGATACCACTCCCCTGTAAGATAGCTGCGGCGGGGGAACATTCCCTCGTCATCGCCGCAGAGAGAGTCGCAGTTGATGTAGTCGTGTATTTCCCGCTCCGTCGTTTGCATCAGCTCCGCTTCATTCTCACGGAAGAGCCGCTCCAGCTCACCGCTGCCGAAAGCCAGTCGGGGGGAGAGCCTGTTTTCACAGGTGACATAGCGATTGTCGGTGTTGGGCTCGGTGAGAAAAATGCGTGTCAGCTTCAATGTTTTCGCCCTCTTTTGCTAATATTATCCAATAAGCCTGCTGTCGGTGATTTCCCGACCGTCAATGTCAATTTCTATGGTGTGGTCGGCGCAAACGCTCTCGCCAAAGGCAATGGTTGCGCCGTAATCCTCGCTGCTGTCAAAGGTGATGGAAACGTCCATTACCTCGATTTTGTCATACCAGTCAGCGGGCAGAGGCTCGTCAAGCTGCTGCTCAAAATAGGCGGTAAGCTCCTCCTCGCAGCAGCCAAGCCACTGTATATATTCGTTGACGACGGGGAGCATCTGCTCAAGGTCTGCGCCCGCAGGCAGGGCAATGGAGAAGCAGTCCTCCATAGTGTCCTCTTCCAGCAAAAAGCCGAATATCCTTACCGGCACTGACAGGGAGTAGCAGTCATAGCGGTCGTCTGTTTCCGTTGCAGAAAAATGCTCGGGAAGAAGATTTGTGTGGGTCATGTTCTGACTCCTTTCGTATGGGGGGAGAATCAATCCCAGTCCTCCTTCGCCTCTGTCAGCTCATCAAGAACATAGCTGTCAAAGTCAGGCGATACGGGCAGGTGTTTTCGAGACCCCCTGTCCCAGCTTGACACCGTTCCGTCGTTATTGTTCAGGCAGTAAATCCACTCATCGACATCACGAATGACGATGTATTGGTCGGACAGCCCCATTTCGCGGAAGCGTTTTGTCTCTGTAACAACAGATGCTTCTGCACCCTTTCCGCAGCCCAGTATCATCACGCCAAAGCCCAGCAGCATACCGTACTGCGCAAGAAATTCGCGGTACTCCTGACGGAAGCAGAGGGCTAATTCCGTTTCCATCTCCCTGATGCGCTCTTCGGACACGCCGCCTGTGATAATAAGGTCAGCGGTGTTCTCTTCAATGAATGTGACAAGGCTCATGGTTGTTTTTCCTTTCTAGAGGCAGATTCAATATAGTTGCACCACATGGAAGAGAGGGAGCAAATGCCCCCATCACCGATGCACTATCCCTCTCAGATACTCCGGCAGTGCCTCTGTATCCACCGGCACGTTGTCGAGGGTTATATCCCTCAGATGCTTCAGCGCAGACATATCAGGCAGTGTTCTGATGTGCTTGAGATCCTGCAGACGAAGGGTTTCAAGCTGCAGAAGCGTGGAGATAAAGGATATATCCTCCAGTTTGTTTATCCGCCACAGCTCCAGAGATTTCAGACCAAACCCCGCCAGCGAGGAAAGGTCGTTCATTCCGCACCAGCCAAGGGAAAGCGACTGCAGCCCTGTATGCCGCAGGAAATCAAAGCTGTTCGGCTTGATGCCCCTCAGCGTCAGGCTCCGCAGACTGCTGATGTCCGCAATGCTCTCAAGATGCTTTTTCGCTTTCTTGCCAAGGAAGAGCCTTTCCAGCTTTTCGTACCGCTCGAGCCAGTCGCAGTCAAAGGTCACCGCGCCGCCCATGGTGTCGGCATATATCAGCAGCTCCTCCAGATTGGGTGACAGCTCCCTGACGAAGCCGTAATCCCGCAGGTCAAACAGCCTGAGGCGCAGCGACCGCAGACCTTCCAGTTCTGTCAGCACCTTCAGGTCAAGCGCATCGTGATTGTCCCGCAGATGGGCATCAACGACAAGGTGACGAAGATGCTTCAGCCGATGCAGGCAGGACATATCAAATCGGGTATTTCCGTCCAGACTGTAGAGCCGGAAAAACATATCCTCGCGCAGAGCAAGAATCCTGTCTATCGCCGCAAATGCCTGCTCGGGCAGCGATTTTGTAATCTGAACAAACCGGACAACCGGATTGCCGGCAACCTCGCTGATAAACTCATCGGTCAGGTCATTGTATCCGTAGAATGTCAGGCCGCCGCTTGTCCACGACCTGTCGGAAATATCAATGTGGTTGGTAAAGTCTATCGGTGCGCCCATGGGGGCCTCCTTTCTTTGTGTTGTGTCTTCGGTGTTGATGACCAACGCTTATTACAGTTATACCACATGAATCGGAGCATTGCAACCGCAGTCGACCTGCCCTCCGCATCTGAAGACAGGTCGGCTGTTGTGTGAGTGTTTATTCCTTGGTGTGTTCAGGGTTGGCAATCAGAAGGTGACCGCATTTTCGTCTATGCGCCGCACGACGCTGTGGGTATACACCGCAAAATGCTTCGTCCAGAAACCTTGGGCGGTGGGATTGAAGCTCTCGCAGTCCACCCCCAGCCGCTCGATGCCCTCCGAGCGCAGGGCAGATAGCCGAAAAGGACTTCAGCAACGCCGCTTGCAGAACGATAAAAGGTTTCGTTCGGCAACTTGAAGAGCTTGGTCTGCTTTCTTCCGTAAGGTACGGATCGAGGGCTAAACACAGGCCACCGGATATAAGCAAGTAAAAAAGTGCTGAAATAAGACATGGATGGGAGCAGCCCGGAAATCCAATTGACATATTTCAGCGTTCGCGGTATAATTAAGCAAAAGAAAAAGTGAGGGATATGGGATGAAAAAATTCATCTGTTTCGGGCTTTCGCTGCTGTTTCTGTTGGGCGGCATCGCCTGGTCGGTGGGGCGGCATATCAGCCGCAGGGACGAGATAGCTGCCAACAAGCTCTACAACGACAGCCTTGTTAAGTCAATCTGCACTATCACCTATCGCTCTCCCCAGGGTAATCACAAGCGCACCTACGATTATGTCTATACCGTGAACGGTGTGGAGTACACCGGTCAGGCCACTCTGCAGGTCAAGATCGGCAAGCGGGTTCAGATGCATAATATCCATCACGTCGGCGACACCATTACCGTGTGGTATGACCCTGCCGATCCGTCCATATCCATGTTAGGAAAACCTGACCCCACCGGGAACACATGGACGCCTGTGCTGTATGGCTTCCTCCTCAGTGCTGCCACCTTCTTCCTCACTGTCAAGTGGGCATTTTCCGATGACTGACCGTCATAAACATAACCGCAAACAATACGCCCTGTCCGGTGCTGTGCCGGGCAGGGCGTTGCTGTTGTGTGGGTTTATTGCGGAGAGTAATTCAGTCGTGGCTGTCAGAAAGCTATCACGTTTTCGTCTATGCGCCGCACGACGCTGTGGGTATACACCGCAAAATGCTTCGTCCAGAAACCTCGGGCGGTGAGATTGAAGCTCTCGCAATCCACCCCCAGCCGCTCGATGCCCTCGGTGCGCAGGACGGACAGTGCGTAATTCAGCAGTGTCTGCATTATCCCCTGCCCGCGAAGCTGCGGCAGGCAGTACGCCCCACAGATATTCAACATATCGGGCGAATATGTGGCAAAGTTCTCGCCGTTGGGTATCATCTCGATATATGCAGCAACGGAGCCTCCCACCTCTGCAACGAAGGTGCGGGGTGGCTTCTCCTCTCTGCCGGCAATCCACCTTGCGGTGTCCTCAGGGGAATCTGCCATAAAACAGGGGCTTTGCGCAAGGTGGTCGGCAAGCCCATGACGCAGGGCACGCAGCTCGCTCTGACGGCTGGCAGGCAATTCACTGCACATACAGCCCTCCGCGCTTGGGTAATCGAAGCTGTCGGTGGGGCGGATAAGGTCGATGCAGCGCACACCGAAACCGTACTGGTAGAAAGCCTCGTTGGCAGCGGTGTCGTGGGCGCAAAGGGTGACTGCGTGGCTTGCCGCGCCCGCCTTTGCCCATTTTTCTCCCGCTGCCTGATAGAGCCGGTGATATATCCTTATGCGGTTTTCCTTTACCGCCCCATGGGCGTGAAGCGGCGAAAACACACCGCGCACATTGCGGGTGCAGTAGACAGGCTCCCACGGACCATAGGCGCAGAGAAAGCCCAACAGAGTATCTCCGTCAACAGCCGCAACCCCCAAGCCGTTTTCGGCAAGCTCATCAAAGGTCGGCAGGAATACATTCTCCGGAAGAGCGGGCACTGCCGCCCTTTCCTCGGCATAGTTGTCCAGTGCCAGTTGGCAGGCAGCGGGTATCATTTCCTTTGTAAAATCAACTATCTTCATAACAGAAAAATCCTTTCGTCACAAAACAAAAAGCACCCCCGAAAAATCGGAAGTGCGTGAGATTTACTGAACGAAAGGCGCAGGGGCGCTTATCTTGTGCCAGCCGGACGAACAGCATTGCTTCCAATTTTCTGCAAGAATATGGTCTTCATAAAGCTGTTCACCTGCCTTTCTGTTATGCGTTCAGTTTAGCACGCAGGGGTTGGGTTGTCAAGGGGGGCATTATAGGCGAAGCAGGTTGTTTCTTAATTTTCGTTAAAAATCCCCTCGCCACACCTTTATTTTGTTAAGAATCTGTGGTATGATTTACAGGTATGCACAAAATGTCATCACATCGCCCCTGCCATGGGGTGTGTGCAAATATCAATAAAGGAAAGCGAGAGGCAAAAATGAGCAACGACGACATCAAAAACATGAATACCGAGGCTGAGCCTGCTGTGGACCAATACGGCGCACCTGTCCTCAGCGAAGAGGAGCGCAAAGAGCGTGACGCACGCAGGGCTGCACAGGTCACTGCGTGGCAGGAGAAAAAGGCGCAGGAAAAGGCAGCAGCTGCCCGCAAAAGAATCATAAGTCTTGTCATCGCGCTGTGCGCGGCGGTAGTGCTGGCGGCAGGCTACACCGCAAGTCTGTTCCTCCGCGAGACAGTGAAGGTGCCCGGCGGCTGGGAGTATACAAAGAACCGATTCGGCTACAAAATCGCCTACTCCCTCGATCAGTACGACGGAAGCCGCAAGGTTGTCGAAATCCCCGACACCTTCCTCTTCCGCCCCGTAACCAGAATTGGATATCTGGCTTTCAGAGACAGCGAGGTTGAGGAGGTTATCATTCCCGACAGCGTTAACGATATCGGAGGCTATGCTTTCAGCAACAGCAGGCTCCGGTCAGTGTACATTCCCGACAGCGTGGAATATCTGGGTTGGGGAGCCTTTGACGGCTGTGATATGCTCACCTCCGTCAGGCTGCCCGAAGGCATTGAAAGCATTGAGCGCGAGGTTTTCGCAAACTGCACCGCCCTTGAAGAAATCACCATTCCTGCAAGTGTCACCTCTGTGGGCAGCTATGCATTTTCCGGCTGCACTGCGCTGAAAAGCATAAGCATTGCGGCAGGCAACAGCAGCCTCTACACCCACGACGGTATACTCTACAGCAGCGACGGCACTCTTCTGTACTGCCCTGCATACAAAACCGCCATCAATTCCTATCCGGCAGGCTTCACCACCGTTGGCGAGGGTGCCTTTGCGGACTGCACGCAGCTGAGGAGCATAGAGCTTCCCGAGGACGTGACCACCGTTGAGGGTGGGGCATTCTTCGGCTGTGATGCGCTGACAGAGATTTCTCTGCCCGCCACGGTAACGGAAATTGACCCCTCTGCATTTACCTACTGCGATAAGCTCTCCGCGATAAACGCACAGGGCGGCGCTTTCTGCAGCGTTGACGGCGTGCTTTTCAGTGGAGATATGACCACACTGATAAGCTGCCCCGCCGGATATTCGGGCGAGTTTGCCGTACCCGAAAGCGTGAGTGTTATAGGCGAAAAGGCCTTCCTCGGCAACGAAAAACTGACCGGCATTGCTTTCCATGAGGGCGTTACCACCATCGGCAGTGATGCTTTCAACGGCTGCGGCAGCCTTAAGGAAGCCATCATTCCCGACAGCGTGACGGAAATCGGAAGCAGCGCATTCTATTTCTGCTCAGGTCTGGAAAAGGTGGTGCTTCCGAAGAACATCACCACCATTCCAAGAGAAACCTTCACCCACTGCAGTGCCCTTTCCGATGTCAGACTGCCCGAAGGCATCACCTTCATCGAATACGATGCCTTCGCCTATTGCGACGGCATAACCAGAATAACCATGCCCGAAAGCCTTGAGGAAATCGGAGTGTCGGCATTCTACGGCTGCTCCAACCTTTCTGATGTAAAGCTGAACGAGGGTCTCAGACGCATCGACTCCGGCGCATTCGGTTCCTGCGGTATGAGCAAGCTCACTCTGCCCGACAGCCTTGAGTATATCGGCGACATCACCTTCAACAGCTGCACCATCACCATCACTGCCCCCCATGAGGCAGATTATTATCAGTACACCCCCGAAAAGGGCGTGACATGGAACGTAGAATAAACACAGAATAAAAGGGAGAAAAGAAAGATGAAGAAGCTTATCAGAGCTATTATCCTTGCCGCCCTCTGTGCGGCAGTGCTGGCTGCCTCTGGCTGCACCCCCGCTGCCACCGAAGAGCCAGCGGTGCCGGAGTCCTCAACTGCGGTGGTGTCCGATACCAATGCGCCCTCCGCCGCACTGCCCGAGGGTATCTTTCTGGACGACGAAGAGCTGTATCATCACCCCGATGCAGACTGCTCCGTTGTCCACAGCCTGTTTGACGAGGGCAAAACAAGACGGTGCGTTGTCTGCGGCATCGAGGGCAAAACGCCCGAAGAGATGCCCACAGGCTTTATCACCCGGGAGGAAACGGTCATCGACATAGGCAAGGTCATCTTCATCATTGACCCCAATGTGTATGTCCCGGGCGATGTGGAGCAAAAGGCGGCAAAGATAGTGGCTGCAATTGAAGAGGCAAGCGGAATGAGCTTCTCCGATGCCAAGTACAACGAAAATATCGTAACGGTATATGTCGGAAAGGAAGACCACTCTGATAACGAAAATATAGAGCCGGAAAGCGAAACGGGAAGTGCGTGGGCTGAAGGCGGCAAAAGCAGAGTGCTGAAAATATGCAGCGGCGACCTGCTGTTGGGCAATGATGAAGCCCTTGTGCATGAGCTTTCCCATACTCTCAACTACTCCCACAGCAGCAATATGTTCTGTCAGGTGGCAAGCGAGGGCTTCTCCACATACAACACCTACAAGACCCTCAAGCTGCTTGAGAAGACCGACCCTGAGACGGCATACCTTCTCGCGCCCTCCAGCAACAGTTACATAAATATGGACATCTACAAGCCGGAGGCTGTGTACACCCAGCCCTTTGAATACTGGATGGAAAACGGCTTCCCTTATGAATACTCCGGCAACGGCTCCTATTCGCTGGGCTTCCGCTTTATGGCGTATCTGGACGAGGTGTACGGTGATTATACAAGATGGATTCCCGTTTCCGATGAGATTCCGGGCGACGACTTTGATTTCCCCATAAAGGCGCAGCTTATCGCATTCCGTCAGGCTTACGGAGATGATGTGTTCGACGGTTTCTATCCGTGGCTGAAAGAGAACGAAAGCCGCTTTGCCGTTGACTACAGCAAAAAGACCGAATACGACCTGACCGGCGCAGATGCAGTCACAATATATCCCTTCTTCATGAGCTTTGACTGCCCCACAGACCTTGTCGGAGGTCTGACAACCGTCCGCTACAACGACCTGTATGTAGACCTTGAGGAGACAAAGAAATATCTCAGCCAGTACAAGGGTCGCAGCCTTGACAAGCTGGAGCTTAATATCAAGTGGCTGGAGGGCGAAAAGTCAGTGGAGCTGTTTGACGTTTACGGCGAGTCCATGGGCGTTGTCACCGGCAAGACCTCCATTCCCATAAGCGATGTCAGCTTCGTGCGCCTGTGCGGCGATGGTGTCCTCGACAGCTTCAGCGTGAGCGGTTATGAGGGGTATTAACGCAATAGAACAAAACAGATAAACAGGCTAAACAAAAAAGAGCTGTCGCAGAAAGAACTGATATAATCCCCTTAGAGTAGACACTTGAAAAAACAAAAATTTCAAGGCTACACTAAGGGGATTATTTTATGCGAAAAGAACGGCGAAAGCACAAGAAGTATTCGACAGAATTGAAACTGCAGGCGGTACAGGAATACCTTGCCGGAAAAGGAAGCTTACTTAAGTGCAATTCTTGACCTGTATGACAGACGGATAGTTGCATACAGAATTGGTACAAGCAACAACAATCAGCTTGTGTTCGATACCTTCGATGAAGCAATCAGACTTAACCCAACAGCCCACCCTTTATTCCACAGCGACAGAGGATACCAATACACAAGCAAAGCCTTTCACAGTAAGCTGATGCAGGCGGGAATGCGGCAGAGCATGTCTAGGGTCGGCAGATGCATCGACAATGGTCCAATGGAATGTTTTTGGGGGATTCTCAAGTCAGAAATGTATTATCCCAGGAAATTTACATCATTGGAAGAGCTGACACAAGCCATTGAAAGCTACATATACTTCTACAACAATCAGCGATACCAGCTAAAGCTCAGATGCATGACTCCGATGGAGTTCTATGCTGCTGCGGCAGCGTAAAACTCCCGCCCTGCTGCGCAGCAGGGCGGGAGTCTGCAATCTTAACTTCTTTTGTTTTTTCGTCTGTCTACTTGACTGGGAGCACTTCAGATTGCTGTCCTGATTGCCGTTATTATACTTGCTGCCATTGCCGCGCTTGCGTGCCATTTGCGCAAAACCCTTGGCTTGCCTGACGAAGGGCTGTCCAGTTTGGTCGACAGGATACTTAATGCCATCTGCCGAGCCATTAAGTAAAAGCCAAATCATAAACAAAAGCACCTGCCGTTCCCGAAAAAATCGGAACGAGGCAGGTGCTTTCTGCTGTCTGTTACGCTATGGTGCTGTTATCCTGTGTTCATGTGGGGGCGTTACTTACATGAACACTTGTCAAAACCCGGGTTGATCGCATAGTAGTTCTTCTCGTCAAGCCGCTCGGTGGCTATGCGCAGCCCTTCGCCGAAGCGCTGATAATGCACAATCTCGCGGGCGCGGAGGAACTTGATGACATCGCGGACGTCGGGGTCGTCGCACAGGCGCAGGATATTGTCGTAGGTGACACGCGCTTTCTGCTCGGCGGCGAGGTTTTCGTGCAGGTCGGTGATGACGTCGCCCTTGCTCTGGATATAGGCGGCAGTCCATGGCACACCGGTACCGGTGGCGGGATAGACGCCGTTGGTGTGGTCAACAAACCAGCTCTCAAAGCCGGCTTTCTTGATCTGCTCCTCTGTAAGGCAGCGGGTGAGCTGATGGACGATGGCTCCGACGATCTCGAAATGGGCCAGCTCCTCGGTGCCAATGTCGGTCAGCAGACCCTTCAGCTCGGGGTAGGGCATGGTGTACCTCTGGCTGAGGTAACGCATGGAAGCGCCCAGCTCGCCGTCAGGACCGCCGTACTGCGCAACGATGAACTTTGCGAGAGCGGGGTTGGTGTTATGGATATTTACCGGGTACTGCAGCTTCTTGTCATAACTCCACACAGGTCATTACCTCCCTTCGTTTATGCAGACATAGTCCCACGGCCACGGGTCGTTCAGCCAGCCGTCACCGGTGCAGCCGCAGTCGTCGTCTGCCTTGCACATCATAGCGGCGGAGGCGATGGTCAGAGGACCGTACTGCTGCTCGTAGCGTTCGCGGAGCAGGGCTGCACGCTGCTCATATTCAGCGGCGGCCTTGCAGGCACACGGGTCTGTGGGGTGGGTGTCGAGGAAAAGCCGCACCTCATAGACGGCAAAATCCGCTGCTGCCAGACACTTAAGCAGCTTCATGCGCTCAGTCATTGCAGCACCCCCTTTTGCCCAGGAAGGGCTTCTCCAGCGAGGGGAACAGTGTTCCCACGCACAGGGCTTCCATCTCACAGAAAGGCTCCTCCCACTCCTGAAAGGGCACATAAGCCATTACAGGGGTGAAGGCAGCACTTTCGCGGACTGCTTTTTCCGCGCAGCCGCAGGAGGATACATATTCAGTTTTCTCTTCGCAGCCGCAGGAGCTTTCCCGCTTGATCTTTTCAGCGCAGCCGCAAGTGCTTGCGCGTTCGACCTTCTCGGCACAGCCGCAGGAGTGTACATGGTCAACCTTTTTCTCGCAGCCGCAGGAGCGTGCCTGTTCAACCTTTTCAGCGTGACTGTAGTGAGTATAGCTCTTTTTTTCGGCAGCAGTGCAGGCGTCCTTATGGCTGTGGCTATGGGGCATGGTGCGGGGGCCATAGGGCGCGTAATGGGCATATTGGGCGCGCTCGCCGCACCGGCAACTGCCGTTTCTGCGTTCGTTCATATCCGCCTCTCTCCTTATCTCTTGTGTTTTTGGGCATTGCTTTATGCCTGTTAACATGATATGCTGAAAGGCGGCAGGTGTGCAGAGGCGGGACTGCGATGCTGCCGCGTACATCAAAGAAATATATTGACAGTGCGGCGCAACGCCGACCCAATAGAACAGGAGAAAACATGATAGAGATAAAGAAACTGGACAAGGAAGCCTACAAGGGCTATTCCATCGACGGCAGCTACGTCAGCGACGGCTGCTATGACGCAGTGCGGGAGGAGATGGGCATGGCCTTTCGCTTCGCCGCCTTCCCCGAGCCTGTGGTCAAGCCCCTGCGCGTGAGCCTGTTTGAGCAATGGCTTTCCGACCCCGTTGCGTTTGGCGCATTTGACGGCGAGCGGTTGGCGGGTTTAGTCGTGGGCAGCGTGGAGGGGTGGAACAACCGCTTCCGCCTGAGCGACATTTACATCGAGCATGAATACCGCCACATGGGCATCGGCGGGAAGCTTATCTCCCGCATTGTGGAGGAGGCACGGCAGAGCGGCTGCCGCATGGTGGTGCTGGAGACACAAAGCTGCAACAACAGAGCCATTGCCTGCTACCGAGCCAACGGCTTTGAGCTGATAGGCTGCGACCTGTACAGCTACTCCAACAGCGATATTGAAAAGCGTGAGGTGCGTCTGGAGTTCGGTCTGAAGCTGGACTGACAGTAATATCCTCTTTGCGCAAATGGGAGCGGTAAACGGAGCGTTTATTGAATCCTCTCCTGTAATAGCCTAAAATGACACCACAGCATAAAGCAAAGGAGCGTGCGGCATGGACAACCAAAAGACCGGTGAACTGATACGGCATCTGCGCACAGCACTGGGGCTGACCCAGCTTCAGCTTGCCGAGCGGCTGGGTGTAAGCGACAAGGCAGTGAGCAAATGGGAGAGAGGGCTGGGCTGCCCTGACGTGGTGCTGATGCCGGAGCTGGCAGAGGTGCTGGGAATAAGCATAGACACGCTGCTGGACGGTGAGCTGCCCGACAGCGGCAGAAAGGGGGACAACATGAAGAACACGGTATACTATGTGTGTCCGCAATGCGGCAATATCATCACCGCGGCAGCCTGTGCGGAGATTTCGTGCTGCGGCAGGCGGCTGCAGCAGCTTGCGGCGCAGAAGCCTGACCAAGCCCACGAGCTGACCATTGAGCAGGTGGAGGACGAGCTGTACATAACCGCCGCCCACCCGATGACCAAGGAGCATTACATCGCCTTTGCGGCGGTGGTCAGCGGTGGTGTGATGACGCTGTACAGGCAGTATCCCGAGTGGAATATGCAGCTGAGAATACCGGCACGCACACGGGGGCTGCTGCTGTGGTATTGCACAGAACATGGCTTATTCCGCAGGGTGCTTTCCGCACCTGCGAGGAAGTAACAGAGCTTTTCCAATCTTTCAAACAAAAAAACAGAAGCCGTGAGGTACACCCTAAGGTGTGCCTCACGGCTTTGTTTATGCTTTATCGGCTGCCTTTATTTGCAGCAGATGCGTGGGTTGTTATCTTGCGTGGCGTCTTTTCTTGCTGCGCTCGATAGCATCCTTGAGGATAATGAACATCAGGGCGGAGATGATCAGAGTGAGGAGGGAGTAGAGGGTGATCTTCAGAATCTTCTCGCCGGTGTTGGGGGAGGTGACGTTGGTGTTGATGCTTCTTTCCTCTGCGCCGAGAACGAAGGTCATCAGCGGGGAGTTGCCGGCGGAGGCGGTGATGGTGACGTTGCCGGGCTTGTGGACTGTGACCTTACCGTTGGAGTCAACAGATGCGATGTCAGGATTGGAGGAAGTCCAGGTTACGGTTACATCGCCGAACTTGTTCTTGATCTCCTCGCCCAGGTTGACGGTCTCGCCTACCTGAAGGTCGGTGTGGCTGGAACCTGCGACCTTGACAACATTGTTGACGAATGCCTTCTGCAGGTCTGCTGCGGAGAGGGTCTTGCCGGTGGCATCGGTGCAGGTGACTGCGCCGGTTTCGCTGACCTTGACAGTAATGATGGCGGTGGAAGCGGTGTGGCCGGAGGGTGCCTGAGTCTCGGTGAGGCTGTAGGTACCGGGCTCCAGTCCGCTGAAGGTTACAACGCCGTCGCTGCCGGTGGTGACTTCCTTGGAGAAGTTGTTTGCGCCGGTCAGACGGAACTTAGCTCCGCTCAGTGCCTTGTTGGTGTTGCTGTACTTGGTGAACACCACGGTGCTTTCGGGGTAGTTGGTGACGGTAACGGTCTGATCCTTGGTCTTGTCAGCCTTGACGGAGGTTGCGCTGTAGTTGGGGAAGAAGCCGTCAATGGCCTTTTCGCTGATGGTGTAGGTCTCGCCATCGACGATGCCCTCAACAGCGATGGGCTTATCGAGGTTATCCTTCTTGATAACGACAGTCTTTTCGGTAGAGCCGTCAGCGAACTTACCGCTGATGACGATCTCGAACTGCTTGTCGTCCGGCATGGTGCCGCTGCCCATCTTCTTGATGATGGAGAGCATATCGATGTGACGCTTGTTGGTGATGACGGGGGACGCTGTGCGCTGGGTGGCAGTCATAGTGACCTTGGTGGCTCTGGAAGCCTCAGCGGGCAGGTCGTAGCCGGTGGGAGCGGTCTTCTCGTAGAACCAGTAGCCCTTGCTCCAATCCATGTTGGATACGGTCAGGGTGCCGTCTGCGATGGTGAACATCTCGGTGGCCTCGGCTGCCTTGTCGGTCTCGCCGGTCAGTGCGTAAACGCCATTCTGTCCGGTGGCCTTCATGTACAGCTTCTTGCCGTCGGCGGTGGTGGTGTAGACGATGAAGCCTGCGCCGCCCAGCTTCTTGTCGTCGTCACCCTTCTTGGTGAGGTTGACAGTGCCGGGGATACGGGCGTCCTTCATGATGACAGTGGAGTCGGAACGCTCGGTCTTGGTGCCGTCAGCGTTTACGATGTAAACCTTGCCGTTCTTGTCAACGGTGAACTGGATGTTTTCTGCCAGCTCATAGCCGTTGGGAGCGGTGGTCTCGGTGAGGGTGTAAACCGCGTCGGGAGTGAACTTGCCAATGTTGAACTCGGTGGGCTTGGTGCCGGAGGTGAATTCCTCGATGACGGTCTTGCCGTCCTTGTCGGTAACCTTCAGCTTTGCGCCGGGCAGCTCACTGGTGCTGTTGATCTCCTGCTTGGAGATGTACAGCTTCTTGAAGTCGTCCTTCATGACGACGGTCTTGTCGGTGCGCTCGGTCTTGGTGCCGTCGGCATTTACGATGTAGACCTTGCCTGCTGCATCAACGGTGAAGTTGATGTTCTCAGCAATCTCGTAGCCGTAAGGAGCGGTGGTCTCGGTGAGGGTGTAGACCTCGCCGGGAGTGAACTCAACGATATTGAAGTAGGTAGGAGCAGTGCCGGAGGTGAACTCCTCGATGACGGTCTTGCCGTCCTTGTCGGTGACCTTCAGCTTTGCGCCGGGCAGCTCGTTGGTGCTGTTGATCTCCTGCTTGGAGATGGACAGGGTCTTGTAGTCGTCCTTCATGACGACGGTCTTGTCGGTGCGCTCGGTCCTGGTGTTGTCGGCGTTTACGATGTAGACCTTGCCTGCTGCATCAACGGTGAAGTTGATGTTCTCAGCAATCTCGTAGCCATAGGGAGCGGTGGTCTCGGTGAGAGTGTAGACCTCGCCGGGGGTGAACTCAACGATGTTGAAGTAGGTGGGAGCAGTGCCGGAGGTGAAGGGGGCAATGACGGTCTTGCCGTCCTTGTCGGTGACCTTCAGGGTTGCACCTGCCAGTTCTTCTGTGCCGTTGATGTCCTGCTTGGAGATGGCCAGCTTCTTGTAGTCGTCCTTCATGACGACGGTCTTGTCGGTGCGCTCGGTCTTGGTGCCGTCAGCTCCTACGATGTAGACCTTGCCTGTTGCATCAACGGTGAAGTTGATGTTCTCTGCAATCTCATAGCCGAAGGGGGCAGTGGTCTCGGTGAGGGTGTAGACCGCGTCGGGAGTGAACTCAACGATGTTGAAGTAGGTGGGAGCAGTGCCGGAGGTGAAGGGGGCGATGACGGTCTTGCCGTCCTTGTCGGTGACCTTCAGGGTTGCACCTGCCAGTTCTTCTGTGCCGTTGATGTCCTGCTTGGAGATGGCCAGCTTCTTGTAATCGTCCTTCATGACGACGGTCTTGTCGGTGCGCTCGGTCCTGGTGTTGTCGGCGTTTACGATGTAGACCTTGCCTGCTGCATCAACGGTGAAGTTGATGTTCTCAGCGATTTCATAGCCGTAGGGGGCAGTGGTCTCGGTGAGGGTGTAGACCTCGCCGGGGGTGAACTCAACGATGTTGAAGTAGGTGGGAGCAGTGCCGGAGGTGAATTCATCGATTACCACGTTGCCGTTTGCATCGGTGACCTTCAGGGTTGCACCTGCCAGTTCTTCTGTGCCGTTGATGTCCTGCTTGGAGATGTACAGCTTCTTGTAATCGTCACGCATGACGATGGTGTTGCCGTTACGCTCGCCCTTGTTGTTCACGATGGAAACCTGACCTTCGGCGTTGACGGTGAACTGAATGCTCTCCGCGATTTCGTAGCCGTAAGGAGCGGTGGTCTCGGTGAGGGTGTAGATTGCGCCGGGGGCGAAGTTTACGAGATTGAAGCTGGTGGGAGCAGTGCCGGAGGTGAAGGGGGCGATGACGGTCTTGCCGTCCTTGTCGGTGACCTTCAGGGTTGCACCTGCCAGTTCTTCTGTGCCGTTGATGGTCTTCTTGGAGATGCTGAGGGTCTTGTGGGTGTTGGTTGCAACGAGGGTTGCAGCATTGCCGTTTTCGGCGGTGACGGTGGCGGGGTTGTATGCTACATCGTAGCCGTAGGGCACTGCCTCGCTGATGGTGTAGCTCTCGCCTGCGATTGCGCCGGAGACGGGAATGACGGTGTTTACATTATCCTTGGTGATGATGATTTCCTTGCTGTTGCCATCGGAGAAGCGTCCGGTGACGGTCAGCACGAACTGCTGTCCTTCTGCCATCTCGCCGTTGTAGACCTTCTGGACGTTGAGGAGCTGACGGGTGTTGACCACGTTCTGCTCGACATCGGTATGTTCAGAGGTCAGGACGAAGGAGGAATCGGAGGTGGGCTCGAAGAAGCTCTCGGGAACAGTGGTCTCGTGGAGCTTGTAGGTCTTGCCCCAGTCCAGACCGGTGACGACCAGACGGCCGTTTTCATCGGTGAACAGCTCGGCGACGTCCTCGGGAGCAGAAGCGATGCTTACTGCGGAGTAGCTGCCGTTGCTGCCGTCTGCAGCGATGTAGGTTCTTACGCCTTCGCCGTCCTCGGTGTAGAGCTTGAAGCCTGCGCCGGTGAGTGCGTTGCCTGCCTCATCAACCTTGTTGATGGTGATGCTGCCGGTATAGCGGTAGTTGTTGAAGGTGTAAACCTGTGCGCCGTTGATATTGCCTGCTGCGTCAACAGTGATTTCAACAGGCTGTGCAAGGTTGTAGCCGCTGGGTGCGCTTGTTTCGGAGAGAATGTACTGACCTGCGGGCAGACCGTAGAGGGTGTTTGCGGCGGTGCCGGTGGTCCAGGTGATGTAGTCAAGGCCGTTCTCCTCGCCGTAGAATACGTCGAGAGAGCCGTAGACAGCGGACAGGTTGGTGGCGGTGTTCTTTGCGGTCAGCTTGAGAACTGCATCTGCAAGAGCCTCGCCGTTGACTGCATCAGCCTTGAGAATCTGGGTCTGGTATACGTTGTTGGAAACGGTGATGTCGGAGTGGAGGACGGAGACGGTTTTCTGAACGTATGCGCCGCTGTAGCTGCCGTTGTTCTCGGTGTACTGGAGAATCTGTACGTTGACGTTCTCACCGAGAGCGATACCGTAGGGATGGAGATCGTTGTAGTAGTAGCTGCCCTCGGGCAGGTCGGTGGCAGTGCCCAGTGCGGGCAGGTTGCCCTCTGCCTTGATGCAGCCATCGGGAGCGGCTATCTCGGTGAAGTAGTAGATGCGGCCAAGGGGCAGGTTGGTAATCTTGATCTTGCCGTCGTCGCCGGTTACAAGGGTCTCGACGGTTTCGGTGTTGCCGGTGTAGGTATAGGTGCCGACGGTCTCGACAGGACCTGCGCCGTAGTCGGTGAAGACCTTGTGGGGAGCGACAAGCTGCGGGTTGTTGTAGTTCATGTCAACGCTCCAGAGGGCGAACTGTGCGCCTGCTCTGGGCAGACCGTTGGAATCAACCTTGTTGAGGGTGATGGAGCCGGTCTTGCGGACGTTGACTGCATCGACAGAAGCGGAGATGCTGTTTCTGTCAACGGCGAAGGGGATATTCTCGATGCCCTGCTCGTAGTTGCTGGGAGCAGCGACCTCGCGGAAGTAGTACTCGCCTTCGTTGAGTCCGTTGACGGTGAGGATACCGTTGCTGCCGGTGCTGAGGGGGTTATCGATGGTGTTGACAGCGTTGCTGTCCTTGGCGTAGTTGTAGTTGCCGTCCGCGCCTGCAAGCTCGGTTACCAGATAGCCGTTCTTGTCGTAGAGCAGGAAGGAAGCGGAGTTACCGGTGATGGTGTTGCCGTTTTCGTCCTTCTTGACAAGCTCGACGGAGCACTTGTGCTGCTCGAATACGGGAATCTTGGTGTTGGGCAGCTTGATGACTGCGACAGAGCTCTGGGTGCCGGGAGTGATTACGGGCACCTGAGAAACCTTGTCTATGCGGTTTGCAGTCTTAGTTTCGGTGGTGGTAGTGGTGCTGGGTGCTGCTGCGGGTACGTTGATGGTACCGGTGGTTCTGTTCTCGGTACCGCCGCCGCCGTAAACAGCGGAAACAACGACGTCAACAGAGTTGGCGCCCTGCATACCAAACTCTACCTTGAGCTGATAGTTCTTGCCCGATGTCCATGTGGAGTGATTGGTGCGCTGCATGGTGAGGGAAGAAGAACCGTTCATGGTTGCAGCACCATCGGGGAAGGTGATTTCAGCAATGTGGTCGTTGGTGTTGGGGAAGTAGAACTCGCCAACACTTCTGTAAACCTCGATGAGGTCGTTGCCGCTCATGAACTGGAGAACCAGATTGGTCATTCTGGGCGGAGAACCTTCGGGGATATTCTTCATTTCGACCTTGAATTTGGTCGGAGCAAGATTTGTTGCTGTCGGCAGGTCGAAGGTATCAGTGAATGTGGCGTTGGTATAGGACTTGGAATCACTGCTGGTAGAGCCGTCACCGGTCGATACGGTTACGGTATAACCGAAGTAAATGTCGTAGCCGGTAGCTGCGCCGTTGGCAGGAGTGATTTCTACTCTGTAGTTGTGACCGGAATCGAAGGTTTCCGATGCGGAGATGTCAATGTTGCCATCGGTGTCGTTGGAAGAGAAGACGGTGGAGCCATCGGTGGCATCGACAATCTTGAACTGGGAGTAGCTGCCGCCGGAGATGTTGACGGTGTTGGGGAAGCCGCCGACGGTGTCTCTGAATGTGGAGGTCACATCAACGGTGGAGGCTGTAGTGGAAGTGCTGCCTGCGGGGGAGGCGGTGATGGCGTTGGAGGTGTACTCCTTGGTGGTTACAGAGGTCTGGGTACCGGACTGGCCGTTGCCGCCGGCAAAGTTGGCGGCAATGGTGAGGTCGGCAGACAGTCCGCCGGAGGGCTGGAAGTTGATGCTGGGAGACATATAGAAGCCGGCACCGGCTGCTATAGCGTTAGCATAGGAGGTCTCACTCTTAACGGTGACGGTTCTTGTATCCACAGTGTTGCCGCTGGCATCGGTGACAACCATAGTCACTGTAGAATCAGAGCCGGTTGTGGTGGGATACGGAAGGGTTACGGTATAGCCCTTCTTGAGGAGCACGTAATCGCCGGCAGAGAAGGAAGTATTCCAATTGACTACTTTAGTAGTGCTGTTGGTCTCTCTGATCGGAAGATCAAAGCCGGACAGCGGGAAAGTGGCATCGGCATCGTCGGTGCCGTTGATGCTGTCGATCTTGATGGAGAGGTTCTGCGGCTGAGACTCCTTCATGGTGTCGAGACGCATTGTCTGATCGGAGTAGATACCGTAAGTGATATTGGTGTACTGCAGGGTGTTATCACTGCCGGTGGAGCCGCCGCCGATCTGAACTACCTCGCTCTTGTCGTACTTGAAGTACAGGCTGTAGCTGGTGGCAGTACCGTTGGTGGGAGTGATCTCCACTCTGTAGCTGTGGCTGCTGTCAAAGCTGTTCCACGGATTGATGGTGATTTCTTCGGTGTTGCTCTGTCCGGTGCTGTAAACCTGAGAGTTGGTAGTAGCATCGACAATAACAAACTGGGAGAAGTTGCCACCGGGAATGGTGACAGACTTGGGGAAGCCGCCGATGGTGTCTCTGAACAGGGAGGTTACATCGGCAGTGGCAGTCACATCAACAGTGGCTGCGGTGGTGTACTCAAGCTCAAACTGCTTCTCGGCATTGCTGTTGTCGCTGAGGGTCAGCACTGCGCTGTACTTGGTGCCTCCGTTGAAGCCGGGCATATCGGAAAGGGTGATATAGCCGTTGCCGTCGGGAGTACCGCTGAAGATCAGGGTGTTGCCGGTGTACAGCTCAAAGCGGGTGCAGTCGGTGCCCACATTGATGCGGTTGGGGAAGGAATCCTTGCCGCTGAAGACATCATCGAGCTTGTAGTTGTGGGTGCGCTCGGTGGTGGTCTCGTAATTGACGATTTCGGGAGTGCCCTTGTTGGCGGTGAAGGGGATCTTATCCTCGTTGCGCTGGTAGCCCTCGGGAGCTTCAAGCTCGTAGAGAATGTAGCTGCCGTTCTTGAGCATTACCTTATTGACCTCTTCGTCGGACTGGAAGACCACGATGGCATTCTCTGCGGAGAAGTCGGTCTCATCGCCGTTGAAGATACCGATGGTTGCGCCGGGGAGGAATACGTTGTTCTCGTCAACCTTGGAGAAGTGCAGGGGATAGTAGGGGGTCTTGACGTCGGTCATTACGACGGTGTTGTTCTGTACGCCGGAAACCACGCCGTTTGCAACGGTGAAGGTGATGTCGTCGGCACGGTCATAGCCGTGGGGAGCGGCATCCTCGCGGAGGGTGTATCTGCCATCGGGCAGACCGCGGAGCTCAACGGGCTCGTAGCCGCTGGTGAAGGTGATTTCGGTTGCGGAGGGATGACCGACCTCGCCGATACCGGAGACGTTGCTCAGGTCACGGCTGTCGTCGGAGATGATGCGCAGCTCTGCGCCTGCAAGGGCAGAAGTGACATCGTTGGAATCATCATCGTCTTCCATCTGGTCGAGGCCAAGCTTGGAAATGTAAAGCTTGGTGGGGGTGTTGTAGACGGTGGCGGTGCTGCCGGTGAAGGCGTCGCCGCTCACGTTGCCGTATTCGTCAACAGTGAAGGTGATGTCGGCAAAATCCTTGGTGTAGCCTGCGGGAGGCGCGACCTCGGTGAGGGTGTAGCTGCCGGGGGTCAGATCGGTGAAGGTGATAACGCCTTCGCTGTCGGTGGTCAGCTCCTTGGAGTAGCCGTTTGTGTTGCTCAGACGGAATGTTGCTCCGCTGATCTGCTCGCCGGAGGTGCTGTCCTTCTTTATAATAGTAATGACAATGGGCTCATCGACCATGGTGACAGGCTTGTCGCTGTCGAGGGTGATGCCCATGTCGGCTGCCTTCTTGTAGCCGGCGGGTGCGCTGTCCTCGGAGAGGGTGTAGCTGCCCTCGAGCAGGTCGGTGAATACTGCGGCGTTGCCATCGGTGGTGAAGGTGTAGGAAGCACCGTCAGCGGTGATTTCGTTGCCGTTGAACTTTGCGCCCTTGAGGGAAGCACCGGCAACATTGGTCAGGGTGAGCTGTGCGCCGGGCAGTGCGTTGGTGCCGTTGGTCTTGTTGATGGTCAGGCTGTACTTCTTGGGCTGTACGGGGGTCAGCTTGTCAAGCATGGTGACATCGTCGGTGCCGTACTTGCCGGAGAAGTTGACCGAGCCGTCCTCGTAGACGGTGAAGGTGACGGGAGCAGCCTTGTCGTAGCCCTCGGGAGCGGTCTGCTCGGTGAGGGTGTAGCTGCCGGCGGGCAGACCCATCAGTCTTGCCTGTGCGTTGGTGGTGGTCCACTCAACGTAGTTGTTACGGTTTTCGACGGAGGTGACGTTGGTTACGCCGTCGATGTACAGCTTGGAGAAGTCTACAGTGCCGGAGGTGGGAGCAAGATGCAGCACAGCACCGCGGAGCAGCTCACGGTTGTCGCTGGAGCCGTTGCGCTTGCCCAGCTTGACGACAATCTGCTCGTTGACAATGTTCTCAATCTTGTCCTTGTCCAGCTTGACAGTCTTGGAGGCTGCCTTCTTGTAGCCGGCGGGTGCGCCGGTCTCGGTGATGGTATAGTTGCCGGCGGGCAGGTTGCCGATTACGGCATTTGCGCCGGTCCAGGTGATTGCGTTGTCGGTTACCTGATAGGAATCAGCACCGGTAACGGTGGCCTTGGCCTTATCCTTGCCGCAGGTGTTGAAGTTGACGCCGTTGGCGGTGAGGGTGAAGCTTGCATTGCTGAGGGGCTGATTGTTGTTGTCAACCTTGTTGACGGTCAGCTTGTAGACCTTGGTCTCAGCCGGTGCGGGAGGCGCGGGAGCCTTGGAGGTGTTGATGATGGTGTTGCCCACCTGAGTCATGTTGTAGCCGGCGGGGGCGACCTCTTCTACCTTATACTGATAGGTAGTGCCGCTGCCGTCGCTCATGGGCAGGTCATTGAAGGTGTATCTCCAGGTGTTGCCGTCGGTGCTGACTGCGCAGTCGCCGGAGGCGATCTGTACGGTCTTGTAGACCTCGCCGTCACGCAGGAGGCGGATAGTGATGAAGTCGGGGCGGGTGTCCTCGTTGTCGTTGCGCCACACCTTCTCGATAACGAGGTTGGTGGTGGTGTTGATGATGCGCTCGCCGGTGTAGTCGGACTTATGGGTCTCGCAGGAGGTGGTGACTTCCTTTGCGATGATGCTGCCGTTGAGACCGGAGTTGCAGATGACGGTGGCATCGGGAGCGATGACACTGCCCATCAGGGTGCCGCCGATGGTGAGCTTCTTGTCGTAGGAAACGGGGTTGGAAACGGGGTTGTTGCTTTCTCTCTTGTAGAAGTTGTAAAGGATATTGTTGTCCTTCTCTGCGGAATCCTCGGAGTTGCTCAGGTTGTCGGTGGTCATGTTGGGGTTGATGGAGAAGCTGTCGCCCAGGCCGGTGGTGTCGATGTTGAAGATGATGCGCTTACCGGTGGTGTTCTTCAGGGTGACGGAGCCGTTGAGCAGCTGCTGGGCATAGCTGTAGGTGCCGTTCGGGTTGCCGAAGGAGCCAAAGGGAGGGAACATACTCTCGTAGGTACCAAGATCTATAATAATAGTGTCGCCCACGTCGTAGTTCTTGAAATCGAGGGTGTTGCCGAAGCCAAAGCCAAAGCCGAAGCCTCCGCTGCTCAGCTTGGTGCTTATATCATTGTAATGTACATAGTTTGCGCTGACGTCGGTGCCGTTTACCTTTACAACACCGTCGTGGTTTGCGTCAGCCTTCTCCTGGTCCATGAGCCAGACAAGGTAACGCATATAGTTCTCGACTTCATCAAGCTCGGCCTGAATGTCGATATACTTCCCGTCGCTCTCGTCATCAATATAGATGGAGTCGAGCATACTGCCGTTGTTATCGTTGCCCATCTGTACCTTGCCGTTGCTGGTGACGAGGTTTACGGGCTTGTTCTTCTTGCCGTCAATCTGGACACCTTCGCCGAAGACCATGGTGTCCAGCTTGGTGGAGGCGGACCAGCCGTAGACCTCGCCCGCATAGCTGACCTTGGGGGCGTCGGTGTCGTGCTGGCTGCGGGAGCCAAACTCAGGCACACCGGTCTTGCCGTTTACTGCCGAGCCCAGCTCATTGACTGCGATGTTGCCGCAGGTGTGAACTGTGCTGGCGAAGCGGTCGGCAAAGATGTGGAAGTCGAACGCTGCCAGACCGTCTTCACTGGTGTAGACGGTGCCGTAGTTGGACATGAGGGGAGTACCCGCAGGCACGTTCACTGCGGTGTAGTGGTCGGGGATGACGTTCTTTCCGCCGACAGAGGTGAGAACACCTCCGCTGGCGAATGCCTCTGCGCCGGGCATGAGCATCAGCGTAAGGGCAACGCCTATAGCTGTTACCGTGGTGGCGATACTGCCGAAGATGGCGGCACGCTTGCCCTTGCTCCAGCTCTTCTTCGCTGCGGGAACAGCGGGGAGAGCTCGGCGGACGTTCTTTTCGTTCCTTGTCTTCATAATGGTTCCTCCTGATTCAGTGCTGCTCGACCGAGAGAGCAAAGCAAAAGTATGATGAATCGTGGCACTGGGTTGTGCCGGTGCGGACGCTGTCCGGCAGGTAAAAACCGGACAGGCGTTTTTTTGCCCAATATTCCACAAAGGGGATTTTTCT
Source organism: Oscillospiraceae bacterium (assembly GCA_015065695.1). GTDB lineage: Bacteria > Bacillota > Clostridia > Oscillospirales > Acutalibacteraceae > SIG598. The sequence goes on along the minus strand of SVPT01000003.1, from coordinate 29,813 downwards.
GTATATATTCTATCATATTTATCTCCGCAAGTAAACACTTTGAGGGCTTTGTGAAGTTATTTACCTTTCTATAATATCTCCCGAAGTTTGTTAAAGATGCACAAAAATATACGCATGAGCACAGCGATATGCGGCATATATTAAGAATACTAAAGAAAATTAATTTAATTTTAGCAAAATGCGCCAAGTTGTTATCCGTGGGTTAAGATTCATTGCGGGATGTGGTTAACAGTGTTAAATCAAAACATAGGAAAAGCGGTATTTTGGTTTCGCTCAGATATTAAACCGGTGCGCGTTTTTGTGTTGTGGTTACGCATCTTGCGGTGTTTGGCAATATATGTAGTAGTACATATCTATCAAAGGGGCAGGGCGGCATTGTAAAAACCTGCCCTTTCACCCCCCAAAAAGCCTTTTTCGGCAGACAACGGGCAAAAGGGGCTTCTGCGGCATTTCACTCTGTTAAAGCGTGGGCGGAAAAAGTGTGCTATTGTATTGACAGTGATTGCGATTTGCCGCTGCTGAGGGCGGTGCGGTGTCGCCTGACGGCGGCTCATATGCATTACAATATATATGCAGCAGAGATGCCCGCAACTTCCAAAATAATACTTGACAAGTGGTGCGCAGGACTATATAATATAGCCAACTAGTGTTTTAGGAATAATAGTCCCAAGGCAATCCAGTTCATTCGGTTAGCAGGTGCGGACGTCACCAGCCGCGCCATAACATTATAGAAAAGGGAAACATAGAAAAGGAGAAGAAAACGATGAAATTTGACAGAAAATTACTCAAGACCAACGCCAAGACCGGCCTGAAGAGATACTACTGGCTGGCACTGCTGGTTACCGTTGTACACAGTGTGCTTGCGGGCGGCTCGAGCGGCGGCGTCAGCTCCTCCTCCGGCAGCGCAAATATGCAGGTCAATCAGGAAAGCATCGAGTACAGCACCGGCAGTTTCTCCGAGGCAATGGAATCCTTCTCTGAGTCCATGACCCAGAGCGGCAACGAGGGCATGATGGCTGTTATCGGCATCGTTGCAGTGGTGATTTTCCTCGCAGGTCTCGCATGGAGCCTGTTTATCGCCAGCCCCATCACCGTCGGTAAGAACAGCTTCTTCCTTGAGTCCCGCCAGAAGGAAGCCAAGTTCGGCTACCTCTTCAACGCCTTCAAGAACAACTACATGAAGACCGTCGGCAGTATGTTCACCACTAATCTCATTATTGCCGCATATTCTCTGCTTGTTCTGGTGCCCGTATTTGCAGGCATGATTCTGGCGCTGGTAACGGAAAACGCAGTATGGGCTGCACTGATACTGCTTGGATACGTCATGGTTATCCCGCTGATAATCAAGAGCTACCAGTACCTGATGGTTCCCTATATCCTTGCTGAAAATCCCGGCATGAGCGGCAAGGAAGCCCGCGCAATGAGCACCGCAATGACCAATGGATACAAGATGGACCTCTTCGTGCTGGGTCTGTCCTTCTTCCCCTGGATTCTGCTCGGTATGCTGGCTTGCTGCGTTGGCGTAGTATTCGTTGCTCCCTACATTGAGGCAACCAACGCTGAGGCATACTGCTTCCTGAAGGCTAACTATCAGCTCAAGAACCCCACTGCAATGAATGACACCACCGCTGCCGCTGTTGAGGAAGCTACTGCTACCGCTGCTGTTGCTGCTGCTCCTGTCGTTGAGGAAGTTGCTCCTGTGGTTGAGGAAGCTGCTCCTGTTGCAGAGGAAGCTGCTCCTGTCGTTGAGGAAGCTGCTTCTGTTGCAGAGGAAGTTGCTCCTGTTGCAGAGGAAGCTGCTCCTGTCGTTGAGGAAGCCGCTCCTGTTGTTGAGGAAGCCGCCGAGTCTGTTGACGAAGCTGCTGATGAAGCTGCCGCTGCTGCTGTTGATGCAGCCGTTGAAGCAGAGGAAGAATAATCTCCCACAGCACCCAAGCCTTGCTCCGGCAAAGCATAATATGTAAAAAAGGAACACGGCTGCTGCGGCGGCCGTGTTTTTTTGCTGCGGACGTTGTGCGCTGTATACCGATATTATCCGGCGGCGGCACTGTGCGAAAACTGTTGCCATAGGGCACCGTGTGTGATAGAATAAAGAAAGAATCAAACCGCTCCAGAGGGAGGTAACAGTGCAATGAAAAATTGGGTCAGGAGAGTGCTTTCGGCGGTGCTTGCCATGGTGCTGCTGCTTGCGGTGCTGCCCGCCACGGGATGTGTAAAGGACGACTGGGAGGGCACATGGAACCGCACAGGTGACTCCACCTTCTCCCGCGCCATACTGCGCATACGCGATGTGAACAACAAGGGCTTCACCTTCTCCATGACGCTGTACAACGGCAACATCGCCGGCAGACTGACGCAGCTTCGTGCCGCGTTTATCGACAGGGCGGGCAAGGTGGCAGAATATGAGGTGCCCGACTCCCGAGCAACCATCACCTTCACCCTCAACGAAAAGGGCGACATGGACGTGCTGTTCTACGATGAGGCAGTCTCCTTTACCGAGACGGAGGACAACCCATACAGCTCCTCCAGCTCCATGGAAACGACCGTGTTCGGCTTTGACGCGCTGGTGTTCATCACCGGACAGTTTACCCGCGGCGAGGTGGAGTACATAAACGGCAACCTCTACGAGGCGGGCGTTCTGAACGAGGAGCAAAGCGCCGCGCTGCAGGAAATGATGCCGGACGAGGTGCATACACGTCTGCTGGACTGCTTCCAGCTTTGGGAGGTAGTGCCGCCCAAGCCCGACCTGAACAACGACCACGATGACGAAATCGGCGGCTATGTCTACCATGGCTCCAACACCATGCAGAAGTATGCTGCCATTGTCATCGCCTTTGACGATGGCTCGGTGTGCGCGGCGGTGTCCAAGACCGACGGCTCCATCGTCTATTACTCCAACAACCACATCTACACCGACGGACAGCTTACACCGCTGCCTGTCAACAAGTGGATACAGCTCTATAACGCTGAAATAAACAAATAATCTCAGCAACGCAGTCTGACGGGAGGTGCCGATACCGATGCAGAACGATTACAAATGTGCCGCGTGCGGTGCGGAATACAGGGGAGGGGTGTGTCCCTTCTGCGGCGTGCGCCGACCTGTTGCGTCTATCGGACGTGCCCGCGACCGCTGCTACACCGAAGAGCCTGCGGCGAAAAAGCCGGCGGCATCTCAGGTGGTGTATGAAAAGAAAAGTCCCCCTGCGGGTCAGGGCGGCATAAAGGTCAGTCTGCCCCCTGCGGCGGGTCAGCCTGAGGACAGTCCCCTGATTGACCGCTCGGCAAGCAGACCTGCGGCAGGCGGTGCTGCTGCGGCAAAGCCTGACGGCAGGGCGCAGATGCCCCGCAGGTCAGGCATACCCAAGCCTCCCGCACCCGCCTCCAGAAGCGCGGCGGCGCGAGTTGCTGCGGCAGATATGCCGCCCGCCCCGCCCGTGGTCAGGAGGGAGACGGAAACCGCCGTCCATGCGGAGAGCGACACCGCAGAGGACGAGCACAGTAACAGCACGGCGACCGAGTCGATTACAGAATCCGAGCCGATTTCCGTGGCAGAGCAGACGGTTTTGCCCGCACAGGAGACCGCCGAAGAGTACATCTCCGCCGTAATCAAGGAAGAAAAACCGCCAAAGGAGCTTCCCGAGCTGGAAATTGACGAAAAGGTAAAGCCGGAGGAGATGCCTTCCGATGGCGTATTCCGCTCCTTTGGGCGGGTGATGGGCGGCGTTTTCGGCGGCTCGCTGCGCAGTGCGGCAGACTATATCGTCTGCGGTGGAGGTGAGCAGAGCGGCTGGCTGACCATTCTGCTTTCCCTGCTGATGACCCCGCTGCCTCTGGGCTATGCCCTCTGGCGCACAGGTATATGCAGCGGTGCGCTGGGCGGCGCGGAATTGCAGGCGGGCATCACAGAAACCAACGCCATACTGCGCACTGCCTACGGCTGCTTTGTGTTGTGGTGCGACCGACTGCTGCTGCTCAATATCATTCTGCTTCTGCTCAGTCTGCTGGCAGGGCTGAAGCTGGGCATACAGCGTACCCTCTCGCTGACAGGCGCATCATCACTGCCGCTGGGGATTGTATCCCTGCTGTGTGCGGCACTTGCGTATTTTTCTCCCGCAGCGACAGGTTTTGCCATTCCCGGTGGCATGATGATAGGCTTTATGCTTTCGAGCATAATACTCTATATAGGTGCGGAAAGTGCCGCCAAAGCCCGCGGAAAGCGGTTTGCAGCAGGGTTTGCCCTGCTGCTATTCCTCTATGCATCACTGATGTGTCAGATTGTTGTCAGGACGCTTTTCTGACGGCGTGACCGATATTTGCAAACAATAAACTGAATGGAGGCAATTACGATGAAGCAATACTCTGCAAAGCGCAAGATAATCACCACACTGGCAGTAGTGCTTGTGGCGGCACTGCTTACTTTCTTCTGCTCCTGTGCCGCAGGTCCTGCTACGCCTGAGCGCAGCGGCGGCGCGGAATCGTGCGGGCCGCTGGGCACTGCCTGCGCCCTCTGCACCGGTTGTGCAGCCTCCTGCGCCCTCTGCGCCATGTGCGCCGCCGAAGCTGCTTCGGGAGGGCAATATTAATCAAACAGAACGGACACAGTAAATGGAAAATAACTCAACCATCAACCCTGCTGTCGGCAGCATCGACAGCGGGATTTCACAGGAAAGACCGCAGAGAGCGGTGCTGGTTGCACCCGACCTCGGCGAGGAGGACTTTGAGCTTTCTCTGGCAGAGCTGGAGGAGCTGACCGCCACCGCAGGCGGTGAGGTTGTCGCCGTTGTCACCCAGCGCATGGAATCTCCAAACCCGGCAACCTGCATAGGCAGCGGTCGTCTGGAGGAGCTGGCACAGTTCTGTCGGGACGACGGAGAGGTGGACGTCATCATCTTCGACCGTGAGCTGTCGCCTGTGCAGATACGCAATATCGAGAAAGCTACCGACGTGCGTGTCATTGACCGCACCATGCTCATACTGGACATCTTTGCGGGGCGTGCCCGCTCAAGCGAGGGCAAGCTGCAGGTGGAGCTGGCACAGCTTCGCTATATGCTGCCCCGCCTGACCGGTAAGGGCATAGAAATGAGCCGTCTGGGCGGCGGCATAGGCACCCGCGGACCGGGCGAAACCAAGCTGGAAACCGACCGCAGACACATTCGCCGCAGGATAGACGCGCTTAAGGAAAAGCTGGAGCAGGTTGCTGTGCGCAGAGCGCAGCGCCGTGCCCGCAGAAAAAAGACAGGCGTTGTCACTGCCGCCATCGTGGGCTATACCAACGCAGGCAAATCCACGCTGCTCAACAGGCTTGCAGGGGCGGACGTGCTGGCAGAGGATATGCTCTTCGCCACCCTTGATCCAACAAGCCGCGCCATAGCACTGCCTTCGGGCGGCTCGGTCACGCTGGTGGATACGGTCGGCTTCATTCGCCGCCTGCCTCATCATCTGGTGGAGGCATTCAAGTCCACGCTGGAGGAGGCACTGGACGCCGATGTGCTGATACTGCTGTGCGACGGCTCCGACCCCAACTGCCTGAGCCAGCTTGACGTTTCGGAGAATCTGCTGCGTGAGCTGGGAGCAGGGGATAAGCCCACCGTCCGTGTGCTGAACAAATGCGACCGAGCCATGCCCGAGGAAATAATGGGCATCAAGGCGGTGCGCATCTCGGCAAAGCACGGCGACGGCATAGACAGCCTGCTGACAGCCATCGAAGAGGCACTGCCGGAGCAGCCCATGCGCGTTGTGCTGAATATACCTTTCAGTGCCATGGGCGAGCTGGACATGGTGCGCCGCTCAGGAGAGATACTCAGCGAGGAATACACCCCCGAGGGTGTTGTGGCGGAAGCACTGGTGGACAAAGCCACCGCAGGACGCCTGCGGGAGAGAATTGTCGGCTGAAATTGAAAACACACGAATGTCCCCGTCGGGATATGCCGGGGGACATTCGTTGTTGAATAGTAAGAATAAGGAAAAAGGAGAAAAGAAAGAATGAGATACAGAATAGTAGGCGAGCCCCTGCCGGTTGCAATCTGCGACATCGAACCGGGCGAGACCATCATCACCGAGCGTGGCTCCATGAGCTGGATGTCCCCCAACATCAAGATGGAGACCACCGGCAACGGCGGCCTTGGCAAGATGATTGGCAGAGCCTTCTCAGGCGAATCCATGTTCCAGAACAAGTTTACCTGCACAGGCGGCATCGGTCAGATTGCCTTTGCCTCCAGCTTCCCAGGCTCTATCCGTCCCTTTGAGATTTCCCCGGGCAACGAGATAATCTGCCAGAAGTCGGCATTCCTCGCCAGCGACGCGGGCGTTGAGCTGTCGGTATTCTTCCAGAGAAAGCTGGGCGCGGGCTTCTTCGGCGGCGAGGGCTTCATCATGCAGCGGCTTTCCGGCTACGGCACAGCCCTCGTGGAAATCGACGGCTACGCAGTGGAGTATGACCTGCAGGCAGGTCAGTCCATGATAGTTGACACAGGCTACCTTGCCTGTATGTCCGCCACCTGCACCATGGACGTTCAGGCAAACAAGGGCTTGAAGAATATGTTCTTCGGCGGTGAGGGTCTCTTCAACACCGTCGTAAGAGGCCCCGGCAAGGTTATCCTGCAATCCCTGCCCGCCGCAAGTCTGGCACGAGCACTTTTGCCCTATATGCCCGTTTCCTCAAACTGATAAACCAATACATAGAACAATGACCCCCCGCCTGTCTGTCATAGACAAGCGGGGGGGCGGTTTTTATACCATTATACCTGCGTCAGGTTTTCCAATCAGTCAAATTCATAGTACACGCCGTCCAGCTTGAAGCCGGCGATGGTGCTGATGTCAATGGGGTCTCTGAAGGAGGTGCTGGCGATAATGATGGAGTTTTCTCCGCTGGAGTTGTTGCCCGCACAGAGCTGCCATGCGCCATCATTGATAACTGTGCCGGTACGGTCGGTGTCATAGTAATATTCGCTGGGGCGCAGCAGGTCAACCCATGTGCCGTCGGTCAGGTGCAGCGAGAGGGAATCAATGCTCTCGTCAGTGGTCATGCGCTGGTAGTAGTAGGGGGTGCCGTCTTCGTCATAGCCGACGCCCTTGTCGATGATGCCGTGCTCCTCGCCCTCGATGACAAAGGAGAGGGGAGAGAGGGTAGCCTTGAGGGGAGTGTACAGCTTGTCGGAATTTTCGGGGGCTTCCATGGCAAGAGTCTTTTTCTCCATGTTGGTGGTAACGCAGAGCAAAGCGGACTTGTTGCCGGAGGGCATGGTGTATTCAAGCTGCACGTCCTCGGTGCCCCAGCCGTAGCGGTCTGCATTCATTACGGAGATGAAGCAGCGCTCGGTTTCGGTGCGCATATCCTCCAGCTCAAAGGTGCCGTGGCTCCAGTTTACGCCATACTCGGCAGTGTTGTTGTCCCTGAAGACGGGGTTCATGTCAATGCCGTAGAATGCGTTGGGGGAAGCGGTGTCGAGGGGGCTGGAAAGGGTGTCAAGCCATTCCTCGCCCTGCTCGTCCAGTGCCTGATAGCGGATTACGGTGCGCACTGCGATGCCGTCGCTCATCAGCTCCTCCACAGCCATGTTGACGTGACCGTCGTTGTCGTTGTAAACGCCGGTGAGGACGGTCTGCGCAACGATGCTGTCCTTGACGAACAGTCCGTCAAACAGGCTGCCTATCTCCTCGGCAAAGGCAGTCATGCCGATGGTGAGGCACAGTGCAGCGGCAACGGCAGCTACCTTGAGCCATTTTGTGCCGCTTCTGCGTGCGGGTACAGCGGAAGTTTCCGCACAGCGGTCGGCTTCGCTGTCGATGCGGGACAGCATACGAGCCTTCTGCTCCTCGGTGGGAGCGATGTTTTGCAGAGTGTTTCTGATACGGTTGTTCATTCTTCAATACCTCCCAGAATGTTTTTCAGTCTTCTTCGCGCATAGAACCACCGCGAGCGGACGGTTGACTGGTTTGTTCCGCTCAGGCGGGCGATTTCGGCAAGGGAATACCCCTCGCAGCAGTGCATATATACCACCTGACGGCAGTCGTGGGGCAGTGCGGCAAGCAGCTCCATTACCTCCGCGTCGCTGCTGTCGCTGCAGGACTGCTCCGGCAGACGGTCAGGGTCGGCAACAGGGTGACGCTTGCGCCAGCGCAGCAGGGTCTTGCAGTAGTTGCAGGCGGTGACGATAAGCCAGCCGCGTTGGTCACGCTCCGAAGAAAATGTCGGCTGCTTGCGAATCAGGCGAAGGAACACCTCCTGCACAGCGTCCTCGCTGTCAGAGGCACTGCCAAGGTAGGTGAAGCACACACGGTAGACGGTGTCGGCGTATTGGTCGTACAGCCGATGTATTTCCTCGCGGTCCATTGCGAATCACCTCGCTTTTCTTCGATATGGACAGCATCAAAAGGCCTTTCTGTCTATAAAACGCCTGGGGAGGGTGAAGTGTTGAAATGCGCGGAAGATTTTTTCGCTGAGAGGCTCTTTCCATAGTATTGCCTGAAAGAGTACAGGAAACAGAACAACAAAAGACACCCGCCTGTCCGTTGCGGAAAGGCGGGTGTGGGTTTACTGTGTGATATTTGTTGCTGACAGATTAGCTGACGACCTCAGTGATCTTGTCCTTGACCTCGACAGCCTTGTCCTTGACAGCCTTGCCGGCCTTCTTTGCGCCGCCAAATATCCACTTGATGAAAGCGAGGATAAATGCGATAGCCGCAACGAATACGCCGTAGAAGAGACCGTTCATAATCATGCCGCCGATCTGGCCGTATGCATCGGTGAATACGCCTGCCTTTTCAACAAAGGCCTTTGCGCCCAGCATATCGGTGCAAGCCTGAACGATGGCGGTGCCGAAGGGAACCTCATTGCTGAGGGTGAACAGCAGAACGCCGAGGAAGAATGCGATGACAAAGGCAACGAAGAGCCAGAAGCAGAACTTCTTGAGGAACTTGCCGATGGAACCGGCAGCCTTGGTCAGACCCCTGAACAGCAGGGTGAGGGCAATGATGACAAGCACAGCGGCGATGATAAGCATCAGGGGGGAGAGGGTGGGGATCTTCTGGGTGATGCCGCACAGCTCACAGTCGCGCACGCGCTGACCGATGCCGTAGTTACCTGCCTGCTTGGTGGTTACCCACTCGGTAAACTGATGCTCGCACTCGGGAACATCGCTCTCGGAAGTGGCTGCCAGAGCGGGTGCAGCAAGGATACCGCACGCCATAAGCAGACTCATTACCGCGATTGCCAGTTTGCCGCTGAGTGCCTTTATCTTCTGATAAAGCGGCTTGAAGAACTCTTTCATGGTTGTGTATTACCTCCCGTTTTCTTTTTGCCAGCCCGTCGGCTGCGGTGGAGTTTCGCTCTATAACACGCCGCTTCCCCGCGGGACAGCGGCATACTATACCTGTTTGATTGTGCGGGACGGGTCAGTTGCCCGCCTGCCGTATGTATTCAAAGATGTATTGCTGCGCAACGCCTGCGTAGCGGGAGTTTTCCAGCGGGGTGTCCCTGAAATCGCCCGCCAGTGCCTTCTTTATCCATGTGTCCCGGGGGAAACATTCCAGCCGGTGCAGTCCGAAGAGCAGCACGCAGTCGGCAACCTTCGGTCCTACGCCATGCAGACTTTGCAGGCTCTCGCGTGCCTCGCCGACCGGCAGGGTGTACAGCGTGTCGAGGGCGAAGCTGCCCTCTGCCACCTGCCGTGCGGTTTCGATGATGTACGGCGTGCGGTAGCCGCAGCCTGCCTCCCGCAGCTGTGCCTCGCTGAGCGCGGCGACGGCATGGGGAGAGGGGAATGGATGCTGAATATCGGAGTCCGGCGGGAATCCTGCGCACAGCGCGCATATGCGCTCGATGATGGCGCGTATGCGGGGAATGTTGTTGTTCTGGGAGATGATGAAGGAACAGAGTGCCTCCCACGGCTGCTGATTGAGAATGTGCAGTCCGGCGCAGCGCGCTGCCGCAGGGGCAAGGCGCGGCTCCATTGCGATCACCTCAGCGCGTATGGCATCGTAGTCGGTGTCAAGGTCGAGATACCGCCGCCAGAATTGCCGCGCATCGGGAATATCATCGCAGGTTATCTCAAGAACAGAGCCTTTTTGGGTGATGATGGCGGAGCAGTCTCCCGCAATGCCGCGGCAGACTGGTGGGGTATCGCTCACTGCCGTCCAGCGGAAGCACTGTCCGCTGATGAGTGTGGCGATGAGGTCAAAGCTCTCTCCGCAGGGGAGGGTGAAGCATATGGTTGACGGCATGGAAATCCTCCGTTGCCTTGCTATTCCGCGCCCTCCTGACCGATTATGCGGTCGATGGCGTACTGGGTTGCGGTGTCTATGCCGCCGAAGATGACAGCCGAATCGAACAGCTTGGAGAGCTTAAGCTCCGAGCTGCCGTAGCCGGGCAGAATGGAGTAGAAGCCCAGCAGCTCACTGAGGAAGGAGGAGCCCAGCTTGGCGATCATGCCGCCCAGCAGGATAAGCTCCACATCAAAGAGGCTGCTCAGATTCTTGCAGAGGATAGCCACCCGCTTGGCGTAGCGGCGAACCACCCGCACTGTCATGGGGTCGTTCATGCCGTAGGCGCGGGCGATGTCGTCAAAGGTGAGGTCATCGTTTTCCGTTACCCACTCGCGCAGTACCGACTCGCGGCCCTCGTCAAGCATGGCGCGGACACTGTCCGTAAGGCTGTAGATGTTGACGCGCCGCTCGATAAGGTGGGGCATATAGCTGCGACCGTCCATGTCCAGATCGAGTATCTCTTCGCTGTCGTTCAGCAGTACGCCCAGATCGCAGGCAAGACCGCGTATGCCCTCATACAGCTTGCCGCCGATGATGGCACTGAGACCCACGCCCGCGTCAATGCTGAGCAGCAGCATTGACTCCAGTCCGCCGCCCGCACCGAATATTCGCTCGCCCACAACGGCGAGGTTGATGTCGTTCTTAATTATGACCTGTGCGTCAAAGGCCTTTTCAAACCGACCGCGCAGGTCGAGGTTTTCGTAATCCTCAATACGGGCAGACCACTGTATGCGTCCGGTTTCCGGCTCTACAATACCGGGTGCGCCGATGCACACGCCGATAAGCGGACCGCAGCGGTTGCCGAGGTTGCTGAGCATATCCCGCAGGGTGACGATGATACGGTCGATGCTCTCGACGGTGATCATCTGTCCGCCCTCCACGCGGGAGTATTCCAGCTTGTTTCCCAGCAGGTCGGCAACGCACAGACGGGCATCGTTGCTGGAAAGATCCACAACGGCTACGCAGCCGTGGCGGCCGTTGAACTGCAGCATGATGGGACGTCTGCCCACATCGGTCACCATAGAGCCCGTTTCAACGAGCAGACCCTTGGCTATGAGGTCGTCAACGTGCTTTGAAACGCTGGGATTGCTCAGCTTCAGAACCTTTGCAAGGTCGGAACGGGACATCTGGCGACGTGCGCGTACCTCCTTGATGATAAGGTGCTGATTGGTCACTTTTACAAGGCGCTGATTGCTGCCCTTTTGCTCCATTATTTGGTCACCTCTTTGTTATGACAACTCTTGTGCCGGGTTTATCGTTCGCCCGTTCCGCAGCCGATCAGGGCGGAAACCGCACACAGGGTGCGGTCCGCCCTTTGTATGGCTGTGTGGATTTGTGCTGTTGGTGTGCTTGCGGGGGAAAGCTTACTGCAGACCGCCCATGCCCTGGCTCTGCATGAACTCGTTGAGAGCTTCCTGAGTGGCCTGGGGGTCACCGTTTGCTTCCATGATGGACTGCATATACTGCATATATGCGGGGTCATTCATGGTGGTGATGGTGCTGAATGCCATGTAGGCGGTGATGAGGAGGTTGAGAATCAGACCGATGATGCACAGCACGTTGCCCTTGTTCTTGGAAAGACCGACAATGCTGAGAACGACACCCACGAGAGAGGGAACGCCGCAGCAGCAGCAGGACAGAGGTGCAAGAACGAGGGAGACGATGCCGAGGGTGTTTGCGGACTTCTTCTTGGAGGCATCTTCCAGAGGGAACACAGGCTGTGCGGGCTGCTGGATGGGCTGCTGATACTGATTGAAGTTGTTGTAATTGTTTTCAGACATATTTCTTTCCTCACTTTCAATATTTGGCTTTTTGCCATTGTTAATTATATTACAAAATATGGGTGCTGTCAACCGCCTAAGTTGCTCACCTGTGCTGATTGTGCGGGTCGGCTTGGGTATATTTATGCAGGCTGCGGGATAATCAAACAGCCGACACAGAGCTGCTGCGCCGGCTGTTGTTTCCGTTGTTCTGTTGTGCGGGGCTCACGGAGAGCCTGACAGCGTATGGATTAATACTTGATGGGGTTGGCGGTGAGGTACTTCTTGACCATCAGGGCTACCTTGAAGACGATAGCGTGGTCGAACTCACGCAGATCCAGACCGGTCAGCTTCTTGATCTTCTCCAGACGGTAGACCAGAGTGTTGCGGTGGACGAAGAGCTTGCGGCTGGTTTCAGATACGTTCAGGTTGTTCTCAAAGAACTTCTGAATGGTGAAGAGGGTTTCCTGATCGAGATTCTCGATGGAGCCCTTCTTGAAGATCTCGCGGAGGAACATCTCACAGAGGGTGGTGGGAAGCTGATAGATAAGGCGGGCGATACCGAGGGTCTCGTAGCTGATGATGGACTTCTCGGTGTCAAATACCTTGCCGACCTCCAGCGCGACCTGTGCTTCCTTGAAGGAGCGTGCAAGGTCCTTGATGCCGGTGACGGTGGAGCCGATGCCGACAACGCTGTGGGTGTAGTATTCGCTGGAGAGGGTGTCCACGATGGCACGGGCAAGGTCGGTGAGCACCTTGGCGTCGTTGCCGGGGCGAACCTCCTTGACCAGAGCGATGTCGGTCTCGCTGATGTTGATGACGAAGTCCTTGCTCTTGTCGGGGAAGAGATTCTGGACGATGTCAAAGATGGTGATGTCTGCCTTGGCGGTGATGCGGATAAGCAGAACGGCGCGGCATACATCGGTGTTGAAGCGCAGCTCGCGTGCCTTCAGGTAGATGTCGCCGGGAAGAATGTTGTCCATGATGACATTCTTGATGAAGTTGCCGCGGTCGTACTTCTCGTCATAATACTGCTTGATGGAAGCCAGAGAAACCGCAAGGATAGAGGAATAACGGCCTGCCAGCTCGTCGGTGCCCTCTACAAACACAGTGTACTCTGCGTGGGGCTGTCCGCCGAAGGGGCGATAGGTGTAGCCGCCGATGACAAAGCTTTCGCCGCTGGCGATCATCTCGGGGGTGATGCCCTCCACCACCTCACCGCAGCGGGTGAGTTCACTGCAGGCAATGGCGATGCCGCCATCGTCAATAACACCGATGGTGCGGTCGATAGATTCGCGCATCTGATGGACTACGCCCTGAAACAGTCTGTTAGACATATAATAATTCTCCAATCCGCCACATACGGCAATTAATACTTCAGTAAAAGTGAAAGGATTTCCTTCGGTTGTATCCCGGAGGGAAGCGCATAAAATTGTACACATACCCCCAACCGTTCTCTTATACATTTTAACTAAATCGACCCGAAAAATCAAGAGGTTTTTTCTTGCTGAGGGATATTTTTTGGGATTTTTCTACAAATTATCCGTTTTTGTCAGTGCAAGTTGATTATTCACCCGCAGAGTCGTTGCCTTTGTCCGGGATATTTCATGCCGTTTCCATCGGTTTCCGCACATAATTGTAACTATCTGCACTTATCTGCATTGAGGCAAGAGCCGTGCTTCGTTCTGTTTCCGCCGCGGAAAAGGGGGGCGCACCCCTATGGTTGCATTATCCGGCAGGGTGTGATATAATATATGTTACGTTTCCCGAAAGGAGGTCGGATAATGTCCGGCTTATACGGCAAAAAACGCCGTCCCCGCTCCGCGTCCGGAGCGTCAATGATAAGAGGCATAGGACGTGTCAACCGCCGTGGCTCTCACGGAAGATCGTCCGGCAGCATACTGCCCACCAGCTCTTCCAGACGCCGCCACGCGCGCAGCTCCAAGCCCCGCCGCCGCCTGCTTGACGGCATCAATCAGCAGAGGCTTCGCAAGATAATCATAATAGGCGCATTCTCCGTTGTTGCCCTTATCGGCCTTGTCATCATCATCGTTTCCGCCAACACAGGCGGCAAGGAATTGGAGTCGTCGGTCATTGAAAACGACAGCTCCGGCACCGTCATCACCGCGGAGGACACCGGCGCAACGCTGACGCTGGCCTTCGGCGGCGCGGTCAAGCTGCAGGACAGCATCATAGATGCCGCCCGCATGGGTGAGGGCTATGACTTCAACAACTACCTGTCGGAGCTTACCCCCGTCATGTCTGCGGACATCAGCATAGTCAACCTGCTCGGCTCGGTGGACGCCAAGGGCGGCGACGCGGAGCTTTCGGGCTATCCCAAGCCCAACTATCCCGCCCAGCTTGCCCCCGCGCTGAAGAACATCGGCGTTACCCATGCGGTGGTAGCCAACAGTCAGGCTTTGCAGTCGGGCTTTGAGGGGCTTTCCTCCACCATCGACAACCTTGCCGCCAACGACATAACCGCTCTGGGCGGCTTCAAGAATGCGGAAACGGGCAGCACCGTCTATGTCAAGCGCATGAACTCCATCAGCGTGGGCATCGGCGCGTACAACTGTCTTACCGACAGCGCCTGCAACGACCTTATCAACGGTCAGCTTGCAGCAGGCGTTACCACCGACCAGCTTTCCTACTGCATCAATCAGGTCAGCTATTCCACCAGCCGCACCGAAGGCGGCAAGAGCTACTCTGCCGCCAGCGACGTCATCACCAAGGACGTTGAAGCAATGCGTGCGGCAGGTGCGCAGTTTGTCATCATCTGCCTCAACTGGGGCAGTGCCTCCACCACCACTCCGGTCAGCGAGATGGGCAACCTTGCCCAGCGACTTATTGATCTTGGCGTGGACGTGACACTGGGCGGCGGCTCTGACGTGGCACAGAAGGTGACCGTCAGAGAGCATACCAACGATGACGGCACAAAGAAGAAGTGCTATGTATTCTACTCGCTGGGCAATCTGCTTTCTGACTGCGATTCCGGTCACACCGAGGAGAAGCAGGCGGGCATGGTGGTCAACATGACGCTGGAGCGTGCCGCGGGCGAAAAGACTGTGTCGGTGGCTTCGGTGGTGTACCACCCTGTGTACATCAATCACGACAGCAGCTACGAGGACAACAACACCCATCTTAAGTACCGCTCTATGCCGGCGGCGAAATACTACTACGCGGAGTCACTGCCCGATGTTTTCTCCTCCAAGAGCCAGTGGCAGTCCTGCAAGAAGTCCTTTGACCGCATCAAGTCGCTTGTGGGCGACAGCCTGCAGGCGGGCAGCCTTGTGGGCGATGACGATGCAGGCGCGGTGCAGGGCGGCGATGTCGGCGGCGCGGATATGCTGTAACCCCTGCGCATTTATCCCCCTTATACGCTGAATATCAAAACAAACGAAGGGAGAAAACAAATGGATTTTTCCGGCTGGAAATGGCTCAACGAGAGCAATATGATTTCTCAGAACGGCGAGGTCGCCATCACTGCCCCCGCACTGACCGACTGGTTCAACAACCCTGTCCCCGAGAATGGCGAATACAGCAAGCCTGTTGCCAACGCACCCTTCCTCTATACCGATGTGGCAGGTGACTTCGTATTCCGCGCAAAGGTGCGCCCCAATTTCCGCTCGGTGTACGATGCCTGCGCCCTCATGGTAATCCGTGACGAGCAGATGTGGGCAAAGGCTGCCTTTGAGAAATCGGACTTCGGCACCACCGCCGCTGTGTGCGTGGTGACCGACGGACTTTCCGACGATGCCAACGGCTGCAATATTGAGCAGGAATATGTATGGCTGCAGATTGTCCGCGTGGGCGATGTGTTCTGCACCCACTATTCGCTGGACGGCGAGACCTTCTACATGGTGCGCCTTTTCCGTCTGCCTGTGGGCCAATCGGTGAAGGTTGGTCTGGAGGCACAGAGCCCTGCCGGTGACGGCGGCCTGCGCTTCTTCAGCGACATCTCTCTTGAACATAGAACGGTCAGCAACCTCCGCGCCGGAGTGTGACGGGTGCGTGCTGAACTGACAAAACAAAAGACGGGCGGGAAGTCTGATGGCTTCCCGCCCGCTTTTTATGTGCTTTTTATATTTTGGCTATGCGGCTGCTGTATGGGCTCAGAGGGAGAAATCACATTCCCATGTGCCGCTGATGGGGAGTGGCTGGTCGGCTTTGGAACCGCCGACAAAAGCCTTTATCACCAGCTTGTAATCCCCGTTGCCGATGTTGTCCAGGGGGATTGCGATTTCTGCTTTTCCGTCGGTCAGCTCAGCCATTTCGGTCTGCTTTCCCTCCGCAACGGTATTTCCCGACACATCAGTGATGGTATAGTCGGCGATTCCGAGGGTGTCCAGATAAAGGTAAGGTGCAGAGGAGGGGTCAACTGCCGCGGCGCAGACGGTAATTGCCTTTTCGGCAGGGATAACCGCTACTTCGATTTCGTCGGAAGCCTGTTCATACTGTGTGCCGACAACTGCGCCTTTCCAGTCGGTGACGTCCCTGAAAAAGCCTGTGTGACCTGCCGCGGCTGCCGCCGCAGCAAAGCACAGGCACAGTGCTATCACCGCTGCGGCGAATATCGACTTCTTTCTCCATGTGCCGGTTTTGCTTCTGTTCATTGTAATTTCCTCCGATTCATATGATGTTTTTTCTTGGCAGTTTCTGATAATGCGCTCCTTTGCTTCGTCCGACATTGCTAGCTTTCTCACTGAGCTTTTCAGTTTTCCGTAGTCCATTCACAGATACTCCTTTCGGTATTTTTCTTCCAGCAGTCTGCGCCCCTTTTGCAGACGCATTTTTACCGCTGACGGGGTTTTCTCGATGATTCGTGCGATGTCCTCTATGCGATAATCCTCCACATAGTAAAGGGTGAGGACAAGACGGAATCTTTCCGGCAGGGACATAAGAGCGTCCAGAATACCGCTGTCAGAGGTGTCGGACGGCAAATCACGCAGGCGGTCAATGTCGGTCTGCGGGTGGCGAAGCCTGAAGCGCAGCATATCACGGCATTGGTTTCTGGCTGTTGTGATGAGCCATGCCTTTTCGTGCCCCACATCCGCGAAAACAGGAGCTTTCTGCATATATCGGACGATGGTTTCCTGTACGGCATCTTCCGCGTCAGCTTGGTTTCCCAGCATGACAAAGCATATTCTGTACAGTATATCGCCGTAAAGACGGACAACGGACTGAACGCCATCAGCCGGCCGCACTGATGAATTATCCATTCTGTAAATCCTCCTTTCACCCATAACACGTCTGAGGGCACAGTATGGTCAATTATTTTTTGCAAAAAAAAGCAGGACAGCATGGCAAACTGCCGCGCTGTCCCGTAATGAATAATTTACTTATTTATCAGATAAAGCCCCACCAGACAGACGGCTATGCCGGCAACCTTGGTGAGGGTCAGCGCTTCGTGGTAGAAGAGCCAGCCCACCACAATCAGCACCGCCGCAAGCACCGCGCTGGTGACTATCTGACCTGTGCTTATCTCCCAGCCCATGCGGTACATATAGAGGAAGCCCGCTTCCAGACCCACTATGGCGATGCCCAGCACAAAGCTGCTCCAGTTGAGGTGGTGGTACTCGTCAAAGAGGCTGCCCTCGGTGCGGGTGACGAAGTACATCAGCAGGGAGGCAACCGCGCCTACAAGATATGTGACCGAAAGGGAGGCGAAGGGATTGATTTCGGCAGGCGCGGACTTTGCGCTGATGTGGTAAAGTGTGTTGGACAGCACCACAACGATTACAGGAATATATATGTATAGCTGGTTCATGCTGACCTCTCTTTTTCTGTGTTATCAATGAAATGACGAAAAATAGTACAAATGTGACCGACAGCCATCGCTCGGCGCGGCTGTCGGTCTTTGTGTGCCTGTCTGGATTGTGCTGTTGGGGGGAGCAGGTCAGTCGCTGAGGGCTGCCATGTCGATGAGGGTTATCTCAACGTCGAATATCTCCGCGCTGCCATTCTTGTAGCGGGCGAGGGTGACGGTTGCCTTGTCGCCCGGCTGGCAGAGGCCAAGAACCTTGTCCAGCTCGGCAAAGGTGGGGGAGGCGTGACCGTTGAAGGCGACGATGAGGTCGTTGACCTTTACGTCCAGCCCCGCAAAGGCTCCGTCCTCGCGAATTTCGGCGATGAGAAGTCCGCCGCTGTAGCCCTCGATGGGAATGTCGGGAACAAATTCCTGTGCGGTGATGCCCATGCCCGCCTTGGGTGCGTCATCTTCCGCCTGCTCGTCGGAGCCGCTGGTGATGCCGCCGTAGTTGCCGAAGTAGTCATTGAAGAAGTCGTTGAAAGCATCGGGGTCGCCGTCCCACGGGATATAGCCGCCGTTGCCGTCGGGCAGCATGAAGAAGTCCTCGCCATCATCATGCTCGGGTGGGGTCTGCTGCTGCACAGGGGGCTTCCCGCCCATTGCGGTGTCGCGCAGATAGTTGGTGCCGAAAACCCATGCCACGGCGCACAGCATCAGCAATGTAACGCCGCAGACTATGCCCACAGCCCACAGCCCTATGCGGGCGGGCAGGCTGAGGCGGTGCTTGCTTTCGGCAGGCTGGGCGGCGGGGGCGGGCTGAATGATGGGCTGCGGCTGGGCAGGGGGCGGCAGCGTAGACTGCGCGTCGGTGTACAAATTGTTGTTTTCCATAGCTGAATCCTCCGTGCCGGAGAGGGATATTCCGGCGGTTTTTGTCGCAAAGATCACGTTCGGCTTGTTATATGCTTATTATAATAGTATAAGGCGCGGGGACGTGAATTAATCAATGTGCAGTGCCTGAAAGGCATAAAAAATTATATCACCAAAGTGCTGTGCTGTCAATTGCGCGGTGCGGCTATCACAAATACATAACAAGGAAAAAATAGTACAAACAGATACTCGACAGAAGAATGGCAGAAAACCTTAAGCATTTGTTAAGAGATATTAAGACGGCAGTGCGGCAGTGTGGGAATGACATAACTCCGTAGGGGAGGAAAACCTGTACACTACAAGATATGGCGGTCGCGGAGGGGTTAGTTAACGGAGTTTAATAATACCCCCTCATAATATTAAAAATCGTTAAAATGACAAGGTGATTTAATTGACAGGAATTGGGGGATTGTGATATTCTTTAAACGTATTATAAGCGTCGTTGTACCCCGAGGCGGCTGCTTATTTGTTAACACTTTGTGTATGAGGAATCGATAACGGGGAATGCAGAAAATCTCAAGAAATGAGGTATTGCGTATGAAGAAGAAGGGAAGCTTCTGGAGTCGCTTTGGTAAGGCGTTCATCAGCCTCGTGCTGTGCGCCTCCATCGTGGCGATGAGCGTCACCCCGGCTATGGCCGCGCCTGTCGTTGTCGACGGCGAAAGAACTCTGGTTTTCAACACCGTGGACGACATCGCTCTGGATCAGGTATGTCTTCTGGTCTTCGGCGACATGACCCAGAACGGCGCTGACTCCGAGGGTCGTGCCATCATCGGCGGCGACCTGACCATCGACGGCATGTGGTCCGCCTCGGTCAAGTCCAAGTTTGACAACGACTATGCACTCATGGTCGCAGGCAATGTCGACGGCAACATTGACGCCGGCGGCTGTATCGCACAGAATGCGGGCAGCAGCTGGAGCGGCAACCACTCCGCTGTCAACTGCGCTGAGGGCGGCAATCACATCCATCAGGTATCCTCCGGCTGGATCGATGCCTATATTGATGCTGCCGAGGTCCAGTTCAAGAGTGCGTCCAAGACCTACTCCACCAAGATTGCTGACGGCACAACCAACCCCAACTGGGGCGACCTTGAGCCCTCTCCCAATCACGTTGCAGGCACTCCCCATGTGTTTAAGGTAGACGGCAGCAACGGCGTTGCCTTCAACTTCAACAAGGGCGTTGCCGCTTACGGCGGAGACAGCATCATCATCAACATCTCCGGTAAGAACGTGCAGATCAACGGCTCCAACTACAACGGCAACGACAAGGCTGAGTTCTGCAGCAAGACCATCTGGAACTGCTATGAGGCTGAGACCATCACCATCAACGGTTCCGTTCAGGGTTCCCTGCTGGCTCCTTATGCAGTTGTAACCGGTTCCAACGGTCACGTCAACGGCTCTACCATCGTTCAGGAAATGCATGGTACCGGCGGCTTCGAGTACCACACCGGTCAGTTCTTCAAGGATCCCTATTCCGCAAGCCTGACCGTTACCAAGGAGGTTGTCGGTTCTGCCAACGCTACCGATACCTTCGGCTTCACCATCTATCAGAAGAACGGTGATTCCTGGAATACTCTGGAAACCTTCCGTCTGACTGCCGGCGAAACCAAGAAGTTCAACGGCTTCATGGAAGGCCAGACCTTCAAGGTAGTTGAGACCGACACCGGCAACGGCTATGTTTTCGCCAACGTCACCGGCGGCAACAGCGTTGACCTCACCGAGCGTTCCGCTACCTTCACTGTCGGTTCCTCCGGCAACCACAATCTGGTATTCACCAACGAGCAGAGCACCGGTTCTCTCACCGTTAAGAAGACCCTTAACGACACCCTTGCCCCCGATGCTGCTTTCAACTTTACCGTTGAGCAGAAGAGCGGTGACAGCTGGACTGCCATCGACACCTGCTCCCTGACCGGCGGCAGCAGCTACACCTTCAATGATCTTCCCTTTGGTGTATACCGTGTAACTGAGTCGGTCAACGGCGAGGTTTACGATACCACTATTAATAATGTAAATGCAACTGCAGCAGAGGTTGCCATCTCTTCTGCAAGCATGGCTCCCACTGTTGAGTTCGTCAACACCCGCAAGACTGCACAGATCAATGTGTACAAGAAGCTGGCTGAGGGCGACATCGACACCGGCGAGAGCTTCAAGTTCTCCATCAAGGGCGCAGGTCTGGATGAGACCTTCACCCTGAAGGCCAACGAATCCAAGTCCTTCACCGGTCTGGTGGGCGGCAGCTATGTCGTTACCGAGACCGACAGCGGCAAGACCTACACCCTCACCTCCGATCCTACCGGCGGCAAGGCTGTAAACCTCCAGAAGGAAATGGATCTGGTCTTCGTCAACTCTCAGATCCGTCAGGGCATCACCGTCAAGAAGACCGTTAACGGCGCAGGCGGCAATGCTTCCGATAAGTTCAACTTCACCATCGTCGGTGAAGGCATCAACGAGACCTTCCAGCTTGCAGCAGGCGAGAGCAAGTTCTTTGCCAACCTGCCCGTAGGCGCAACCTACACCATCACTGAGACCAACATTCCCGCCAACTATGCATTCGCAGAGATCAAGGGCGGCAGTGTTTCCGGTCAGAGCACCGTCATCGCCCCCGCAGAGGGCGCAGTTGTTGAGTTTGTCAACACTGTCAAGACCGGCTCCATCACCCTGCAGAAGAATTTCGAGGACATCATCGCTCCCGACACCAAGTTCGACTTCGTCGTGACCGATGCAAACGGCAACACCGTTGGCACTGCCAAGCTGGGTGCAGGCGAAACTGCAACCATCAGCGGTCTGCCCTACGGCTCCACCTACACCGTTTCCGAGCTGCTCAGCGGCAACACCTTCTCTTCCAGCGTCAGCATTGACGGCGGTGCAGCTACAGCTTCCACCTTCGCTTCCGTCACCATCGGCGGCGAGCACACCGCAGTATTCACCAACGTGAGAAACACCGCCAAGCTGTCCATCTACAAGCAGCTTGCAGAGGGTGACATCTACACCGGCGAGGACTACGAGTTCACCATCGTGGGCCCCGGCCTCAACGAGACCTTCAAGCTCCAGTACGGCACCACCAAGAACGTCAAGACCTTTGACGCTCTCATCGGCGGCACCTATACCGTAACCGAGACCAACACCGGCAAGAGCTACACCCTCCAGTCTGTCACCGCCAACGGCACCGGCATCGAGAACGGTCAGGCCATTGATGTTGTCGGCGACATGAACCTCACCTTCACCAATACCATCAAGAAGGGCAGCATCTATGTCTACAAGACCCTGAATGACGACATCTCCACCGATGCTTCCTTCACCTTCACCCTCCAGCGCCGCGAGAACGGTGCATGGAAGGACGTAACCCCCGACGGTCAGATTTCCATCGGCGGCGGTCAGGGCTACGAGTTCAAGAATCTCTCCTACGGCTACGATTACCGCATCATCGAGACCACCGATGACAGCCTGTACTCCACTACCTATGATGTGTGCGAGGCAGTGCGCGATGGCGACAAGCTGACCACCGGCGAAGTGCTGGCACACAGCAGCGGCGTTATCAGCTCCGACTTCACCATCGACAACGGCACCAAGGTTGTCATGTTCACCAACACCCGCAAGACTGCACAGCTCACCGTTTCCAAGAAGCTGTCTGACGGTGCAGCCGATCTGGGTGAAAGCTTCACCTTCCAGCTTTATCGCCTGCAGGGTACCGATTGGGTTACTCAGGGCAGCGCATTCACCCTTGAAGCCGGCAAGAGCAAGACCATCACCGGTCTGCCCGTAGGCGTCAAGTACCGCATCATCGAGACCGCTACCGGCGCAAGCTACTCCTACGACAAGATCGAGGGTGCAACCGCCATCAACGGTTACAAGGGCGGCGAGTTCACCCTGAACGGTGACGCTGCTGTCAGCATCTACAATAAGATCAAGTCCGGCGGTCTGGTTGTTACCAAGACCGTAAGCGATCCTTCCGAGCTTGAGGAAGACAAGACCCGCACCTTCCAGTTCACCGTTTACAAGCTGGTTGGCGACGAGTGGGCACAGGTCGAGACCTTCGAGCTGGGCAACGGCCAGAGCAAGGAAATCGACGGACTGGACTACGGCACCGTATGCAAGGTTGTCGAGCAGAGCGATGACCGCTACACCACCACCTACAAGGCAGTGGGCAGAGACGGCACCGGCTGCGACACCGGCAAGTTCACCGTCAACGGCACCGCTACCGTAGATTTCACCAACACCAGAAACACCGCCAAGCTCCGCGTTTACAAGGAGCTGGCTGACGGCGAAATCGACACCGGCGAAACCTTCACCTTCAAGGTAAGCGGTCCTGCCCTCAACGAGACCTTCACCCTGAAGGCCGGCAAGCACATCGAGTTCGACGGTCTGGTTGGCGGCAAGTACGCTGTTACCGAGACCGAGAGCGGCAAGACCTATATGCTGGTCAGCGATCCCACCGGCGGCAACGAGGTTGACCTCCGCAAGGATATGAACCTGACCTTCGTCAACGCCAAGCAGCGTTCCGGTATCACCGTCAAGAAGACCGTTACCGGCGAAGGCGGCAAGGCCGGCGACGTATTCACCTTCACCATTGCAGGCCCCGGCATCAACGAGACCTTCGAGCTGACTGCCGGCGCAACCAAGAGCTTCACCGACCTGCCTCTCGGCGAGACCTACACCATCACCGAGACCAACATGGACAGCAAGTATGAGTTCGTCAGCGTGACCGGCGGCGAGGCCAACGGTCAGAGCGTAACTCTCCAGTCTGCCAACGGTGCAATCGTTGAATTCACCAACAAGGTAAAGACCGGCTCCCTGTCCGTCACCAAGAACTACAACGACCTCGTGGATCCCGATGCGAAGTTCCTCTTCGCTGTCAAGGATTCCGTCGGCAACATCATCAGCAACTTCGAGCTGGCTGCCGGTGAGGTTTACACTCTCAGCGACCTGCCCTACGGCTCCGTTTACACCGTAACCGAGAGCGTCAACGGCAACGTATTCGATACCGTTGTTTCCGTTGATTCCGCTGCAGCCGCAGCAGGCACTACCGCTACCGTCACCATCGCAGGTGACCACAACTTCGCATTCACCAACACCCGCAAGACCGCCGAGCTGTCTGTCTACAAGCAGCTTGCTCCCGGCGCAGTCTACACCGGCGAGGTCTATTCCTTCACCATCAAGGGACCCGGACTGGACGAAACCTTCGACCTGACCATTGATCCCACCGGCGACAAGGACGTCAAGACCTTCGACGCACTCATCGGCGGCGATTACCTCGTCACCGAGACCAGCACCGGCAGAAGCTATGTGCTGACCTCCGATCCCACCGGCGGCAAGCCCGTCAATGTTGCAGAGGCTCTTGACCTTGTATTTGTCAACGACATCAAGAAGGCTGAGGTCACCATCCACAAGATCCTCAACGACACCATCAATCCCAACGCTGAGTTCTCCGTCACCGCATATCTGGTAGACGCAGAGGGCAACAAGTCCGAGAAGAAGGGCAAGATCACCGCAGAAGAGACCTTCTCCTTCAAGGTACCTTACGGCACTTCCGTTACCGTCAAGGAAACCGTGGACAGCAGCGTTTACAGCACCGAATACTACACCAACGAGGACTGCACTGAGGCTGGCAACAAGATCACCGTATTCGCTCCCACCGCAGACTTCTATGTAGTAAACACCCGCAAGACTGCTCCTCTCACCGTCAGCAAGGTTATCGCTGCAGGTGACAAGGTCAACGCAGACGAGGAGTTCGGCTTCCAGCTTTATCAGTACGACAACGCTGACGCCAGCTACAAGGCAGTTGAGGGCGGCGCCTTCACCCTGAGAGCTGACGAAAGCAAGACCATCGACGGTCTGCTCATCGGTGCCAAGTACCGTGTCATCGAGACCGCAACCGGCAGCAGCTACAGCTTCAAGGCAGTTGAGGGCGGCAGCGCCATCAACATCTCCGACGAAGCAGGCATCACCCGTTACGGCGCAGACCTCACTCTGGAGGCAGGCGGCAACAATGTTGTCTTCACCAACCAGACTGTGCGCAGCGGTCTGACCGTCCGCAAGATTGTTGAGGGCGGCGCAGTTGTCGCAAACGACAAGTTCCACTTCGAAATCAGCAAGGACGGCGTAGGCAAGCCCCTGTACGTCACCTTCAACGCTGAAGGCAAGGCACTGGTCAGCGAGACCGGCAGCGGTCTCACCGGCTTCGACCTCACCGCAGGTCAGTCCATCAGCTTCGAGGGTCTCGAGGTTACCGACTCCTACACCGTTGAAGAGACCGGCATGGGCGAACGCTACCTCTTCGGCAGCGTTACCGGCGGCAAGGCAGACGGCCAGAAGGTTTCTGCTGTCATCACCGACAAGCCCATCGAGCTGGTATTCACCAACGAAGTCCGCAAGGGCGAGCTGACCATCAAGAAGGTCCTCAACGACCGCGTTGATGCAGACGCCGAGTTCGAGTTTGCTGTACAGCAGCTCAAGGACGGCAAGTGGGAAACCATCGACACCTTCTTCCTCGCACACAATGCAACTCACGTCATCGAGAACATCCCCTACGGCACTGAGCTGCGTGTTACCGAGGCTGTCAACGGCGCTGTTTATGCAACCAGCTGCGTCATCGACGACAACGCTGCATTCACCAGCACCAGCACCAACAGCATCATCATCAACAAGGCTGACACCAACGTCACCTTCACCAATACCCGCAAGGAAGCCCAGCTCACCCTCACCAAGAAGCTGAGCGTCGGTTCCGCCGACCTGGGCGAGGACTTCACCTTCCAGCTCTACCGTGAAATCGACGGCGAACTGGTTCCTCAGGGTGTAGCATTCACTCTGGCTGCCAACAAGAGCAAGACCATCACCGGTCTGCCCGTAGGCGTCAAGTACGTTGTTGAAGAGACCGTTACCGGCTCCAGCTATGTCTACGACACCGTTGAGGGTGCAGACGCTGCTACCGGCGTAAACGGCGGCGAGTTCGTCCTCTCCGACAACATCTCCGTTAACATCTACAACAAGATCAAGTCCGGTTCCATCACCGTCAGCAAGACTGTCAACGATCCTTCCGAGCTTGAGGAAGACAAGACCCGCGAGTTCCAGTTTACCGTTTACGCAATGCAGAACGGTCAGTGGACTCAGATTGAGAGCTTCAACCTTGCCAACGGCGAGGTCAAGAAGATTGAGGGCATCGACTACGGCACCGTCTGCAAGGTCGTGGAGCAGAGCGATTACCGCTACACCACCACCTACAAGGTAGCCGGCAACGAGGGCGAAGGCTGCGACACCGGCAACTTCACCGTCAGCGGCAATGCTCAGGTTGACTTCATCAACACCAGAAACACCGCTGCTCTCAACGTCTACAAGAAGCTGGCCGATGGCGACATCGACACCGGCGAATCCTTCACCTTCACCATCAAGGGCGCAGGCATCAACGATACCTTCACCCTGAAGGCAAACCAGAGCAAGACCTATGACGGTCTGGTTGGTGCTACCTATGTCATCACCGAGACCGACAGCGGCAAGACCTACTACCTCGATACCGATCCCACCGGCGGTAAGGCAGTTGATCTCCAGAAGGAGATGGATCTGACCTTCGTCAACGCCAAGAAGCTCGCAGGTATCACCGTTAAGAAGACCGTCACCGGCAAGGGCGGCAAGGCTGACGATATGTTCACCTTCACCATCACCGGTACCGGCATCAACGAGACCTTCAAGCTGAAGGCCGGCGAAAGCAAGGCATTCGACAAGCTGCCTCTCGGCGAGACCTACACCATCACCGAGACCGCAATGGACGGCAAGTACCAGTTCGTCAGCGTTACCGGCGGCGAGGCAGAGGGCCAGAGCGTAAGCCTGGCTGCTGCAGAAGGCGCAGTTGTTGAGTTCACCAACACCGTCAAGACCGGCTCCATCGTTCTCCAGAAGAACTACACCGACGTAGTCGATCCCGACGCAGCATTCTCCTTCACCGTTAAGGATTCCTCCGGCAACGTTGTCAAGAACGTCGAGCTGAAGGGCGGCCAGACTGCTGAAATCAGCGATCTGCCCTATGGCTCCACCTACACCGTAATCGAGAACGTTGACGGCAACACCTTCAACACCACTGTCTCCGTTGACGGTGCAGCGGCTGTTAACGGCAAGAACGCTTCCGTCACCATCGGCGGTAAGCACAGCCTTGTATTCACCAACACCCGCAAGACCGCTAAGCTGTCTGTTTACAAGCAGCTTGCTCCGGGCGCTGTCTACACCGGCGAGGTTTACTCCTTCTCCATCAAGGGCCCCGGACTCAACGAGACCTTCGAGCTCCAGATTGATCCCAACGGCGAGAAGAACGTCAAGACCTTTGACGCTCTCATCGGCGGCGACTACAAGGTAACCGAGACCAGCTCCGGCGCAAGCTACGTCCTCGCAAGCGATCCCACCGGCGGCGAGCCTGTCAACATCGCAGAGGCAATGGATCTGGTATTTGTCAATGACATCAAGAAGGCAAAGGTTACCGTCCACAAGAAGCTCAATGATACCGTCAATCCCAACGCACAGTTTGCTGTAACCGCTACCATCGTTGATGCAGAGCAGAATACCTCTACCGTCAACGGCATCATCGCAGCAAACAAGGACTTCACCTTCGATGTACCTTACGGCTCTACCGTCTCCGTCGTGGAGACTGCAGACGGCAGCGTATACGACGTTGCATACTTCACCGATGCAGAATGCACCGCAGCCGGCAACGCAGTAGCAGTCAACGCTCCCACCGCTGACCTCTATGTAGTCAACACCCGTAAGACTGCTTCCCTGTCCGTCACCAAGGCTATTGCCGAGGGCGACAAGGTCAATGCAGACGAGGAGTTCGGCTTCCAGCTTTACAAGTTCGACAGCAACGCCAACGACTTCGTCGCAGTCAACGACGGTGCATTCATCCTCAAGGCTGACGAGACCAAGACCATCAACAACCTGCTGGTCGGCGTCAAGTATCGCGTTGTTGAGACCTCCACCGGCAGCAGCTACAGCTTCAAGACTGTCGAGGGCGGCAATGCAGTAAGCATCACCGATAAGAACGGCAATGTTCTCTTCGGCACCGATGTTACCCTTACCCAGGCAGGCGCGGCAGTACGCTTCGTCAACCAGACCATCCGCGGCGGTCTCTCCGTCTACAAGATGGTTGAGGGCGGCGCAGTAGTTGCAGCTGACACCTTCCACTTCGAGATCTACAAGAACAACTCCAAAAAGCCCCTGTACGTTTCCTTCGACATCGAGGGCAACGCAGTGGTAAGCAATGATGGCACCGGCAAGACCGGCTTCGACCTGGCAGCAGGTCAGTCCATCAACTTCGTTGGCCTTGAGGTCACCGACACCTACTCCGTTGAGGAAACCGCAATGGGCGACCGCTACGAATTCGGCAGCGTCACCGGCGGTACCGTAGCAGAGGACAACGCACAGAAGGCCTCCGTGGTCATCTCCGACGTTGCTTCCGAGCTGGTATTCACCAACAACGTCCGCAAGGGCTCCGTCACCGTCAGCAAGACCCTCGACGATGAGCTTGACGCAGACGCAGAATTCCTCTTCGCTGTGCAGTCTATGCAGAACGGCGAGTGGGTTGAGCTCAAGTCCTTCACCCTCAAGAACGGCGAGTCCGCTACTGTCAGCGACATTGCTTACGGCACCGAGATCCGCGTTGTCGAGAGCGTCAACGGCACTGTCTACAACACCGCAATCACTGTTGATGGCGGCGAGGCAATCAGCGGCACTGCTACCGAGGGCATCGCAATCAACAAGGCAAACACCGCAGTCAACTTCCTCAACACCAGAAAGGCTGCAGAGCTGACCGTCACCAAGAAGGTCGGCGGCACCATGCGCAAGGAAGACATCTTCACCATCATCATCGAAGGTAAGTTCGATGGCGACACCGTTCCTTCCACCAGACTGGTTCGCTTCGGCGGCGAAGGCGCTGCAGTCAGCGGCTCCGATGCAGACGCAGCAGTAATCAATCCTGTTGGCAGCACCGTTGCAGTTGAAGGTGTTCTCTACGGCGAGACCTATGTCATCACCGAAAAGGGCGCAGACGACTACAAGACCACCATCACCGCAGCAGGCAGCAGCAATGTCGGCAAGTCTGTCGAGATCATTGCTGAAGAGAAGAACGCTGTTATCTTCAAGAACGTCCGCAAGGTCGCCGGCGTAACCGTCGGTAAGTCCCTCTCCAGCGGCAGCGAAGACTTCGGCGAGACCTTCTCCTTCCAGCTGTACAAGAAGGTTAACGACGAGTGGGTCAAGGTTGGCGACGAGTTCAATATGCTGGCTGGCAACAACAAGGTATTCGACAACCTGGAAATCGGCTTCGACTACAAGGTTATCGAGACCAACACCGGCGAGAGCTACACCTTCGGTGAGGCTTCCGACGGCAGCCAGATCGTTGTCGACGGCGAAGACGAAGATATGCGTTACGGCGCACAGTTCGTCCTCAGCACCGAGAAGGCACTCGACCTGATCAACCAGCCCAAGCGTGACGGCATCACCGTCCGCAAGATCACCACCGGCGAAGGCGGCGACCTCTCCGAGAAGTTCACCTTCATCGCTGAAATCAACGAGAACGGCAAGTGGGTCAAGTTCGACGAATTCAAGCTGGCTTCCGGCGAGAACTACGTCATTGAGAAGCTTGACTACAGCAAGCAGTATCGCATCACCGAGACCGAGTCCGGTAAGACCTTCGACTTCGCAGATGTTACCATCAAGGATTCCGGCGAGGGCGATAAGGTTGTCAAGTCCGAAAAGGCTGCCTACGTCACTCTGGACGGTCCGGAAGAGGTCGTATTCACCAACAGCGTGAAGAAGGCTGCTCTCACCGTTTCCAAGACCGTTCCCGTATCCGCAAACGCTAACGACAAGTTCCTGTTCAGCCTCGAGAAGAAGAACGGCGGCAGCTGGGTCAGCGTCGAGCAGTTCGAGCTTAAGGCAAGCCAGAGCAAGCAGTTTGAGGTTGAGTTTGGTGCAGAGTACCAGATCACCGAGCTGCCCAGCGCAGCCTGCTACGAGCTGACCGCTATCGACGGCGCAGACAGCAACAGCATCTCCAGCGGTTCCGCTACCGTTAAGATCGACGGCGATAAGAAGGTCGTATTCACCAACGAACTGCTTACCGGTTCCATCGA
>SVPT01000002.1 GCA_015065695.1 Oscillospiraceae bacterium | reverse complement strand
AAAAGGGTGCAGGTGCTGGACAAGCACACCGCCGAGCTTATCGCCGCCGGAGAGGTGGTGGAGAGACCCTCCTCCATCGTCAAGGAGCTGCTGGAAAACTCCATCGACGCGGGGGCAAGAGCCATCACAATTGAGATACAGGGCGGCGGCACACGCTATATCCGTGTCACCGACGACGGCGAGGGAATCTCCCGCGAGGACGTGCCCACCGCCTTTCTGCGCCACGCCACCAGCAAGATACGCCGTGACGAGGACCTGGACAGCATAGCCACGCTGGGCTTCCGCGGTGAGGCACTGGCATCGGTCTGCGCCGTCGCCAAGGTGGAGGTAGTGACACGTACCGCCGACGAGGAGATGGGTACCCACTACGTCATTGAGGGGGGCGAGCAGCTTGCCTATGACGAGTGCGGCTGCCCACGAGGCACGACCATCATCGTCCGCGACATCTTCTACAACACCCCTGCCCGAATGAAATTCCTGAAAAAGGACGCGGCAGAGGGCAGCGCGGTTGCCGCACTGTGCGACCGCATCGCGCTTTCCCATCCGGAAATTTCCATACGTCTGCTGAGAGAGGGGCGGGAGACCCTGCTGACCTCCGGCGACGGCAAGCTGATTTCCGCAATCTATTCGGTTTTCGGCAGGGAGTTTGCAAAGGAGCTTATTCCCGTAAGCCACAGCACAAGCAGCGGCACGCCGGTGCGGGTTACCGGCTACATATCCCACCCCATGACGGGCGCACGCCCCAACCGTATGCTGCAGGTTTTCTTTATCAACGGACGCTACTGCCGCAGCCGCACCATGCAGGCTGCGCTGGAGGAAGCCTTCAAGGGCTCGATAATGGTGGGCAAATTCCCCGCCTGTGTGCTGGGGATAGAGATTGACTGCGCCGCAGTGGACGTAAACGTACACCCCGCCAAGCTGGAGGTGCGCTTTACCAACGAGCGTCCGGTCTTTGACGGCGTGTATTCTGCGGTCAAGTCGGCGCTGAGCGGCGGCGACACCCGCAGGGAGATGGTGCTCAAGCCGCAGCAGCCAGCCGCGGACATCAGCGGCAGGGCGACAGGCATCTTTGCGCCGCCGCCGAAGAAGCCGCCGGTGCAGAGCAGTATCCTGCCCGATGTGCCCACCGCCCCAGAGCAGGCGGGCACAGGGTATGAGCTGCTGCAGAGAAGGGAGCCGCCGAAGGCTGCACCCCAGCCCGCACCGCAGAGCAGTGCCGTCAGACCGCTGACGGTGCGTGATGGGGCAAGCCCCGCGCAGGAATTTACAAGACCTGTACCGCCGCCCGTTGCACCGCCTGTATTGCAGACAGTGCAGCCCAAGCGTGAGCCTGCGCCTGCGGACGAGGCTGTGCCGGTTATTGCCGAAAAGCCGCAGACAGGATTTTCGGCAGTCAGTGAG
The DNA here is from genome assembly GCA_015065695.1 of Oscillospiraceae bacterium. GTDB lineage: Bacteria > Bacillota > Clostridia > Oscillospirales > Acutalibacteraceae > SIG598. The sequence goes on along the minus strand of SVPT01000002.1, from coordinate 53,156 downwards.
GCGGAAACGGTGTACAGTGACGCGACGCCTGCCGTTATTCCTGACGTGCAGGCACAGGAAGCCATTCCTCTGCCGCAGGAAGCCGCTGAGGAAACAGCGGCACAGACAATGCCCATCGGCAGAATGGTGGGCGAGGTCTTTGAGACCTACATCATCATCGAAGAGCAAGACCAGCTTGTGCTTATCGACAAGCACGCCGCCCACGAGCGGCTGATATACGAGCAGCTAATGGAAAACCGCACAGGCACCGAGCCGCAGATGCTGCTTGTGCCGCTGCAGGTGACGCTGGACAGGACGCAGTGCGCCGCCCTGCTTGACAACGCGGAGCTGCTGCTGCAGGCGGGATTTGAGGTGGAGGACTTCGGCGGCAATACTGTGCTGGTGCGCTCTGTGCCCATGGTACTTGCCGAGAGCAGCGCCGCCGATGCAGTAATGGAAATTGCGGGAAATCTGGGCAAAAAGAAGAATGTGCTGATAACCGAGCGCATGGAGCAGATGTACCACACCATCGCCTGCCGCTCGGCGATAAAGGCTCATGACCGCAGTCTGGAGCCGGAGCTGAAGGCACTGGTGGAGCGGCTGCGCGCCAATCCCGATGTGCGCTTCTGCCCCCACGGACGACCCATATTCATAACAATCAAGAAGCGGGAGATTGAAAAGAACTTTGGAAGAATCGTTTAACCCGAAGAGGACAAAGCTGCTGGCCGTTGTAGGCCCTACCGCATCGGGTAAGACCGCCCTTGCGGTGCGGCTGGCGAAGGTCTTTGGCGGAGAGGTCATTTCCTGCGACTCCATGCAGGTGTATCGGGCTATGCCCATTTCCACCGCTGTGCCCACCATGGAGGAGCGGTGCGGAGTACCCCACCACATGATGGAGATACTGGAGCCGGAGGAGACCTTCTCGGTTGCGGAATACTGCAAAAGGGCGGGGGAGTGCATAGACGCTGTGACCGCCCGGGGGGTGCTGCCCATTCTGTGCGGCGGCACCGGACTATACTACAATTCACTGGTGGACGGCATAGCCTTTGCCGACACCGAGGAGCTGCCTGAGCTGCGGGAGCGGCTGTGGCAGCGGGTGCAGCAGGAGGGCGGAGAGCCTCTGCTCGAGCAGCTTCGGGAAATAGACCCGGAGACCGCCGCACGGCTGTACCCTGCCGACCACAAGCGCATTATCCGCGCTCTGGAGGTGTATGAGGCGACGGGAATCCCCCTGAGCGAGCACAACCGCCGCTCGCGGGAGAAGCCTCCCCGCTGGGAGCTGTGCGTGCTGGGGCTGGATTACCGTGACCGTGCCCTGCTCTACGACCGCATCAACCGCAGGGTGGATGCCATGCTGGAGGCGGGGCTGCTGGATGAGGCACGAAGAATGATGGAACGGGGCGCGGGGCACACCGCGTCACTGGCCATCGGCTGCAAGGAAATTGCCCCTTATCTGCAGGGGCAGTGTACGCTGGAGGAGGCCGCCGAGCGGCTGAAGATGGAAACACGCAGGTTTGCCAAGAGGCAGCTTTCATGGTTCCGTCGTGATAAGCGCATACAGTGGATATATGTGGACGATGAGGAAAGCCCGGAGGCAGCATTGCTGCGGGCAGAGGAGATTGCAAAGGAGTTTGTGTATGGCTGAGAAGAAAAAAAGCGGCGGCGCGAAGAAGCCCGTCAAGTCGGCAAAGAGCGGCGCGTCAAAATCTTCGGCAAAGACCGCAGGAAAGAAATACCAGAGCGAGCCCACCCGCTCCAGAACGGCTCACGCGGGAAGAACAGCCCCGGGCGCGGAGCGTTCCGCAGGCACGGGCAAGACCACCAAGACCACCAAGACCGCCGCTGCCGCTAAAGGCACAGGCAGTGCAAAAAAGCGCACCGATTTTACCGGTGCTTCCAAGCGCAAGACCGCTGACCCCAAGAAAAAGGTGACCGTCACCAGTCTTGGCTGGTCGAAGGTAAAGACCGTAACAGTATGTGTCGTGGCAGCACTGGTGCTTGCCTATGTGGGCTGGGAGATATACTACAGCTACTATGCCAACATCGACTACGAGAAGGCACTGACCGTCACCGTGCTGGACACCATAGAAGCCACGGGCATTGCGGTGCGTGATGAGTCGGTGGTCACCACCGAGCAGACAGGCGTGCTGGTAAGCACCGTCCACAACGGCGGCAAGGTTTCCAAGGGGGAGACTGTTGCCAACATCTTCCGCTCCTCCGATGCGGCACAGGCATATCTGCGCCTGCAGGAGATAGACGAGGAGATAGCCCAGTTTGAGAGCATGAGCACCGCAGCGGAGGAAAGCGCGGGTGGCATCGCTTCCATCGAAAAGCAGCTTGGCGAGCGCATGGTAAGCCTTTCCCGCAATGTAATGGGCGGCGACATCAGCTCTGCCTGCGCTACCTCCGACGACATACTCTATCTGCTCAACAAGAATCAGATTGCGACCAAGGTGACCGACGGCTTTGACAACCGCATCAACGAGCTGAAAGCCGAGCGTGATCAGCTTGCTGCCCAGTATACCGCACAGCCCACAGGGCTGACTTCTCCCCGCTCCGGCTACTACATCAACAGCGTGGACGGCTACGAGACCCTGCTCTCCACCGATATGCTGCCCACCCTGACACCGGAGATGCTGGACGACGTGCGTCAGCGCTGGTCCGAGCCGGTCAACGCATGGACTGTGGGCAAGATTGCCGATGACTACATCTGGAATATCGTTTGCGAGCTGCCCGCAAAGGAAGCTGAGCGATTCACCATAGGCAAAAAGTACACCCTCCATCTGCCCTGGTCGGACGTGGAGAGTGTGGACGCACATCTGCGCTACATCAATATCGGCACAGACGAGGAGCGTATGCTGCTGGTCTTTGAATGCAGCTACATGGTTTCTGAGCTGGCGGCAGTGCGTGAGCAGCCCATCACCATTGAGCTGGCACGCTACACCGGAATGCAGCTGAGCGAATCGGCATTTACAAGAAACATCTGCACCGTCAGCGTGCCGGAGGACACCATTGCCTCCGACAGCGACATCGTGGAGATAGTGCCGGAGGAAAAGAAGGAAGAGGAAGCTGGCAATACCACTGCGGCAACCACAGCACCCACCACTGCGCCCACTACCGTCCCGACCACCGCTTCCACACAGCCTGCGGACACCGCCCAGCCTGACGACACTGCCGCCTCCGCCGAAACCAATGCCGGCGAGGGCAGTGCCGAACAGCAGCCCGAGCAGCCGAAAAAGCCCAAGATGGTCAAGGTGAGAAAATGGTGCGACGGCGTATACATCGTCTGGGGCAATGAGGTAATATTCAAGCGCGTTGAGGTCATATACCGAAAAGACGGCAAAATGATATGCACCACCAAAGCCGGAGACAACAGCTGGATCAAGCTGTACGATCAGGTGGCAACAGATACAAGGGGGCTTTACGATGGAAAGATCTTTGGCGGAACGGTTTGACGTTCTGCACGGAAATTACGATACCGTCCTCCAGCGCATGGCGCGGGCGGCTGAACGCTCGGGCAGAAGGCCGGAGGACGTGGAGCTGGTGGCTGTAACCAAGACGGTACCCATTGAGGTGGTCAATGCAGCCATCGCTCTGGGCGTGCGGCACATTGGCGAAAACCGTGTGCAGGAGCTGGCGTCAAAGTACCCCCTGCTGGAGGGCAGGGACAGTCTGAAGGTCAGCGTCATCGGACATCTGCAGACCAACAAGGCAAAGCGGGCAGTGGAGATGGCTGACATGATACAGTCGATAGACTCGCTGCACACCGCACAGGCGGTGGGCCGTCATGCCTCAGAGCAGGGCAAGGTCATGCCCTGCCTTGTGGAGGTCAACATTGGCGGGGAGCAGAGCAAGTCGGGCGTTGACCCTGCGGCGGTGGAGGAGCTGGTCTTTGCCGCTGCCGAAATTCCGGGCATTGCGGTGCGCGGACTGATGATAATTCCTCCCTTTGACGAGGATACGAGTAAAACCAGACGATATTTTGAGAAAATACATAAACTGTTTATTGACATTGAGGGCAAAAAACCGCATAATAGTAATGTTATGATGCAATATCTGTCCATGGGCATGTCTGCCGACTATGCGGAGGCCATTGAGGAGGGCTCCAACATGGTGCGTGTAGGCTCTCTGCTCTTTGGTGCCAGAATATATTAAGGAGGATGCGTGATGGGTATTTTTGGTATGGTGCGAGACCTTTGGAACGGCGGCGCGGACGACCGCGATGATTATTACGATGACGAAGAAGAGTACGAAGAGCCCGAGGTGATGGAGCGTCCCAGAAAGGAACAGCCCCGCCTCAAGTATGACAGGGACAGCAAGGTGGTCTCCATACACACCACCGCACAGCTTCAGGTGGTCATAGTACGGCCGGAGCGATTTGATGAGGTGGCGGAGATTGCCGACCAGCTCATTGACAAGAACACTGTGGTACTCAATCTGGAGCAGACCGGCAAGGACGTTTCCCGCCGCGTTGTGGATTTCCTCAGCGGCGCGGCCTATGCCCACAACGGTCAGCTCAAGCGCATTGCAAACAACACCTACATCATCACCCCCTTCAACGTGGGTCTCACCGGCGCGGACGTGCTGGGCGAGCTGGAAAACAACGGCGTGTTTTTCTAGGACAACCCTTCAAGTGAAGAGGGACTGACATACTGAGATATACGGTAAAGCAAAATTCTGCGGCAAACTTGCGGTAATATAAAGAAGAAGGTCGGGGACAGGCACTGCCGTCCGCAGACCGTTTTGGGAGGATAATCGATGCTCACACTTAACGAGATAAGAAACGTCAACTTCAGAAAAGCCAATTTCGGCGGCTACCGCGCCGAGGACGTCGAGGCGTTTATCGACGAGGTTCAGCTTTCCTATGATACCCTTCTTCGTGAGAATGCTGAGCTGGTCAAGAAGCTCGAGGTGCTTGCTGCCAGACTGGAGGAGTATCAGAGCGAGGAGGATTCTATCCGCAACGCACTGATGAACGCCCAGAAGGTGGGCGATGCCTCTCTCCGTGATGCAAAGCACAAGGCAGAGATAATCCTCAAGGATGCCACAATCAAGGCAGAAAAAATCGTTGCCAGCGCTCAGGCTGAAATCAGCCAGGAGCGTGAGATTATCGAGCGTATGCAGAGGGATATTGCCGAGTTCAAGACCCGTCTGCTCCGCGCATACAAGGAACATCTGGCACTTATCAACGGTCTGCCCACCGAGGACATCATGCGCCCCGAGACCAGAGAGATGGTCGATTCTGTGCAGATGCTCGACCGCCGCGCCGTTGCTCCCACCTATGACCAGCAGCCTGTGACCCCCACCGGTCACCCCGTTGCTCCCGAGGAGGGCAGAGGCGACAGACCCCGCCGTGAGGCACGCGCACCCCGCGATGCCGCACCCCAGCCGGCTGACGGTGGTTTTGCCGAGGCTCCCCGCGCCGCACAGCCCTCCATGCCCACCGAGCGCCCCCAGCGCAAGGGCGGTTTCACCGTTGACATCGGTGAGGAAGGTGCTGCCGGTGACAGCCGCATAACTCCCCCCGCAGAGCCCACCCCTTCCCGCAGAGCGCCCCGCTTCCCCGCAGCGTCCTTTGAGGACGAGGCAGACGTGCCCGTAGACCGCGCACAGATGGCAGGTGTTCGTCTGGGGGACGGTGCAGCACCCGCTGCTCCCGGCGAGGGAGAAGAGGAAATCGGCACTCCCGCAAGCCTTTTCCGCCGTCGTAAATAGTACGGTTGGTATATTTGGTGCGGATAATACTGTATGTATAGCAAAATAAAGAAAAATGCAGGGCTTGCAGGCTCTGCAATGTATAAGGAGGAGCTGCCTCGCTGCTGAAACACACATCAGGCGCGGCGGCGAAAAATAACATGGCTGAAGATTATAACAAGACGCTTAATCTGCCGGAAACCGAGTTTCCCATGCGCGCAAGCCTTCCCCAGAGAGAGCCCGCTATGCTGGAGCAGTGGCTTGCCGACGGTCTGTATGAGCTTATCCTGAAGAAGAACGAGGGCAGACCCCGCTACATTCTCCACGACGGCCCTCCCTACGCCAACGGTGATATTCATCTGGGCACCGCGCTCAACAAGACCCTGAAGGATATTGTTGTGCGTTTCAAGAATATGTCCGGCTTCTGCAGCCCCTTTGTACCCGGCTGGGACACCCACGGTCTGCCCACCGAGCTGAAGGCACGCAAGAAGGCAGGTCTCAGCGCCGCGGCTTCCCTTTCTCCCAACGAGCTGCGTGCCCTTTGCCGCGAGTTTGTTGACGGATACATCGACGACCAGCGCAACCAGTTCAAGCGTCTGGGCTGCCTTGGTGAGTGGGTAAACCCCTACATCACCATGCTTCCCGCATTCGAGGCCAAGCAGATCGAGATTTTCTGCGAGATGGCCTGCAGCGGACATATCTACAAGGGACTCAAGCCGGTTTACTGGTGCCCCGACTGCAAGACCGCTCTTGCAGAGGCGGAAATCGAGTACGCCGAGGACCCCTGCCTTTCCATCTATGTCAAGTTCAAGGTTGTTGACGACAAGGGCAAGCTGACCGCTCTGGGCGCAGACCTTGACAATACCTATTTTGTAATCTGGACCACCACAACCTGGACACTGCCCGGCAACACCGCCATCTGCGTCGGTCCCCGCTATACCTACAAGCTTATCAAGGCAAACGGCGAGACCTACATCATGGCTGACGGTCTGTACGAGAATGCCATGAAGGCTGCCGGCATCACCGAGTATGAGGTAGTGGGCGAAATCTCCGGCGCAGAGCTGGAGTATATGCAGGCACAGCACCCCTTCCTTGACAGGAAATCGCTGGTGCTGGTTGGCGACCACGTCACTCTGGAGTCCGGTACAGGCTGCGTCCACACCGCACCCGGTCACGGCGTTGACGACTACATCGTCTGCCGCAACTATCCCGAAGTTCCCATCATCGTTCCGGTCAACGCCGACGGCGTACTGACCGAGGAGGCTGCACAGTTTGCCGGTCTTAACACCGAGCAGGCCAACAAGGCCATCGCTGCCCACATGGAAGAGACCGGTGCCCTCTTTGCCTTCGAGAAGATTGAGCATAAGTATCCCCATTGCTGGCGCTGCAAGAACCCCGTACTCTTCCGCGCCACCGAGCAGTGGTTCTGCTCCGTTGACAGCTTCAAGGACAAGGCTGTCGAGGCTATCCATACCGTCAAGTGGGTTCCCGGCTGGGGCGAGGACCGCATCGCCTCCATGGTGCGTGAGCGCAATGACTGGTGCATCAGCCGTCAGCGCCGCTGGGGTGTTCCCATTCCCATCTTCTACTGCGCCAAGTGCGGCAAGGAACACATCGACCGTGAGGCTATCATGGCTGTTTCCAAGCTGTTCGCCGAGTTCGGCTCTGATGTGTGGTACGCACGTTCCGCCGAGGAGCTGCTGCCTGCCGGCACTGTCTGCTCCGCCTGCGGTGCTTCCGAGTTCACCAAGGAAAACGACATCATGGACGTCTGGTTCGATTCCGGCGTAACCCATGCCGCAGTGTGCGACGAGCGCGACTATCTGGATTGGCCCGCTGACCTTTATCTTGAAGGTGCGGACCAGTACCGTGGCTGGTTCCAGTCCTCTCTGCTGACCTCCGTCGCATGGCGCGGCGTTGCCCCCTACAAGACGGTTGTCACCCACGGCTGGGTTGTTGACGGCAAGGGCGAGAAGATGTCCAAGTCCCTCGGCAACGGCATCGAGCCCCGTGAGGTTGTTGACAAGTACGGCGCGGACATTCTGCGTCTGTGGGTCGCTTCCTCCGACTATCACTGCGATATTCGCATCTCCGATGACATTCTCAAGCAGCTCAGCGAATCCTACAGAAAGATCCGCAACACTGCCCGTTATATCCTCGGCAACATTGCCGGCTTCAATCCCGACACCGATTCGGTCGCTCCTGCTGATATGCAGCCCCTCGACCGCTGGGCACTGGCTCGTCTTAACGACCTCATCAACCAGTGTATGCAGTCCTACGAGTCCTTCGAGTTCTATCAGGTCTACCATGCAATCAACCGCTTCTGCGTAGTTGATATGTCCAACTTCTATCTGGATGTTCTGAAGGACAGACTGTACTGCGACGGCAAGGACAGCGCAAGCCGCAGAGCGGCACAGACTGCCATGTTCATCATTCTTGATGCACTGGTAAAGCTGATTGCTCCCATTCTTGCCTACACCTCCGACGAAATCTGGAAGTTCATGCCCCACCGCGCAACTGACGATGCACGCGCCGTCATGCTCAACGATATGCCCAAGCCTGTCAGCGTCGAGCTGGACGAGGGCTTTGTGGAGCGCTGGGACCGTATCCATGCTATCCGCGATGACGTGCAGAGAGCATTGGAGAATGCCCGCAAGACCAAGCTCATCGGCAAGTCCCTTGAGGCGAAGGTCACCCTCTTCTGCGAGGGCGAGCTGGCAGAGTTTGTCCGCTCCGTTGCTGCCGACCTGCCTCAGGTATTCATCGTTTCCCATGTGGACGTTGTTGAGGGCAAGTGCGAGGACAATCCCTGCGACGTTGAGGGTCTTGGCGTCAAGGTTGAAAAGGCTGAGGGTGCCAAGTGCGAGCGTTGCTGGATCTACAGCGACACCGTTGGTGCAAATGCCGAGCATCCCACCCTTTGCCAGCGCTGCGCTGACGTGGTTTCCGGTAAATAACCGCACATTTGCGGCATACTAATACAAAATGAATAACAACAACGGCGACGAATTTTCTACAAAAATCGTCGCCGTTGTGATAAGGCGTGAAAGATGATGAAAACAAACTGCAAAGCAAAAATATCCCGCAAGGAGACCGCTCTGGCGGTGGGTCTGATGGCACTGCTGGTGGTCATTGACCAGATAACCAAGTTTATCGTCACCCAGTGTCTGGAGTTTCAGGTGTCGGTGCCTGCCATAAAGGGTCTGCTCAACTGGACCTACACCACAAACACCGGCGGCGGCTTCAGCATACTCAGGGGCAAGACCGCATTTCTCCTGATTATGACCGCCGCGCTGATGATTGCTCTGATGTTTGGCTACTTCAAGGGTCTGCTCCAGAATACCTTTGGAAAGATTTCCATACTGCTTGTTGTGGCAGGCGGTCTGGGCAACATGATTGACCGCATATTCAACAACGGTCATGTGGTGGACTTCATCGACATCAGCCCCCTCTTTGAATTTCCCATCTTCAACTTTGCCGACTGCTGTGTATCGGTGGGCGGAGTGATGTTCTGCATATACATCATCTTCATGCATCAGTTTGAGGAAAAAGAGAAGAACAACGAGGCGGCAGAGGAGAAGTGCCTTAACGCCGTCAGTGAGAATGTGCAGGCAGAAGATGAAACGGTATAGCTTTATATGTGAAACAGAGGGTGAGCGCATTGACAAAACGCTCACCTTCCTTTTTCCCGAGCAATCCCGCTCCTTTTTGCAGGGGCTCATTGCGGAGGGGCGTGTAACAGTAAATGGGAAGACTGTGAGCAAAAGCTGCAAGCCCTCGGTGGGAGATACCATTGAGGTGGAGATTCCCGACCCGGTCGCGCCTGTGGCAGTGCCGGAGGATATTCCCCTTGAGATTGCGTGGGAGGACGAGCATCTGCTGGTGGTCAACAAGCCAAAGGGCATGGTGGTACACCCTGCCGCGGGCAACTACACCGGCACGCTGGTCAACGCGCTGCTGCACTACTGCGGAGACAGCCTTTCGGGCATCAACGGCGTACTGCGCCCCGGCATTGTGCATCGCATCGACAAGGACACAAGCGGTCTGCTGATTGTGGCAAAGACCGACCCTGCCCACCGTGGGCTGGCGGAGCAGATTAAGGAGCATAGCTTCACCCGCCAGTACGAGGCGATAGTTGTGGGGCATATGCGGCAGCCTGAGGGAAGGGTGGACGCACCCATTGCCCGCAGCAGCGCCGACCGCAAGAAGATGGCAATAGTGGCAGGCGGCAAGCCGGCAGTGACCAATTACGAAACGCTGGCGGAGTACGCAGGCTACAGCCACCTGCGGCTGACGCTGGAAACAGGCAGAACACATCAGATAAGGGTACATATGGCGCACATAGGTCACCCCGTGGTGTGCGATACGGTGTACGGTCTGCCCAAGGGGCAGTTTGCCTGCTGCGAGGGGCAGTGCCTCCATGCGCGGCGCATCGCCTTTGAACACCCCATAACAGGCGAGCATATCGACCTGACCGCCCCGCTGCCGGAGTATTTCGGTGAGATTCTGCGCAGGATGCAGGGCTGACCGCTCCTTTACCAACGACAAAACGAGGACAATACCATGCGTGTTGATGACATTACCATTGATTTGAACGGACACAAGCTGTTGCTCAGAAATCCTGAGGCAGACGATGCCCAAATGCTGATAGACTACCTGATACAGACCAGCAAGGAGACCCGATTCCTTGCCAGAGAGCCGGAAGAGGCGGATATTTCCATTGAGGCGGAAACGGGCTTTATCAATTATCAGAACGAATCGGAAAACTGCCTGATGCTGCTGGGGCTTCTGGACGGCGAGTATGTGGGCAACTGCACACTGATGGGGCGCACCTCAATGAGGTGCGAACACAGAGCAAGCATTGCCATTGCATTGTATCAGAGATTCACAGGCATGGGCATAGGCACGAAGATGCTGGAGACCCTGTGCGCCATCGCAAAGGAGCAGGGATACGAGCAGCTTGAGCTGGAGGTGGTGGCGGAAAACCAGCCCGCCATCGCGCTGTACAAAAAGATGGGCTTTGAAATTTTCGGCACACTTCCGCACAACATGAAGTACCGGGACGGCACATACGCGGACGTCTGCTGGATGATGAAAACCCTCTGAGCGAGGGAAATCAGGGCATTGCACGGGCAAATGTCCGCTTTGTGTACACACCTGTTGATACATTGATATTGATGTTATTGCGACAAGATTATTATAGGATTGCAAAAAATAATTGTTGCATATCGCTGAATGTATGGTATAATTAGAAAGAAATAGTGTTCAAAGTTTTCGGCGTACTGCTACGTCTGCGGCAAATGCGCATATTGCGCCCAGCGCAACGATTCTGCCCGTCAGGGAGAAAAGTTCTTCGGCAAGCAGGTACAGCTCCCGCCCGGGGAGCGACAGCCATGCCGCGGCGGCTTCCGCAAGCAGAAGAAGCGCGCAGCCCAGCAGCAGAATATCCGAAAACAGGGCAGTGAACCACAGCAGGCCCATTGCGGTGGAGGAAATGCTTTCCTCAAATTCGCCGATAAGCCTTTTCAGCATAAGAACATCAGTCCCTTCGTAGATTTATTCATACAAATGATAACACGCCGCAGAATGACTGTATACAGGTAAGTTCCGGAAGGATTGCCGCGGAATTATTCCCAGGCAGGCGGCGCAGCAGGAAAGGAGTGCTGACCTATGAGAGTGGGTGTATCAACATCCTGTCTTTACCCGACCATCACTGAGCTGGCACTGGACAGCTTGCTCGGTATGGGAGTGCGGGATTTTGAGATATTTTTCAATACCTCCAGCGAGCTGGACAAACGCTTTGTCAAGCAGCTAAAGAGCAGTGTGCGCAGGTACGGGGCAAAGGTGCGCTCTCTGCACCCCTACTCCTCCATGATGGAGCCGTTCATGTTCTTCTCCAACTACGAGCGCCGCTTTACCGACATGATCGAGGACTACAAGAGATACTTTGATGCAGCAAAGATGCTGGACGCTGACCTCGTTGTCATTCATGGCGACAAGCTACCCGCCCATTCGCCGGACGAGAAGTATTTCGAGCGTTTCAGCCGTATCATGGAGGTGGGCAAGCGTTTTGGTGTAACCGTTGCGCAGGAGAATGTCAATCTCCACCGCAGCCAGAACATCGACTTCCTCTGCAGAATGAGGGAGTGGATTGGCGAGGACATCAAGTTTGTCTTTGACATCAAGCAGGCAGTGCGTGCGGGCTATGACCCCTACACCTTTGCCGACAAGCTGGGCAATTCGATAATCCATGTCCACGTCAACGACAACAACCCCGACAACACCTGTATGCTGCCGGGCAAGGGCGTAATGGACTATGCCCGCCTGAAAGCCATACTCGACCGCAACGGTTGCGATGCCTCGTGGATAATTGAAATCTACCGCAACAACTTCGGCGAGGTTTCCGAGCTGGTTGAAACGGCAAAATGGCTGACCGAGCTGACCGGCGGCGAGGAGAAGAAAAAGAAATAACCTATAAGCAAATGCAAGAAGCCGCACACAAGCATGATATTCTTAGCGTAGAAACGGCATATAGTATAAAGCAACTGGCAGATCGGTTTGATCTGCCAGTTCTCTTTTTTGTGGGTCTGAGCAACCGCCCGGTTTACTGTGTCGGCAGACTGCCTGATTCGCTGCCTGTCATGCAGATGTAGGGCGGGGGCTTGCTCCCGCCGAAATATGCCACAATGCCGAAATGTGACGCAAAACAGATGTTGATAATACCTTGTAGCCGTAATACAATCGGTGCGGCAAAACGGAATTTTGCAAAGAAACTCATGGAATATCGAGATTAGCGGCTGTTTGTTCAGGTTAGCGGCGGGAGCAAGCCCCCGCCCTACAATGAGATGGTGTTGATTGTCCGCTAAGGACATGACACAAACCAGTGTGCGGTTTTTTCGTTTGGCGCAATTGACCGACAGGAGGTATTTTCAGCCAGCCTTTGGCAATACTACCTAGCGGTGATGGATTATGCTGACAGTGATTATAAGAACAGTAATACTGTACGTCCTCGTTATAGCCGCAGTGCGCATCATGGGCAAGCGCACCATCGGGGAGCTGCAGCCTGCCGAGCTGGTAATAACGCTGATGATTTCCGACCTCGCCGCCGTACCGATGCAGGAGGTAGGCATACCCCTGCTGACAGGCGTACTGCCCATTGCAATGCTGGTGGTGCTGGAGATATTCATGTCCGGCCTGATGCTGCGCAGTGCGCGGTTTGCCCGCGTGATTTGTGGAAGACCTGTTGCGGTAATTGCTGACGGAAAGATACAGCAGGACGCATTGCGCAGGCTGAGAATGACCAACGCAGACCTCTTTGAATCGCTGCGTAAGCAGTCGGTGTTTGACATAGCCTCGGTCAGGTGGGCAGTGGTGGAGCCTGACGGCTCGTTGAGCGTACTGCAAAAGGCGGAGTGTCTGCCTGTAAGCGCAGGCAGTGCCGGGGTGGACACCACAGGCGAGCAGATGAGCGTGCTGCTTGTCAGTGATGGTGTGATAGAGGAACATTCAATGAGCCTCATCGGCTGGGACGAGCAGCGCATAGAAGATACCCTCCGCAGAGAAGGGGTGCAGCCGGAGGAGGTATTTATAATGACCGGCAGCAGCGATGGCTCGTTTACCATTATAAAAAAAGAATAATAGCATATGGTATAAAGCAGGCAAAGGAGCGGATTTATGAAAAGGCTTGGAGCTGCGGTGCTGATTCTGGCGGTGACAATCGCTATTGGAGCGGCATCGTTATGGCACACAAGGAGTGCCGCAAAGGAAATGACCTATCGTATAGAAATGCTGCAGCAGGCGCGCTCAGCAGAGGGGGTTGAGCTGCTGAAAAGGCAGTGGGAGCGTTATGAGCGGCGTCTGGCGCTGCACACCCGACACAGCGAGCTGGAAAGTGTCGCGGCAAAGATTGCCATACTGGACGTTAAGGTGAAGATGGAGGACGAGCTGTACTGGAAGATGGCGTGCGAAGAGCTGCTGGCTGCGGTGGAGCATCTGGAGCAGACCGAGCGTCCATTGCTGAAGAACATTCTGTAGTGTTTCCCCAATATCCAACTGCCGCCCGAGATGCTGTACCCCGGGCGGCATATCTTACGCGGTGACAGGAGCGAGCCCGCCTCCGCGATATTACATAGTATTCGCAGGGCGGGCTTATGTGCAGGCAAACAGCGCGGCAGGGGGTAATGGTGCTTTCCGAAACCTTCGCAAAGCAATCGGTATTGCCCGATTGTGCCTGAGTAATGCAGAAAAATACATGGGAAAAGAAAAAATACAAAAAACACAACAGCCTCCGCAGCACCGTGAAAGAAGAAAAGACGGTGCTATGGGGGCTGTTGTGTTTGTGGCGGCTGCGGGTACAGCCGCCACGAACCAAAGGGAAATAATAAGGAAAGAAAAGAAAATGGTAAAGGAAGAGAAACAACAGAAATCTGATGAAGCGAACATATCGCTTACACCCAAATCTATAAGATTCCTGACAACAAGACTATAGCACAAAGGAAGAAGGATTGCAAGGGATTATGAGATTATTAACATAAATTAAGGCTGCTTGATGACGTTGTTTTTATGTGAAGAAATTGACAATATATCCTGATTATGGTGTGTGCGGAATCAATGGACATGGGTGCAGAGCAATCCGCATATGGGAAACGGGACGACAAAGCTATTGCATTGCGCGGAATTTCCTTTTATAATCATATTGAATAATCATGTAAAGGGGAGTATCGTGTAATGCTGTTCTGGGTCAGAAATATCAGATTAAGTGAGTATGCCCTCGCCATGTTTGGGCTGGTTGCCGTATGTGGGGCAGTGTGTATGCTGTTTCTGCGCTCTGCTGTAAAGAAAAAGGAAGCCGCCGCAAAAGCCGCAACAGATAAAATGAATCCCGGCGAATACACAGTGAGAGAAAAGAGCGGAAAGCGTGTACTGCACACCTTTCTGGGCATACTGCTGTGCGTGGCAGGCATTGCGGCAGGTGCGGTTTCCTTTGCGTTTTTCCCTGAGATTACCCACATTCTGGTGCCCGGCGGGCTGGTGTTTGTCCTTCTGGGCACGCTGGTCATTCGCATGGCAAGGACGCGCATAGAGGTCAGGGACGGCAGTATGCTGGCTGTGCCCATGATAGGCATGGCACGCATCGGCAAGCTGAGTGACCTGAAAAACTTCAGCACCGCCAAAGGCTTTTTCGCGGACAATATCCTCATCAGCGGCAAGGGCTTCGGGCAGTTCAACTTTGACAGCACTGTACCCGGCTACGACCTGCTCAAGCGCGACCTGACAGCCGCCGCAGGCGGTGCGCTGACCGAGGGAGAGGCTTCTGCCGAAGCTCAGGCCCAGTGGCGCGGCACGCTGAGAAAAGAACGGGCAGGGATAGCCGCGGGCATTGCGACGGGGCTGTTTTTGGCAGCGGGGCTGTGGCTGTTTGCGGCAGAATATAACAATGTCCACTTTGCCCGTATTGGGGACGAGTATATTTCCGTTGCGGAAACAACGCTGTACGGCGACGACATATTCGCAAACGGTCGTCTGGCGGCTGACAGCAGTCAGCTTGCCAAGCTGACCAATGTGACCACCCTGTGGGCGAGCGAAGAGGGCATAACCGACCTTACGGGCATTGATGCTCTCTCCGCCCTTTCGTGGGTGGAGCTGAATGATAACCCAATCAGCGACATCTCTCCGCTGGCAGGGCTTAAGGAGCTGCACACGCTGAAGCTGGACGGCTGTCCTGTCAGCGACATTTCCCCGCTCTATGGACTGGATAACCTGTACCTCGTGGGTCTGCGTGACACCAATGTAACCGAAGAGCAGGCGGCAAAGCTGCGGGAAAGTGTGCCGGGCTGCAATGTTTCCATATAGATGAATGACAAAGGAGAATACATATGGATAATATCGTTTTCAGGTATCACCCTGACCCTGTTGCCACAGGTGCCTTTGAGGTCACCGCAGGCGAGGTGTGCGACTGCTGCGGCAAGGTGACCACGCTGTGCTACAGAAATCCTTTCTTTTCCGGAGAGGACGTGGAGTGCCTGTGCCCGCAGTGCATTGCCGATGGCAGCGCGGCAGAAAAGTTTGACGGCTGTTTTCAGGATTCGGAAAACGCAGGCGATGTGGACGACCCCGACGGAAGCAAGATGATGGAGCTGACCGCCCGCACCCTCGGCTACTGCGGCTGGCAGCAGGAATACTGGTATGCCCACTGCGGCGACTACTGTGCCTATCTGGGCGGCGTGCTGTGGGACGATATAGTGCGCATGGGTCTGGAAAAGGAGCTGGAGGAAAACTACGACGAGGAGATATGCGGCTTTGACTTCGACACTCTCCGAGGCAACATCAACGGTCATCTGCAGGGGTATCTTTTCCGCTGCCTGACCTGCGGCAAGCATTTCCTGTATGTCGATTGCGACTGATGCAGCGGAAGTCAGGGTAAGACGCATGAACATAGAGAAAATAAAAAAGCCCTCCTTTGCCGTCATAGGCATGGAAGGCTCAACAGCAGAGGGCGAGGGCTTTGTGCAGCGGCTCTGGGGCAAGGCAAACGGACGCTTTGCGGAGGTTGCCGCCCTTGCAAAAAAGAATGAGGACGGCAGTCTTGCAGGCATCTGGGGTGCAATGACCGACCTGTCACGCTCCTTTATGCCTTGGGAAGATGGCTTCACCAAGGGGCTGTATCTGGCGGGCGTGGAGTGCGAGGACAGCGCACAGCCGCCTGAGGGCTGGGTGCGCTGGGAGGTGCCCGCCTTTGAGTATCTGCGGGTGCGCTGCGAGGGCGGCGACACCTTCGGCGAGATGCTTGCGCACATGAGGGAAGAGGGCATTGAGCTTGCCGGCGCGGTGCAGGACTTTACCGACCCGACCGCAGGCATCAGCTATATGTTGTTCCCTGTTAAAAGACTGTAAGGAAAAATTGGAGGCAAGGAAATGAGCCTTTTTACTTGCCCTGTCTGCGGCGGGCAACTGGAGCAGCAGGGACGCTCTCTGGTGTGCGGAAGAAAGCACTGCTATGATATAGCCCGCGCAGGCTACGTCAATCTGCTGATGAACAACAGCTCCGGAAGCAAACGCCACGGAGATGACGCGGCGCAGATTCAGGCGAGGACACGATTCCTTGACGGAGGACACTACCGCCCGTTGCTGGACGCGCTGTGCGAGGCGGCGGAGGGCTGTCTTGAGAATGATGACTGCCTTGTGGACGCAGGCTGCGGAGAGGGCTACTACACCGCAGGACTGCTGCGCCATATGCGCGAGCGGGGCGTTATGCTCAGGGCGGCAGGTATAGACATCTCCCGCGATGCGCTGCGGCAGGCAGCGCGCAGGGGTGAGGATATTGAGCTGGCGGCCGCCAGCGTTTTCCGTATGCCCATTGCCGACAGGAGCGCCGACGTGGTGCTGAGCATCTTCGCGCCGACGGCTGCAGAGGAATTTCGCAGGGTGCTGAATAAGGGCGGTCGGCTGATACAGGCAGTGCCGCTGGAGCGGCATCTTTTCGGGCTGAAGCAGGCGGTGTACGACCGCCCCCAGCTTAATCCGCCCGAGCCGCCCATGCCGGAGGGCTTCCGTCTGCTGGACTGCCATGA
The DNA here is from genome assembly GCA_015065695.1 of Oscillospiraceae bacterium. GTDB lineage: Bacteria > Bacillota > Clostridia > Oscillospirales > Acutalibacteraceae > SIG598. The sequence goes on along the minus strand of SVPT01000002.1, from coordinate 35,913 downwards.
GGTAAGGTTTGACCTGACGATAGAGGGCGAAACGATAACCGACCTCTTCACCATGACCCCCTATGTCTACAAGACAGGTGCCGACGACCAGCGCAAGCTGGCACAGGTCGAACGGTTGACCACAGAGATAGAGGTTGCTGTCCGCGTGCTTGGCGTGTGATTATTTGGTGTGTTATTTCAGGCAGCGCAGCTCGGCTGCTGCGGCGCGGATTTCCGCAAGCTTTTCCGGCGTTACAGGGTGGTAGTTGGTGCCGCCGGCGACAATGACGCGGGTGCGCACAACGCCCAGTGCGGTCAGCGCATGGTGCAGCTCACGGGCGGCGGTTTCGCCGTCCTCCATGTTGGTACCTGCGGCAAGCAGCACCACCGCTTCCCTTTCGGCGGCGCACAGGGGCGAATCTCCCCGCAGCTTTGCCATATAGTGCCGCTGGGTGCGGTCGATGACCGCCTTGAGCGGCGACGGCAGCCCACGGAAGTATACAGGCGAGGCGATGACCAGCAGACTGCTCTCGGCTACTGCTGACCACAGGCGGTCAAGATCATCGTGTATGCATATATCGGCTTCACTGCACGCCCCGCAGCCCATGCAAGGCTGCGGGGTCATTTTGTATGGCTCAAAGATGGTGACGCTGTCATCGGCACGATGGGAAAGGGCGTCAAGAAAGGTGTTCAGCAGCAGGGCAGTGCTGCCGTTTTGGTTTGCCGAGGCGAAAATTGCTGTTGTCTTCATCAAAAGACCTCCGAAAATTATCTGCATAAAGTATAGCATAAAGAGCAGCTTTGGGCAACGCCGTCAAACCTGTGGCATAAGCGATAAAAAAATGGCAGAACGAAAACAAAAATATGTGAGCATCATTGATTTCCAAAATATCGCATGGTATAATTCAATAGATGAAAGTTTCCAAAGGGTTTTGGAACTGACACAAAAGAAAAAAGGATGGAGGATTAACAATATGCCCGGGAATAAAGCAAAGATTACACAGGCGGACATCGACCGCCTGCAGAAGCGCAAGATACCGGTATATGTCGGTGTTATCGGTCACCGCGATGTTCGTATGGAGCAGGGCAATGACGCGGCTATCCGCGCCAGTGTCAGCCGTGTGCTGGACCGCATCTGCAAGGAGTGCGGGGAATCGCCCATCATACTGCTTACCGCACTGGCAAAGGGCGCAGACCAGATTGTCGCGGAAGAATTCCTCGCCTATGCAAAGAGGACAGGGAATGCCAATCTGAGGGTGCGCATAGTGCTGCCCATGCCGGAGGACGTGTATCTCAACCGCACTGTTGGCGGTATACCCGATTTCAGTGAAGCGGACAAGGCAAGATACCGTGAGATTTGCAGGTCCTGCGAACCGCCCTATGTCATTCCCTATGTTTCCGGCAATTCCGAGTGGGACAAGGTAAAGGATCTTCTGCTTGACAACGCAGCAGGAGAAACCGAAACCGCAGACCGTCAGTTCTCGGAGGTGGAACGGTTTATTTCCGACCACAGCATGGTATACATAGCCCTGTGGAACGGCGAACTGACCCAGAGTGCTGCCGGCACCGCCACGGGCATAAAGGACGCACTCCACGGCAAGCTGTCTGCTGCATTCGTGCAGCAGCCGCTGCACATTCCGGAAAACCGCCCGATATACCACATCTACACCCCCAAGCCCGGAAGAGAAACCAAGCCCTACGACTACCATATCCGCAAGATATTCCCCGAGCCGCAGCTTGAATCCGGCAAAAGCTGGTATTCCATGACCCCCTTTGAGGATCTGGTAAGCGGCGAAGAGGCTCTGCGTGACGAGGTGCTTTCCGAGCTTTTCTCCGCGGACATCAGCGGAGAAAAGAAGCCGCGAGTAAAGAAAAAGGCAGACAATGAAGCAGCTCCCCTTCAGCGGCTTATCGAAAGTGAGCAGGCACGGACAGGCGGCAAAAAGAGCGAATATCTGTGCAGACTGCAGGCGCTTTCCCGCCGCATAACGGAGGAAAAGAACAAGGCAGACGACCGTGAAAAAAAGCTGTTCAGCCAGATAAACAAGATTGACGAATACAACCGGAAACTCATCGGTCTGCGCAAATATGTGCTGGGCAAGCGGTATGGTCTTGGCTTTGCCCACAGCATCAAGCCGTCCACAGCGATGGTGCAGGACTACTTTGACGACAGCGACCGCCTTGCCATCTGGTACCGTGACCGCCGCGAGAAGATAGGCAAGAGGATTATCTGGCTGGCGGGTCTTGCGTATATCGGTCTGGGCGTATATTCCGATATGTTCAACCACCCCGCGATTATGTTTGCGTACCTTGCCGTGATGTTCTTCACCTACATCATATGGCGGCGCAACTTCCGCAGCCGCAGTATGCACAACTGCTATGTGGACTACCGTGTGCTTGCGGAAGGACTCCGTGTGCAGGGCGGCTGGTACGAGGCTGACGTATATGACCACGTAAAGTACAAGAATCCGGCGGAGTACAAGGCACACGTCGCCAATGTTCAGGACTACTACCTGCGCAAGCAGAAAAACAGCATCACCTGGGTGCGTTTCGCGCTGAGAAGCATAAATCTGGAGGTCATGCTCAACCACCCGAGGACAGAGGCTGAGCGCATCGGATACGCCGATGACGTTGACCGTGTCCGCAATGTATGCACCTACTGGCTTGGTCTGCCCGACGAGAAGGTCACATACCCCGACGGCACCGAGGAATGGCTGCCCGGCATTACAGACCCCATAACCGGCGTTGCACATACGAATAAAGCCGGCAAGCGTACACCTCCGGGTCAGGCGGCATATCTCCACAAGAAGATCTACGGCAACCCCAACAGCAAGAAGAATAAGGCTGAAAAGCTGGGCGTAAGGAAGATGGCGGAGAAATGCGACAGACTGCCCAACCGACTGATTATCGGCGCGGTTATCGCAACAATCCTGCTGGCGATATACATTGCACTGCCTCTCTGCGGTGTGAACTTCGCAGTGAGAATGCCTGAGTTTATCCCCTTCAGCATGGAAAGCATACTGCTCTTCCTTGCGGGTGCGTTCCCTGTTGCCGCAATGATGGTCAACGAGCACAACCGCATAATGGGCTATGAAGAGGATCTGGAACATTATATGCTGACCTTCGTCACCTACAAGAGAGCCATCGAGGACGTAAGCGATATTTTTGCAGAGGACGGAAACATGAAGAATTCTCAGGTGGCGGCATCAAAAGCCGTTGCCTGTCAGGAGATTCTCTTCGAGATTGGACGCGAATCCCTGCAGGAGCACGCCGACTGGGCTGCGCTCAACATCGGCAGAGCCCCTGTAGTGCCCAATTAACCAACCGAAAACGCGCCCACAGAAAAAGAAAATGGAGGAACTTATCATGGCAGAATATATCCCTAATCCCATAGATACCAGTGATGTCGAGCTGCCTGAGGGCATTGAAGAGCTGGTTGAACAGCTTGCAAAGAACACCCACGAGGTGTGGGCGGCAAACCGCATCGCACAGGGCTGGAGCTACGGCGAGCAGCGCGACGATGAGCGCAAGCTGCACCCCTGCCTTGTGCCCTACGAGGAGCTGCCCGAGAGCGAGAAGGTCTATGACCGCGCTACCTCTATAGAAAGCCTCAAGTGCATTGTGGCACTGGGCTACGTTATCAAGCTGCTCGACTAGGAGTTGAAGTGAAATGTTTGGTGCGCTGTACGGAGATATTATAGGCTCGTACTACGAAACACACGCCACCAAGGACTATGATTTCGAGCTGCGATTCGGCAGCACCTTTACCGACGATTCTGTAATGACCGCTGCTGTCTGCGATGCCATTCTGGGCAACCCTGCCGACATCTCCATACGGGAGATGAAGACCCGCGCTGCGGAGTATGCCGCACAGTACAGGCATTACTACGACTGCTATCCCGATGCAGGGTATGGCACCATGTTCAGCAACTGGGCAAAGGGCGGCGGAGAGGGTAGGCTGCACAGCTACGGAAACGGCGGCGCAATGCGTGTTGTGCCCATCGGTTACGCCTACGAAAAGCTGGAGCAGGTGCTGCTGCAGGCAACGGCAAGCTGCGCTGTCACCCACGACAATGCCGATGCCATCAACGGTGCAAAGGCGGTTGCTGCCTGCGTGTGGATTGCGCGAAAGGGCGGCACCAAGGACGATATACGCAGCTATGTACAGAGGCAGTTTCGGTACAATCTGGAACGGACGGTGGACGAAATACGCCCCCGATACCAGTTTGAGGTGCGCGCCTCCCGCAGCGTGCCGGAGGCGATAATTGCATTCCTTGACTCCCACGACTATGAGAGCGCAGTGCGCAATGCGGTGTCCCTCGGCGGAGATGCCGACACGCAGGCGTGCATAGCAGGGGGTATCGCAGAGGCATTCTACGGCGAGATTCCCGAAAACATACGCCGTTTCTGCGACCAGCGGCTGGATTCCCATATCCGCATGAAGGTGCGGGAATTCAAGGGGCATTTCGGGCTGAAGTAACCCGAGACAAACAAGAATAAGAAAAGACATAAGGACAGCGCGTCTGCACAGAAAAGTGCGGACGCGCTGTTTGTCTGGTGCTATAATATCACTTTTTGCCCGCTGTGGGAGCGTTGCTCTCGCCAAACTCCCAGTCGGGGAATTTGATGAGGGAATCGGCGTACTCCTTAAGCTCGGCAAGGTTGATTTCGCCGCTGAGGTAGTCACCCGGGAAGATGCTCACGGTCAGCTCGTTGATGCGCAGTCTGCGGGCGCGGGTGATGTAGGTATTCATGATGTAGCGGGCGACAACCTGCTTCCTTTTGCCCACGCCTGCCGCGCCTGTGCCAATCAGGGGAATAACCAGCTTGCGGTCGGCAATGCCGTTGGTCTCGATGAAATCCCACATACGGTCAATGTAGAGGAAGAGGTCCTCATTCCTGACAGAGGGAATACCGGGGCTGAGAAATTCCGACATAGAGAAGAGCATCACGTTGCGCTCTTTGCGGTCGACGTTGACCTCTATGGGGAGAAGTGTGCCGTATTGGTATGCGGTGTAGCTTTCTCCGCCAAACACATAAGGCTCTCTGTCGGCAACATAGGCGGTGTAACGCTCCTCGGCAAGACGCTCCCTTGTCTGGCGCTCTATATCCTCCGCAGAGGAAAGCTGCGAGCCCTTGGGCATCCTGTTGCGCTGGATAAGCTGCTTGTGTATGCTGTTGCGGTCGCCCAGCATACGCAGGTCGGAGGAAAAGAGGTTGTTGGAGGGGATTATGATAGTGCCATCACAGTCGAATATATCGCCCATGGTTATGGAGATGCGGAAGTCGCTGTCCTTGAACTTGCGGCTGTAGCGGGCAAAACCGGTCTGTGCAAGCAGGGCAAGCACCAGCGCTATGCCGAGGTAGACCAGCGGCTCGCTGAGAATGGCAAACAGGTCGGTGCTGCCGACGGACACGGATTTGGTCAGGCTTTCCAGAGCAGGTATGTTCAGCACATACTCCACAATCTGCGTTACCGCCAGTGCCGTGCCGATAAATACACCTATGCGGGCGAAAAGCTCCTTGCGTCCTGCGGCAAAGTTTTTGAAAAAGATTCTTAAGCGATTCACTGCTTGCTCCCTCCTGCAAATAAATCTATTCGGTCAGCGGTTTTCAGGGGTACAATCAAAGCCTGCCCTCGCGGACTGCCTTGGCAACGCGAAGTACCAGCATGGCGGTCTTGGAATCGGTGATGGTGCCGTCATATGCCATTTCCTCTGCCTCTGCAAGGGGGATATACACCTTCTCCACAAACTCGCCCTCGTCGGGGTTGGTGGGGCAGGTGCCGCCGATGCGCGCGCCGTAGAGATATATCTTCTCGGTGCTGTAGCCGGGGGTGGGGTAGTCCACGCCAAAGGGGATGCACTCAATGGTGGTAAGTCCTGCTTCCTCAATAAGCTCACGCTTGGCGGTCTCTACGGGGTCTTCGCCCGGCTCAATGCGTCCTGCGGGCAGCTCCAGCATGACCTCTGCCATGGGGTAGCGGTACTGACGGACAAAGGCAAGGGTGTTGTCGTCGGTCAGGGGAGCAACGCACACCGCGCCGTTGTGATGGACAACCTCGCGCTTCGAGGGCTTGCCGTCGGGCTGAATAATGTCATCCACGCTTACGCTGAAGATTCTTCCTTTAAAGCGGTCATCTCTGCTGACAAATTTCTCGGTAAAATCCATTTTTGTTCCTCCGATTTATTATGTTTCAGTGCCACACGAAGTATATTTTTTAATGATAATACCATCAAGTTTCGGCACAGTCAATTACAACAGTGAAATGTGTGGTCAAGCCGGAAGCTCACGGCGGGAGTCATTTACCCTGAAGCCCACCCAACCGCCGTTGTCGTCATAGGCACGCAGCACCCTGGAAACCAGCAGTGCCTTTTCTCCTGAGGCATAGCACACCTCTGCCTCGGTGCAGAAGCGGGACAGCTTCCGCACCCGCAGGACGGTGACGGTTTCACCGCTGCGCCGCTGCTCGTCTTTGGCAAGGCGGGCGGGGGAGTGGGGCCAGAAAAAGCCAAGCTGAATATATGCGCCCACGCTGTCGGAGCAGAGGGCGCAGGAGCCGTGTACCTGTCCGTAAAATTCGGGGTCGATGGGATTATCGTACCACAGCTCAAAATGCACCGCCTGAAAAAACAGCAGTGCGCAGACAATCAACAGCACGCTTATCAAAGTGCGCCGTTTTCTATTGCCTTTTGATTCTGTGGGCTTGTCGAAGGATTCCGATGATTTCATGCAATTTCCTTTTATTTGCCATTGCAGGCATGGAATAAATCAGTTTATTCTGGTGGATATGAAAAAATATGAAAATAAATGCAACCGCAGTCGGTAATCCCGGCTGCGGTTGCCAATTACTCACGTTTAGCGATAGCGGCGGCGGTCGGAGGGATAGTCGCCGTTTTCGGGGTCATCGTCGTCGATGGTGAAGGAGCCGTAACCGTCGTCGGTACGGGTGCGGCGGGTGCGTGCGCCGAGGAGACCACCGAAGTCGCCGTAGCGGTCCTCGCCGGGGACGGTGGTGGAGCCTACGCCGCGGGTGGAGCGGGGAATGAACTGGTCGGGGAAGCCGTCATCATCGTCATCGTCGTCGTCAAAGGCGGGGACTTCTCTGGATTCGTCACCAAGGCGGCTGGAGGCTGCCTTGCCGAAATAGCCGGTGTCCACACGTCCGTCATCATCGTCCTCAAAGGAGATGGGGCGGCGGGGAGCGGTGCGCTCTCTGCGTGCGCTGTCCAGCTCGTCATAGATGCTCTCGGCAGAGCTGCGGGTGTCCTCCGGCTCGTCGTCGAAGTCATCGGCTGCGGAGCGGTCGCTGCGGCTGAATGCGCGGGTCTGCTTGCGGGGAGAAACGCTGGCGGAGGAATCGCCAAAGCCGCCGTAACCGTAGGCACTCTCTTCGCTCATGCGGCGCTGTGCATAGGAGAAGCCCACAAAGAAGCCTGCGCTGAAAACGACCAGTGCGCCGATAAGGAAGAAGATGATGCTGCCGAAGCTGACACAGCTTCCTTCCTGCTCCTCGGGCTTCTGGGTGACGGAGGGAGCGGTGAAGTAGCCGGGATAGTCGCTGCCGTCACCGCCGGTGGTGGTTGCGCCGTCGTGGGTTTCGATAACGGTCAGTTCCTTCTCTCTTGCCTGAGAAACGGTGAGGATATTGGGCTCCTTGTTGCCGTTGTTGTCAAAGCCGTAGATGTCCTTGGGGTCAACGTCAAGGGAAAGCTTGTACTTACCGCTGGCAACGCCGGTCTTTACAGCGAAGCGGATCTTCAGTGCGTAGGTGTCAATCTTGGAGCGGTTGCCGTCGGGGGAGGAATAGTAGATGTTGAGCTGACCCTCATCGGCATTGTTTACTACGGTAAAGCCGTCCAGATCCTCGATGGTGGAGCTGTAGGTGAAAATATCGGCATTGTAGCGCATGATCATGGTCATTTCCACATAGCCGTTCTCGGTCTGGGTGCGAATCTCAACGTCTGCGTTGACGGTGTCGCCCGCGGAATATTCCACGTCGGTGGGTACGTTGATGGTGAAGTCAACGTCCGACTTGGCGGCGAATGCGCTCATTCCCGGAATGGCGGCAAACATAAGTACAACGAACAGCAGAGAAACTATGCGCTTAACCCGCATCTTCATTGTGACAAACATCCTTTCAGAAAGTAAAAATCGCATTACTGTCGGTTTTGGTTGGTCTGCCGCTATGGCACTTTTCGGCGGCAGTATTCACATAATTATACCACAATGCCGCCCCAAACAACAAGACGGTAAAAGGAATGTTCAAAAATCGTTTAAAAAGCGCCCATGAAATATATGCAAAACGACGATAATGTGCGCTTACATTTTCTGGAATATGTAGAACTTGAGATATGCGGTCTCCGGTATGCCCCACGCGATGGGGTGGTCGGCGGCCTGCTGACGTGCCTCTGCCTGACGCAGACGCACACCTGCATCGGCGGCGGCACTGCGCAGCATATCGCAGAAGAGGGTGTCGGTGACGAAGTGGGAGCAGGAGCAGGTTGCAAGCCAGCCGCCTCCCGCGAGCAGCTTCATGGCGCGCAGGTTGATTTCTTTGTAGCCCTTGATGGCGTTTTCTATGGTGGCGCGGGACTTGGTGAAGGCGGGCGGGTCGAGAATGATGAGGTCGTATGCGCCCTTTTTCAGCGTGGGTAGCAGGTCAAAGACGTTGGCGCAGAGGAAGTCTACGTTGTCCAGACCGTTGAGGGCTGCGTTTGCCCGGGCGGTGCTGAGGGCATCCTCGGAAATATCCACAGCAGTGACGCTTTCCGCCCCTGCGCGGGCTGCGTTGAGGGCGAAGGAGCCTGTGTGGGTAAAGCAGTCCAGCACCCGCTTGCCCTTTGCGATGCGGGCAACTGCCTGACGGTTGAATTTCTGGTCGAGGAAGAAGCCTGTTTTCTGTCCGTTGGCGATGTCCACATGGTACTTGATGCCGTTTTCGGTGATGATGACATCGGTGGGCAGGGCAGCGGCATCGGGGGTGCAGTCCATGGGCAGCCAGCCCACACCCTGCTCCATGCCCTCCAGACGGCGCACACTGACATCGTTGCGCTCGTACACGCCGCGAATGTCCTCGCCCATTTCACGGAGAATGGCGACAAGGGAGGAGAATATCTCCTGCTTGTGCAGCTCGATGCCCAGCGAAAGGGTCTGGGTCACCAGCACATCGCCGAAGCGGTCTACGGTCAGTCCGGGCAGACCGTCCGCGTCACCAAAGACAAGGCGGCAGCAGCTAAACTGCTCGCCCATTACCGAGCGGCGATAATCCACCGCGCGGCGCAGTCTGCGCTCGAAGAATGCCGCGTCCACCGGCTCGTTTACGTTGGTGGATATGATGCGCAGGCGTATCTTGGAGCTGCTGTTATAGAATGCGGTGGCAATATACTTGCCTGCACTGTTGACTACATCGCAGGGCATACCGTCAGCGCAGGCGGGCTGAATGCTCTGCACCTCGCTGTCATATACCCAAGGGTGGCCGCCTGCAATGGACTGCTCGGCGCGGCGGCTGACCACCGCAATGGAATAGCCTCTGCTTTTCATCGTACTGCCTCCATTGCTCCGCCGGTCTTTGCCGCATACAGCTCCTCGACGGCGGCGAGGCTATCTTCCTCGCTCTTTATCAGCAGCTTGTCACCGCAGAGGGCGACGGGCTGCACACCCTTGGTGCGAGCAAGATGCTCACAGAAGGAGCAGAAGCGGCGGGACTGCTCACGGATTGCCCAGGGACGCACGCTGCCTGCAAGCAGGGAGGCAAGCCCACCCACAAGCACCTCGCCCTCGGCAGGGGTATGCACACCCTCCGAGAAGAAGGCGGCTATATCACGCATATCATTGTCCAGCAGACAGGCGCGGGGGCGCAGCAGGGCTGTCCTGCCCTGACAGGCTTCCACAGCAGCCTCTGCCAGTGCCCTCTCGTCAAAGCCCCACAGCAGGGCATGGGTGCCAAACATGGCGGTGCTGCCACGCTCGGAAAGCAGCAGGGCATCGGTGTAGGGATAGAGGAAGAGGTCAAAGGTGGCAAGTCCCTTGTCGGTGAGGATACGCAGCAGGCGCTGCATGGCGGCGGCGCACAGCTCCGGCTCCTGCGGGCAGTCAAAGCGGAATCCGATAATACGTCCATTCATGGTGGGTAACCCCCTGTGTATTGTTTTAGAGAATTATTGGCAGGGTTTGCTGATTGTATGCAGGTTCGCACCGGAAGATAAGGGTGAATATCCCCTGTTTTCCGCGGGTATGGCAGACGAGCAACAGCCCCGAAGCACCGGCTCCGGGGCTGTTGTGATTATCCTGCAAGAAATTCCTTGAGCATTATTGCGCCGTCCATGTCGCCCTCAATCACTGCCCTGCCCAGCATATAGGCAGCAATAAGGTCCAGACGACCCTCTGCGGCTGCCAGAAAATCGGCAGCGGACAGTTTTATTGCGGCAGTGCGGTCGTGATAGTCATAGGGCTCTATGCTGATATTCCCGCCGGAAAATTCGATGTAGAACACACCGCCGTCTTCACCTGTAAGCTCAATCTCATAGGCGGTGCGGCTGTTTCCGAACATTCCCGCGTTCTTCTTCAGACATATCTCCTTTATCTTTTGGAAGTTGTCCTGAAAGCTCATTTTTTGCACTTCCTCTGTCGTGTAAGGTTTTGTAACGGCGTCAGTTGCCCGCAGCGGCAGTGGTTGCCGATGTTGTGGAAGCGGTGGTAGTGGTGGTTGTCGCTGCGGTGGTGTCGCTGCTGCTGACGGCAGGCTGATTGTCCTTGTCGCTTTCCAGACGGCTCTTGATAAGGTCGGCAGCGGTCTGTATCTGCGGGTCGTCAGCGGGGGCGAGTATCTGCAGATGCTCCTGCTGATAGCTGGTCAGCTTGACCTCATACATGGGCTTTATCACGCCGTCCTCGAGGGCGGAGCCATCGGGGGTACTCCACTTGGCTGTGGTCAGGCGCAGGGCAGAGCCGTCGCTGAGGGGGAAATCCTCCTGCACAGTCATCAGACCGGCGGTGGCGGTGCCTACGGTGCCAAGAATCTTCATGTTCTTGTTGCCCATGTAGTCGGAGATGGCAGAGGCGAAAAGCTCGCCTGCGCCGGAGGTGGTGTCGCTGATAAGCACACAGATGGGCAGGGTGATGCACTGGGTGTTGGAGGTGACCGATTTCTGCTCGCCGTTTTTGTCGGTGGTAATCATCAGTCTGCCTGCGGGAAGAATGGTGTCCAGAATGGTGCAGGCTGCGTCATAGCTGCCGCCTGTGCAGTCGCGCAGGTCGATGATAAGACCCTCCGCGCCCTGCTGCTGCGCCTTGCTGAGGGCAGAATCAAACTGTCCGGGGGTGGCAGCGTTGAAGCTGTGTATGGAGATGCGGGCATTCTTCTCAACCATGACCCAGTCCACCGAAACCACGTTGTAGCGTGCCTTGGTTATCTCCACGCTGCTCACCTTGCCGTCCCTCTTGCGGGAGAGGGTGACGGTGGTGGGTGCGCGGTTTATGGCGGAGAGGGCACCCTCGTAGCCGAGGGTGATGACGCTTACGCCGTCAATCTTCTGAATGACGTCGCCCGGCTTGAGGACGGAGGCTGCCGGAGAGCCTGCGTTGACGCGGTTGACAAGGATAAACCCGTCAGAGGTGCGTCCGACGGAGATGCCTATGCCAAAGTCGAAGCCCTCGGCGCGGTCGCGCTCCAGCTCCCATTGCTCGGCGGTGAAGTAAGCACAGTTGGGGTCACCGAGACCGTCAACGATGCCGTTGGCTATTCCAACGCGTATATTCTCTTCAGAAATATCCGCGTAGTATTTCTGCCTGACCTTGTTGTCAATCTCCACCGTCAGGTCATCGGTGGTCTGGCGGTCGGCAATGGCACTCATACGGCTCTCGAAGACGTTTATAGCGAGGCTGTAGGTGAGTGCAATGGCTATAGTAGCGACGATGGCCATCAAAGAGATGGCCATCCCGAGTGATATTTTCTTATTCATGCGCTATTAGAGGTAGTTCAGCGGGTTCTGTGCAGAACCGTTGACGCGGATCTCAAAGTGGAGATGAGGACCGGTGGAACGGCCGGTAGAGCCGCACAGACCGATGACCTGACCGCGGCTGACCTGCTGACCGACGCTGACGCTTCTGCGGCTGAGGTGACCGTAGACGGTGAGGTATCCGCCGCCGTGGTCGATGATGACGTAGTTGCCGTAGCCGCCTGCGTTAAAGGAGCTGGTTACAACCTTGCCTGCGTTGGAGGCGATGATGTTTGCGCCCATGGGGGCTGCAACGTCGATGCCCTTGTGGTAGCTGTTGGACCAGGAACGCCAGCCAAACTTGGAGGAAACGCGGTTGTAGCCGGGGGCGGGCCATCTCCATGTGCCGCCGACGTAGTCGGTGTCCTTGGAGTTGGCGGCAGCGGCGTTGACTATGGCGTCCATAGCGGCGCGTGCCTTGGCCATTTCCTTGTCAATCTTTATCTGCTCCTCCTGAAGAGCGGCCTTGTCGGCAGCAATCTGGGAGAGCAGGGAGTCGGCTTCGGCCTTCTTTTCGTCCAGCTCTTCCTTCTTTGCGGAGAGGCGGGACTTCTCGTCCTCGATGTCGGCCTTCTTTTCCTCAACCTCTGCCTTCTGGGCAAGGAAGCCTTCCTTGTCCTCGGTCAGGGCACTGATGATGGCATCGTCATGCTCGGACATTTTCTGGATATAGGTGGAGGTGGAGAGGTACTCGTCAAAGCCGTCGGTGGTAAGCAGCAGCTCAAGACCGCCGGTGATGTCGCCCGATATGTACATGGAGCGCACACGCTGCTTGAACCTTTCGTAGCTTGCCTCAATCTCGGCTTCCTTGGCGTCGATGTCCTTCTGAATGTCAGAGATTTCTGCCTCCTGAACGGCGATCTTCTCGTTGGCGGTGTTGATCTGTGCCTGCAGGTTGGAGATCAGCTCGTTGAGAGCGGTAACCTGAGTCTGGGCATCTGCCTGATTGGACTCCAGCTTGGAAATCTTGGACTTGATGTTTGCCTGTTCCTTTTCGAGGTTGGCCTGCTTGGCGCGGAGCTGTGCCTCTGTTGCGGCGCTGGCTTTCATTACAAAGGGAGCGTCATCGGGGCAGAGGAAAACCGCAGCGGCAAAAACGCTGAGCAGAGCGCAAAGGGAGAGCAAAAGCTTTTTAAGCATTGCTCAGTCCTCCTTCTTTGTTAAGATACTTGCTGATGGAGATAAGGCTGCCCACCGCACCCGCGAGAACACCCGCAATGATGAATGCGATAAGGCACCATACCCACAGCTTGGAATATGAAATCATGCCAAAGGAGAGCACGGAGGAAACCGCGGACATGGCGGTGATGTACACATAGGTCACCAGACCGAAGCTGATTGCGCCGGAAAGAATACCGATTACCATGCCTTCCACGAGGAAGGGCAGGCGAATGAACCAGTCGGTAGCACCGACCGACTTCATGATGCTGATTTCCAGACGGCGGACGTACATGGTCAGCTTGATGGTGTTGGTGATGATGAACAGCGAAACAACGAAGAGCAGACCGACTATCCAGATGCCGACAACCGAAACAACGCGGTTGATGCTCTGCAGCTTCTGTGCCAGCTCACGCTTGTCGCTTACGGAGTAGACGTTGGGCAGGCTCTCCAGCAGAGTGACCGTTTCCTCAAAGCGGGTGAGGTCGGCAAAGGTGACGGTGTAGGCATCGGGGAGAAAGGAGCCGGTGTCATCAATGGCCATAATCAGCTCAGGGTTGCTGGTCATGCGGTTGATGATGCTCTCGTATGCCTGCTGGCGGTCGACAAACTCGATGGACTCGATGTTGCCGACGTTGAGGATATTTTGCTTCATCTCCTCGGTCTGGTCCTGAGTCAGACCGTCCTCAAGGAATACCTTGACCACGTTCTGGTCACCCAGCCAGTTCATAAGACCGGAGATGTTGACGGAAATGAGGGAGGCACTGCCCATCAGCACAAGGCAGCACACAAGCACGCCGATGGAGGCAAAGCTCATCAGGCGGTTGGTCCACAGGCTGCGGAAGCCCTCTCCGACCAGATACTTGAAACTATGCATAGTAAGACACCTCCGAGCCGCTATCGGCAACAAGCTCGCCGTCCTGAATCTCGATGATGCGGCGGCGGAACTTCTTTACCAGAGAATGTTCGTGGGTGACCATAAGCACAGTTGTGCCGCGTCGGTTGATTTCGTTGAGCATATCCACAATCTCAAAGCTCATGCGCGGGTCAACGTTGCCGGTGGGCTCGTCGGCGATGATCATTGAGGGGTTGTTGATAAGCGCGCGGGCGAGACCGACACGCTGCTGCTCACCGCCGGAAAGCTCCTTGGGCAGGCAGCGGGCCTTGTCGTTAAGACCCACCAGACCCAGTACATAGGGCACCTTCTTGCGCACAGCCTTGGTGGATGCGCCGGTGACGCGCATGGCGAATGCCACGTTGTCAAAGACGTTCATGTTGGGGATAAGGCGGAAGTCCTGAAAGACCATGCCCATCGAGCGGCGGTAATAGGGAATGTCGCGATGGCGCAGGGTGGAAAGACGGCGTCCGTCCACGATGACCTCGCCGGAGCTGGGCAGCTCCTCGCGCATGAGTATCTTCAGCAGCGTGGATTTGCCAGAGCCGGACGAGCCGACGATAAACACGAACTCACCTTCGTCTACGAAAAGGTTAAAGTCGCGCAGGGCCTTGGTCCCGTTGTCGTAGGTTTTGTATACGTTGCGAAATTCTATCATTTGGACTTGATTCTCCTCATACTCAATGCCGCTTTCTCTGCGCGCCTCCGGCTCACTTCTCCCGGAATACACGCCTTTCGGCAAGTCACATTATAATACAACCTGTGCGGTCAGTTGTTACGCATATGTAACAATTTCTGTTTTAGAGAGGGCAACAGACCCTTACGGGGGTGAGGTTTTTGTGATAATCACGCCGAAGAGGGCAAATTTGTGGATTAGCCCTTTTCCGGTGCTTCAAAGGAGATGTAGTAGCTATAGCAGTAGCCCACAGTGCCATCGTCCAGTCTGACCTTGAACCAGTCGGTGTTGCCGGTGTCGATGACGGTCAGGCGGGTGCCCTTGGGAATGAGGGTGATGGCGGAGTAGGTCAGACCGGGACCGGAGCGCACATACAGACGCTTGCGGCGGGTGTTGACATAGGCACGTCTGCCGCTGCCGAGGTTGACGGAGGTGGGGGCAGTGGTGGTCAGCGTGGTGGGTGCCGCGGTTGCTGTGGTTATTGTGGGTGCGGGAGTGGAAGCGGTGGTGGAAAAAGTTGCCGCAGTGGTGGCAGCGGTAGTAGTTGCTGTGGTTGTGGTGGTAGTCGTGGTGGTTGTAGTGGTCGTTGTGGTAGTGGTAGGCTTGTTGACGCCCACGCCCTCGCCGCCCGCAACCACACAGCGGGTGATGGTGAAGCGGTTGGGGATAGAGGTGACCAGCAGTGCCTGTACCGTCTCGCCGCCAATGGTATGCTCAACATACTCCGGCGGAGCGGTGATGTCTACGGTAAGTATCTGTCTGTCGGCAGAATAGCGCACATCGGAGGCGGAAATGGTGCTGGGGATACGCACCGCCGCCGGCTGCGCAAAGGAAAACTCGGGGAAGGTTTTGGTAAATGCCTCGTAAAGAGTGCCGCAGTCGGGAATCCAGACATCGCCGTCCAGCAGCTTGCGCAGGGAGCTTTTGCCCTCCTCGACCATGGTGACAGCGGTGGTGGAAGCGGCAGCATCGTCTGCCTGCGGGGTGTCCTCGGTGATGGGCTGAACCGCATCGGCAGAGGCACCAGAGGGCAGCTCGGCACGCTGGGTGTCGCTGTCGGAGATGAGGTCGGAGGCAGAGATGTCGGTGCCGGAAATGATGTCGGCGATAACGGCATCGGTAAAGGATACCGGCTCGGTAACCTCCTCCGGGCTGACACCGGGAGCCATCTCAACCGCCGTTATCATGTTGGCAAGGGCGGCGGCATCGTCGGTGCGCACCACAAGGAACTGCTGAGACGTGCGTGCGGCGTTGTTCAGCTTGTACTTCATATTCGGAAAACCGATGGCTTCCAGTCGCTTTGTCAGGTTATTTATGACGGAGGAACTGAGCGAAATGCCTTCGGAATAGACAAAGGGCATCTCCAGACGGCATTCGTAGGCGTTGATGACAGCCACGCCGTAGGTCAGGCTGCCCGAATCAACATAGCTGCTTCCTCCGGCTGCGCCTATCTGCAGAGGCATGGCGGCAGCCATAACGAGGCAGAGCAAAAGTGCGATAATGCGTTTTTTCATATCCATCTCTCCATCTGCCGCTGAGCGGCGTTGTCACTGAGTGTTTGCCATGGCATAACATACCAAGCTTGATTATATCACACAGATGCCGAAAATTCCAGCAAAATTCCCATATGTTAAGAGAAAAATAAAGAGAGGGTGCATATATTCGGCAGGACACCGAAGATATACACCCTCTGTAGTGTTTGTTAACAAAGTATTTACAATTTCAGACCTGTTTCGGCAGGCTCAGTCGTCCGATTCGATGTAGGCAAGGATTCGGTCGATGACCACCGCCACACCCAGCAGCACGCCGAGAATGGCAAGCACCAGATTCATCCAGGGCAGGTGGGAGAAGGTATACTTCAGTGTCTCTCCGAAGGTGCCCTGAATATTGCCAAGACACTTTACTCCGAGGACGGAGATGACGGAAAGCAGACCGGAGAATACCATCGACATGGTCATTGCGTTGGACTTGTCCTTGCGGCCGCGGAAGGCGATGTAGCCAAGCACTGCGCCGATTCCCGAGAGGAAGGCGAGAAATGCCAGCTCGAGGGAAATGAGTACCGAAACAAAGTAGGGAACAAGACCTGCAAGTGAGCCTATCAAAGCACCCAGAACACCGCTGTTTTCGGCTGCGGGACGGTCGTCGTAACGGTCATCGTAGCGGTCGTCATAGCGATCCTCGTAGGGCTCGTCATAGTCCCTGCGCTGACGGCGGGGTTCGTAGTCGGAGTCGTCGTAGTGGGGACGCTGGGGAGCGATGGGGGCAGCGCCGTATGTATCGTCCCTTGCGGGCTGCGGCTCTCTGCGCTGAGGAGCGGAGGCGGCCTTTTCGGCTGCGCGGCACTCGGCGCACATGGGCTGCACCATGTTGTCAACAAAGGAACGCTTGTTGGCGGGCGCGCCGCACTTTATGCACACGTTGGGGGCCTTGAATCCGCAGGCGCGGCAGTTGTCGGCAACAAAGTCCAGCAGGTCGTCCATGGTGCTGTCGTGCATATCGCCGCCGTTTTCGTCAAAGAACAGCGCAAGGTAGGTTTCAACATCGCCCACCTCTACAAGGCGCAGGTCGCCGCGCTGATTCTTGAGCAGGTCCTCCATGTCGTCAAAGGCGGCATCAGGACCGGAGAGCATGAAGATGAACAGCTTGCCGCCGTCCTCCTCGGAAACGGAGAAGCCGACACTCTGATATACACCGTAAACGACATCGCCGCCGATGCGGAAACTGCGTGACTGCTGCCAGTTTTTAAGTCCGTTGCTTATCATATACAGACACCCATTCCAATCTGAAGAATTTTCATTGCAATCTTCATTGTATTACATCAGCAGGTCTGCGTCAATAAAAATTGTGTAAATTATTCGTTGCCGGAGCTGGAGTAGTTGGGAGCTTCCTTGGTGATGTAAATATCATGGGGGTGGCTCTCACGCAGACCGGCGTTGGTGATGCGCACAAACTGTGCCTTGCTGTGCAGCTCGTCGATGGTGGCGCAGCCGCAGTAACCCATACCGGAGCGCAGACCGCCCATCATCTGGTAAACGGTGTCGGAGAGGGGTCCCTTGTAGGGTACACGACCCTCGACGCCTTCGGGAACAAGCTTGCGGTTGCCGCCCTGGAAGTAGCGGTCGCTGGAGCCACGGCTCATGGCCGCCATGGAGCCCATGCCGCGGTAGACCTTGAACTGTCTGCCCTGATAGACCTCGGTGTCGCCCGGAGACTCGGCGCAGCCGGCGACCAGAGAGCCGACCATGACCACGTTTGCACCTGCGGCAAGGGCCTTTACGATGTCGCCGGAATACTTGATACCGCCGTCTGCGATGACGGGGATACCATGCTTGGCCGCGACGCAGGCTGCGTCATATACAGCGGTAATCTGAGGCACGCCGATGCCCGCGACCACACGGGTGGTGCAGATGGAGCCGGGGCCCATACCTACCTTGATGCAGTCGGCGCCGGCGTCGATGAGTTCCTCAGCGGCGCGTGCGGTTGCGATGTTGCCTGCGATGAGCTGAACATCAGGGTACTTTGCCTTGATGCGGCGAATGCAGTTGATGATGCCGATATGCTGACCGTGAGCGGAGTCGAGGGTCAGCACGTCAACCTGTGCCTCGATGAGGGCAGCGGCACGCTCCAGTACATCGGGGGTGTTGCCGATGGCAGCACCGACACGCAGACGACCGCTGGAATCGCGGGCGGAGTTAGGGTACTGGACAGCCTTTTCTATATCCTTGATGGTGATAAGTCCCTTGAGGAAGCCGCCCTCGTCAACCAGAGGCAGCTTCTCGATGCGGTGGGCGCGGAGAATCTCCTGTGCCTCTGCCATGGTGGTGCCGAAGGGGGCGGTGACCAGATTGCCGCAGGTCATGACGTTGGCGATGGGCTGATTGAAGTCAGCATCGGTCATAAAGCGGAGGTCACGGTTGGTGATGATGCCCACCAGCTTGCCGTCACGGCAGATGGGAACGCCGGAAATCTTGTACTTGGCCATCAGTGCGTTGGCATCGGCAACGAGATGGTCGGGGGAAAGGAAGAAGGGATCGACAATAACGCCGTTCTCACTGCGCTTTACGCGATCGACCTGGTCGGCCTGCTGCTCCATGGTCATATTCTTGTGAATGATGCCGATACCGCCCTCACGAGCGATGGCGATAGCCATTGCTGTTTCGGTGACGGTATCCATGGAGGCGGTCATAAGGGGAATATTAAGCTTGATCTTCTTGGTGAGAAAGGAAGAGATATTGGTACTGTTGGGCTCTACCTCGCTGTGTGCGGGAATGAGCAGTACGTCATCAAAGGTCAGACCTTCTTTGGCGAATTTTTCCGCCGGATTGGTGTTAAGCATAATGTCTTCTCCCTCCTGTTGAACGATAAAAATTTTACCGGTTTTTCGCCCGATTTCCAATACGTTCCTGAGCTTTCAGCGTGACATTTCTGCCCAAAAACGGGGAAGCGGTCGAAAGTGGTTATTAATATGTCATTATAGCACGTCGCCTGTGGGGTGTCAAGGAAAAATATCAAAGGGTATTGTCTGCCGACTGTTTGAAAAATCGGCACGGATATGCCGCAAAACCCGACTTGCAGCAGGACAGGCGGAAATCCTAAACTTTCTTAATAACATCCCCCAGCGTAGCCGCTGGCGCACCCTCCATGTTGTCCAGTGTCTGCGCGATTCTCCTATGCACGCTGTCCATTTCCCGCTCAAACTCTGCGGAGGAAACACGCAGCACGCCTGAGCGTATGGCGGTAAGCTGAATCATGCGGTCGGAGGTGACCACGCGGACATATTCGTTCTTGCCGATTTCGGCGACCAGTTTTTCAATATATACGTCGCCCAGCTCACGCTCTTTGGTGTAGACGATGTGTATGTTGTGGAAATCAAACCGCTCGCCCTGCCCCGCAGGTACGCGATAAGCATCGAAAACGAGAATGACATTGATGCCGGTGTATGCGCTGTAGCTGCACAGCATATTCATCAGCCTGTCGCGTGCCGATTCAAGGCTGTGCTGCGCTATCTGCTTGAGCTCATCCCATGCGAAGATGACGTTGTAGCCGTCAACGATTACATACTGCCTGCGCGGTGGGGGAAGCTCGGTGTGCTCCATGCTCATCTCCACCCGCTCGGGGCGGCGGTAGAGGTTGTACTTTACCGGACCGAATTCCCTCTCCATGATGGCTTCCAGCTCCCGGTCGTCAATGCTGATGCGGCGGTGGCTGATTACCTCCGACTGTGCCGCCTTTTTCTTCAGGCAGCTTTCAAGGTGCATATATTCAGGCACCTTGTCCCACTTGACAACAAAGCCGCCGCCGTGGGCGCAGAATACCGAATCGGGGGAGTTGTCCATGTCCGCTTCGGGCTGATAGATGGTGTCGAGAATGACCCGCTCGGTGTTGTGGCAGACATCGTAGCCCGCGGGCTCGAGAGCCAGTCTGCCCCTGCCGCCTGTGTATGCGGCAACCTCGGCAGCGTAGCCGTTCATCAGCACCACGGGGGCACGTCCAGTCAGCACCGACATACCGCCGCTTTCCTCCGGCTGACCAACGCTGCCCTTGCGCAGGCGAATATCGTTCATCGCCCTGCCAAGCTGCTCAAAGGGCACTTCCAGACGGAAAGCGTAGTAAGGCTCCAGCAGCACCGACTGCGCCTGCATAAGTCCCTGCCGCACAGCGCGGTAGGTTGCCTGACGGAAGTCGCCGCCCTCGGTGTGCTTCAGGTGGGCTCTGCCTGCGGTCAGCGTTATGCGCATATCGGTGATGGGTGAGCCGGTCAGCACGCCGATGTGCTGCTTTTCGTTAAGATGCATCAGCACCAGCCGCTGCCAGTTGCGGTCAAGGTCGTCCTCGCTGACCATGGTGTCAAAGACCAGTCCGCTGCCACGGGGGAGCGGCTCCATCAGCAGATGCACCTCGGCATAGTGACGCAGGGGCTCGTAGTGTCCTACGCCCTCTACGGTGTTCTCTATGGTTTCCTTGTACAGCACACGACCCTGATCAATGCCCACATCAACGCCGAATTTCTCGGAGATAAGACTCTTGAGTATCTCGGTCTGCACTTCGCCCATCAGGCTGACGTGAATTTCCTGCAGAAACTCCTTCCATGTGATGTGAAGTTGAGGGTCTTCCTCCTCCAGCGTGCGCAGCTTGGGCAGCAGGGTGCGGGCATCGCAGCCCTCGGGCAGCGTGATGCGGTAGTTCATCACCGGCTCAAGCACCGGCTTTTCGCCATGCGATTCGTAGCCAAGACCCATGCCGCCTGCGGTGTGGGTCAGTCCTGTGACGGCGCACACCGAGCCTGCGGGAAGCTCGTCCACGGTGACATATTTTGCGCCGGAGTATATGCGTATCTGGTTTATCTTCTCGCTGACACCGTCTATTGTTACGGTGTCCTTGACCTTGAGTACGCCGCCGCTGACCTTGATGTGGGTCAGACGTTCATTCTTGTCGCGGCTGATTTTGAACACCCTGCCGCCGAAGGTCTGGGGGTACTCAGGGGGGATAATGAAGCGCTGCAGCCCTTCCATAAGTTCATCAATGCCCTTCAGCTTAAGACCGGAGCCGAAGAAGCAGGGGAAGGCGCGGCGGGAAAGTATCAGGGCGGCGGCATCGCTGTCGGTTATTTCGCCGCCCTCAAGGAAGCGCTCCAGCAGCGGCTCGGAGCACATGGCGAGGGCTTCGTCACGCTCGGCTCTGTCGGCGGAGAAGTTGATGCAGCCTGCGTTCAGCTCCTTCTGCAGCTCTGCCATAAGCTTACTCTGGGGGTTATCGGAATCACGCTCCTCTGCAAGGTCCATCTTGGAAACGAAGATGATGACAGGCACGCCGCAGCCCTCAAGCAGCCGCCACAGGGTGCGGGTGTGCGCCTGCACGCCGTCAATGCCGCTGATGACCAGCACAGCGTAATCCAGCACCTGCAGAGTGCGCTCGGTCTCGGAGGAAAAGTCAACGTGTCCGGGGGTGTCCAGCAGGGTGATGTCCAAATCACCCACCGTCATCTCTGCCTGACTGGCGAAGATGGTGATGCCCCTCTCCCGCTCAAGGCGGTGGGTGTCCATGACGGTATCGCCCTTGTCCACACGTCCGATGGAGCGGGAGCTGCCCGCGCTGTACAGCAGGGCCTCCGCAAGGGTGGTTTTTCCCGCATCGACGTGGGCGAGCAATCCGACGCAGATGTGCTTCTTTTTCGGTTGTCCGGACATGGCAATGCCCCCCTTCCGAGAGTAATCTAAGGTATTATAGCATGGAAGAGGGCAGTATGTCGATAGGCATACATCGGTTTTTCTGAAAATCGCAGAATGGTCTGTTTGACACGATACACTTGACAAAACCGGCAAAAGAGTGTATAATAATTTAAAATGCATGAATAAAAATTCAATATATACAGATTGGAGCCAATAAATATGCATCCTGAATACAAGAATTGCTTTTTGAAGCTGCTTGATTTCTCCCCTGCAGAAATCAGAGAGTTCATCGACACTGCCGCTGAGCTGAAAAGACAGAAGAAAGCCGGTATTCCCCACCGCCATCTTGAGGGCAAGAACATGGTGCTTCTCTTTGAAAAGACCAGCACCCGCACCCGCTGCGCCTTTGAGGTAGCGGGAATGGATCTGGGCATGGGCGTTACCTTCCTTGACCCCGGTGCCTCCCAGATGGGCAAAAAGGAAAGCCTTGCGGACACAGCCCGCGTTCTTGGCAGAATGTACGACTGCATCGAATACAGAGGCTATGACCAGTCCATTGTCGAGGATCTTGCGAAGTATTCGGGCGTGCCTGTTTTCAACGGTCTTACCGACCAGTTCCACCCCACGCAGATAATTGCCGACCTGCTCACCATCGAGGAGCATTTCGGTCATTTCAAGGGCATTAACATGACCTATTACGGTGATGCCCGATTCAACATGGGCAACTCGCTTATGATAGGCTGTGCCAAGATGGGTCTCAACTTCACCGCCTGCGCTCCGAAGGAGCTGTTCCCTGCCCCTGAGCTGGTGGAGCAGGCGAGGGCGATAGCTGCGGAAAACGGCTGCACTATCACGCTTACCGAGGACATTGAGGAGGCAACAAAGGGCGCAGACGTTCTCTATACCGACATATGGGTATCCATGGGCGAGCCCGAAAGTGTGTGGGAGGAGCGCATAAAGCTGCTCACCCCGTACAGAGTTGACAGCGCGAAGATGGCTATGGCAAGCGAAGGTGCCGTGTTTATGCACTGCCTGCCCAGCTTCCACGACCAGAACACCACCGTTGCACGTGAGATTTACGCCAAGTACGGCATCGAAGAGATGGAAGTCACCGACGAGGTCTTTGAGTCTCCCGCCTCCATCGTTTTCGACGAGGCAGAGAACAGAATGCACACCATCAAGGCGGTTATCCTGACCTGCATGAAGAAATAATATGCAAAAATATAATGTACCCCCGAAAGACAGACTTTCGGGGGTGCATTTTTGTATATATACAGATTTGTCGGACAGGGCGGAGGTGTGCCTTTTACGATAGAATATCGGCGGGCTACAGTCCGCGGACAATGACCGCATCGCCGAGTACGGCGCGGGCGCACTCTGCCGCTGCGTTAAGCTCCTCGGGGGTGTGGGAATGTGGGTCTTCCTTGTCGCGGGGGCGGTACTGCTGCAGGTAGTAACGCTTTGCGCCCTGTATCTCCCGCGCCAGTGTGCCTATGTCCTCAGGGGTCAGGTTGGGAGCAAAGGTGGTGCGGAATTCGTAGTCGATGCCGCCGTTGATGAGCAGAGTGGCACTTTGACGTATGGCGGCGATGTCGTCCTTTACCTGCGTTATCTCGCCGTATTTTTCAAAGGGGGCTTTTATGTCCATTGCCACATAGTCCAGCTTGCCTGCCTGAATAAGCGACGCAAGCATCTTGGGATTGGTGCCGTTGGTGTCCAGCTTGACAAGGTAGCCCATGTCACGGAGCACATCAATAAACAGCGGCAGATTGGCACGCAGGGTGGGCTCGCCGCCGGAAATGACCACCGCGTCCAGTGCGCCCTTTCTGCGGTCGAGAAATTCCAGCACCGCCTGCTCGTCCAGCAGCTCGGCATCGTGACCGAGAATGTGGCGGTTGTGGCAGTACCAGCAGCGCATATTGCAGTGGGGGGTAAAGACCACCGCAGCAATCTTGCCCGGGTAGTCAACAAAGGAGTTTTTCTGGAATCCGGCTATGAGCATGGTGCTTCTCCTTATCTTCTGTCAAATATCACAGGGGGATTATCGTCTGTTTTTGCCCCGTCTGGACTGAGAGGGCTTGCGGGTGGGCTTGCCCTTTTGGGGGGCTTTGGGCGCACTGCCGCGCACCAGACATCCGCTGCCTGTGCCTATCAGGTCACTGCGTCCCGCCTTGTGCAGGGCACGCTCCACTATCTCACGGTTTTCCGGCTTGAAGTATTGCAGCAGGGCACGCTGCTCTGCCTTTTCCTCAGGCTTTTTGGGGACATACACCTCTTCCAGTGTGTAGGGGTCAAGCCCCGTGTAGTACATACAGGTGGAGATGGTGCCGGGGGTGGGGTAGAAGTCCTGCACCTGCTCGGGGCGCAGGCGTTGCTCCCGCAGGAAGAGGGAAAGCTCCACCGCGTCCCTCAGGCGGCTGCCCGGGTGGCTGCTCATCAGGTAGGGCACAAGGTACTGCTCCTTGCCGATTTCCTCGGTGACGCGGAAGAATTTCTTGGAAAATGCGCGGTAGGCTTCGATGTGGGGCTTGCCCATGGCGTCCAGCACATGGTTGGAGCAATGCTCGGGTGCCACCTTGAGCTGTCCGCTGACGTGGTACTGTATCAGCTCACGCATAAAGGTGTCGTCCTTATCCAGCATCAGGTAGTCAAACCGTATGCCGGAGCGCACAAACACACGCTTTACGCCCTTTATCTTTCTCAGCCGCCGCAGCAGCTCCAGATATTCGCTGTGGTCAACCTCAAGGTTGGGGCAGGGTGTGGGCGCAAGGCAGCGTTTGCCCTTGCACACGCCATGCTCAAGCTGCTTTTTGCAGGCGGGCTTGCGGAAGTTGGCGGTAGGGCCGCCTACATCATGTATGTTGCCCTTGAAGCGGGGATTCTTTACAAAGCTCTCGGCTTCCCGCACCACCGATTCGATGCTGCGGGTGGTGATGGTGCGGCCCTGATGGAAGGCGAGGGAGCAGAATGCGCACGCACCGAAGCAGCCCCGGTTATGTATGATGGAAAACTCCACCTCTTCCATGCCGGGTACACCGCCCTGCTCATCGTAGCAGGGGTGGGCACGGCGCTCGTAGGGCAGCTCGTACACCCGGTCAAACTGCTCCTGCGGGAGGGGCGGCATGGGCGGGTTGCATATGAGCATCTTGTCGCCGTGACGCTGAATGATGGTCTTGCCGCGCACCGCGTCATGCTCGTCCTGCTGAATACGGCAGGAAACGGCATACTCTTTTTTGGACTGGCACACCTGCTCGTAGGAGGGGCACTCAGCCACCTTGCGGGGAGTGTACTCGCTTATGGGTACAGCAACACAGGTGCCGCGCACGTCCAGAATCTGCGAGACAGGCTCGCCCTCGGCAAGGCGGCGTGCCAGCTCGATGGTCTGGTTTTCGCCCATGCCGTAGGAGAGAATGTCCGCGCCGGAATCGAGCAGAATGGAGGGCATGACCTTGTCCGCCCAATAGTCGTAGTGGGCAAAGCGGCGCAGGGAAGCCTCCAGTCCGCCGATGATGATGGGCACATCGGGATAGGCCTTGCGGGCAAGCCTGCTGTAGACAACGGTGGCTCTGTCGGGGCGCAGACCGGCCTTGCCGCCGGGGGAGTAGCTGTCCTCGCTGCGCTTGCGTCTGGCGGCGGTGTAGTGGGCAACCATGGAGTCGATGTTGCCGCCGGTTATCATAAAGCCCAGTCGGGGCTTGCCGAAGCGTCTGAAGTCATCGGGGCGGTCGAAGCGGGGCTGGGAGAGAATGGCGCATTTGTAGCCCTCTGCCTCCAGCACCCGGGAGATGATGGCAATGCCGAAAGAGGGGTGGTCGCAGTAGGCATCGCCTGTTACAAGGACAAAGTCCAATTCAGACCAGCCACGCTGTGCAACATCGGCAGCCGATATAGGAAGGAACATTTCAGATACATCCTTTTATATGAGTAATGGAATGGGAAAGGCACAGGGCATCTATGCCGCGGGCTGTGCCGCCGTGTCGGTTTTCGCCGCCAGAATCTCCGGCGCACCGCCGTCACGATGGACGCGACCCACCAGACCGCCGTTGTTGGCAGAGTAATACAGCCATTCGCCGCAGATGGAGAAGCCGTTGACCTCCAGAGAATCGGTGACAAGCAGTGTGCTTTCGCCGCCGCTCAGGTCGGTGGTCATCAGGTTGCCGCCGCTGCTGATGTAGTATATCGCGCCGGTGGTGACATTGAGGGGGGAGGAGGAGATGTCGCCCTGCATGAATCGCTCCCATTCACCTGTGTGCAGGTTGTACCGCCAGCACTGAATCTTCACAATCTCTACGCTGAGAGGGGCGGCAGAGGTTGTGGTTGTGGCGGCGGTGCTAGCGGTGGGCGCGGTGGTTGTCGTAGTGGTCGTGGTTGTGGTAGTGGTGGGCTTGGTGGTGGTAGTGGTCGTGGTGGTGGCTGTGGTGGCGGAGGACCTCTTGGTTGTGCCGGAATAGACGGTAGTGGTTGTTTCGGTGGTGGTTTTCTTGCTGGTTTTCTTGGTAGTAGTTGTTGTGGTCGTTGTAGTCGTTGTTGTGGTTGTGGTTTTCTTCTTTGTGGTGGTAGTTGTGGTTTTCTTGGTGGTCGTGGTGGTGGTCAGCTGGGGGTCAATGAGGTCGGAGGCACTGACAGTCACCTTATCATCGGTGAAGAAATACATCCAGTCTCCCCTGAGGGAAAGACCGTAGGCAGGCACGTTTGCCAGTATCTCATCATCGCTCCCGTCAGGCTCCATGCGGTGTACCGCACCGCACTGCATTCTGGGCAGCGCACCGCCGCTCATCTTGTGCATGGTCTTTGCGTCACTGGCGGAGATAAGGCGGGGGTCGTTTTTCTCGGTGTAGTAAAGCATACCGTCAAAGGCAAGCAGTGCGGAGGCATAGCCCGGGCTTATACATTCGGGATAGGCGTCCTCCAGCATGGGGTCGGAAACGTCCATGCGGTAGATGCTGCCGTCGCCGGAAAGGTAGTAGATAAAGCCGCCCATCAGCGAGGGGTAGGTGATGGGACCGTTTGAAGAGAGGGTCTGGGCGGTGGTGCCGTTGCTGCTGATGCGCACCAGCGCGCCGTCAGTGTCGATGCCGTACACCCAGCCATCTGCATAGGAAAGGCAGGAAAGCTGCCGGAAGCTGATTTTCAGCTCCTCGCCTGTTTCGGGGGATATGCGGTACAGTCCCGGGTTTTCGCCGCAGGAATAGGTGCAGTACAGCCAGCCGTCACTTCCAAGGACAGCAGGGGCATTAAGGGCGATATTGCCGTTTTCGTTGCCGTAGCTTATGGTGTCGGTGCGGTTGCAGGCACGGATACTGAACACCGTCAGTGCAACAACACAGCACAGCAGCACAGCCGCCGCCGCATAAATCAGCCCGACAGGGGCGCGCTGCCGTGTGACTGCGCGCTCAAGACCCACAAGCTGCTTTTTCAGCTCGGTCAGAACGTCCTCGCTCTTTCGGGCATAGCGCAGCTCGCCCTCCGGCACAGCCTCGGGGGAGGGTGCGGCTATCGGCTCGGCGTAAAGGTCGGAGCCACATCGCTTGCATAGCTTTCTGTAGTTATCATTGTTGCACCCGCACTGTCGGCAGAACAATGGTGATCACCTCTTGTAAGTAACTTGCTGTGGGGTTGAAATTCGCCAGAATATATTATATCATATGTTTACAGCAGATTCATCAGTTATTTTTTGAACATCTGCGATTATCAGACATTCGGGAGAGATGGCAATGAAAAGAAAAGCCGAAGCCTTCAGCAGCCGCAGCCTGCACCAACGCAAGGGTCTGCGTGCCCTCATGGGCGCGGGTGCGCTGCTTGCCCTTGGGTTGATTATCGCCCTGTGCATAACCCACTGTGTCAATCCGGAGAAGGTCATTGCCCGGGCGGAGCACACTGCGGACAACGCCGTACCCCTCGGCTACAGCTTTACATACAACGCGGGCACACCGGATGCTCCCGATGAACACTCGGTCATCGTCAGCAGCAAGCGGTTTATCCGTCGGGGCGGCGAGGTGCAGTCCATCGAGGGTGTGTATTACGACATCGACTGGTCGGACGAGGTGGCGGCTTTCTCCCTGAAAAAGCTGCCCGAAGAGCAGCAGGACACCGCTGCCCTGCGCCGCTGGAAGACGATACGCATGACCGCGCTTGTCCTGCCGTGGCTGCTGGCATCGCTGCTTCTGCTGGCGGTTTTCCGCGCCATAAGCTGCATAGTGGAGCGCGACCTCAAGACACTGGAGGAGGTAGCCATTGCGCTGGAAAAGGATAGACGCGGTGGCGGTCATTAATCGGACTCAGCGGGCATACATATTGAAAATGTGCGGCAAAACCGGCCCGCAGACTGCCCGCCGCACAGATTTTTCTCCATATTATGCGCAATTACATCAATTTACAAAAAATTATACTTGCAATTAACCCACATTAGAGTTAAAATGTCAGTATAAATTCTATGGAGGTGTACACACTATGGCATACAAGATTACCGCTGATTGCATCGGCTGCGGCGCTTGCGCTGCTGACTGCCCCGTAGGCGCTATCTCTGAGGGCAATCCCTATGTTATCGATCCCGCTGCCTGCATCGATTGCGGCGCTTGCGCCGGCAGCTGCCCCGTGGGCGCGCCCCAGGCAGAGTAATTACGGCACGGACCCTTTGGGGTACCACCACTGACCGCCGCCTTTCGGGGCTGTGCGTCAGGTTGCTAAACGGCTAACAAAAACGGCGGAGCGTAGGTTTGCGTTCCGCCTGTTTTTGATATAGTGCTGTTTCCGGATTCTTCCAGTCATAGGGACAGCATAACTAAACAGGGGGCTTTTTCTTGATAACAACGGTTGGCGTGGAGCCGCTGGGCGGAGGACGCAAGATACTGGTCAGCGAGACCCATCGCTTTGGCACAGATGCCTTTCTGCTGGCTCATTTTGCCGCGCCGAGAAGCATTGACAACGCTGTGGATCTGGGGACGGGCTGCGGCATTATTCCTACGCTGTGGCTGGGCAGGCAGGAGGTACGCACCTGCATCGGCATAGAGCTGTCGCAGGAGGCGTGCGAGCTGGCAAAGGAAACCATACAGCTCAACGGCGACGGTATCCGCTTTGATGTGATAAACATGGATTTGCGTGAGCTGGGCAAAACCACTGCCGGCGACCGTGAGAAGGTCGCACGCGAGAAGTTTGACCTGGTGGTGTGCAATCCTCCCTACTTCACAGGAAACTCCGGCTACACCTCCCCCGACCCGGAGAGAGCAAAAACACGCACCGAACACACCTGCACCATAGCCGATGTGTGCGAGGCGGCACGTTTTCTGCTGCGCTACGGCGGCAGGCTGTGTGTCTGCCACCGCCCCGAGCGGCTGCCCGACGTATTCTGCACGATGCGGGAATACGGCATAGAGCCCAAACGGCTGCGCATGGTGCAGCAGCGTCCGGAGAAGGCACCGTGGCTGGTGCTTGTGGAGGGACGCAGAGGGGGCAATCCCCATCTTGACATACTGCCGCCCATGATAATGAAGGACGAAAAGGGCGGCGATTCTCCCGAGCTGGCGGCACTCTACGGCAGCTACCGCGAGGGCAGCCGAAGCTGGAATAATCCCGAATGACGCAAAAAACGCACAGGTGCGGAAAGGGGCGCAAGCATTGATATGAGCGGAAAACTGATATTGATAGGAACGCCCATCGGCAATCTGGGCGATATTTCTCCCCGCGCGCTGGAAACGCTGGAGCAGTGCGATTTCATCGCGGCGGAGGACACCCGCGTGACCCTCAAGCTGCTCAATCATTTCGGCATAAAGAAGCCGATGGTAAGCTATCATCAGCACAACCGCAACGGTCGGGGCGGCGAGATATGCCAGCGCATCGAGGCGGGCGAGGTATGCTGCCTTGTCACCGATGCGGGTATGCCCGCCATCAGTGACCCGGGCGAGGATCTGGTGGCACTGTGCGCCGAGCGAGGTGTGGAGGTGGGCTGTGTGCCCGGCCCTACCGCCGCGGCAACCGCTGTGGCACTGTCCGGTCTGCCCTCCGGCAGATTCTGCTTCGAGGGCTTCCTCAGCGTTGCAAAGCCCGGACGGCGTGAGCATCTGGAATCGCTGAAGGACGAACGCCGCACCATGGTTTTCTACGAGGCACCCCACAAGCTGGCTGCCACCCTGCGCGACATGGTAAAGACGTGGGGCGACCGCAGGTGCGCCATCGTCAGAGAGCTTACCAAGATACACGAAGAGGTTATCCGCACCACCCTGTGTGCCGCCGCCGAGCGGTATTCCGAGGAATCGCCGCGGGGTGAGATAGTGCTGGTGATAGAGGGCGCGGCACCGCCCGAAAAGCAGACCATGTCGCTGGAGGAGGCGGTGGAGCAGGCCCGCGCGCTGTGCGCCGAGGGGCTTTCCGCCAGCGAGGCGGCAAAGACTGCCGCCCGTCAGTCGGGCTTGCGCAAGGGCGATATATACCGTCTGCTTTCAGAGGACGGTGAGTAATTCATATGACAGCAAAGGAATATGCAGGGCTGCTGCTGCGCGTTGCGGAGCTTATGGCGGCTCTGGGAAAGATAGCTCACACAACAACTGCGGAAAAGGGAAAACACAAGCCGCAGAGCAAGAAAGGAAATGGGAATAGCATGAACACATTGATCAAAGTAATCCTGACACTCGTTACAGTGGTTTCGGTATTTCTTCTGGCTCTTGCAGTCATTGAGAAAACCGCCAAGGTTGGGGAGAGCGAGAAGCGCCGCCTTTCCAGACTGCGCTCCCGCCTGTACGGTGCCGCCAGCCGCAATTCCGACGGCACTGTGGACAACGCCGCCGACACCATCGCCGACTACCGCGACGATGATGACGATGAGGATATGTTTGACGAGCTGATGGACGATGCCGCCGACGCGGCAGAGGACATTGCCGAGGCAGCCGAAGAGGTTGTTGACGATGCCGTTGAGCTGACCGAGGACCTGCTCGACCAGATTCTGGACGACTAATCAAAAGAATAAAAGTTGGTGCTGCCGCTGCCCGGGCGGCACTGTACATACACACACGATAACTGAGGCGATGCCGCAGGCTGCGGTATTGCAAAAGGGCATTCCCCCGCACAAACAAAACGAAAAAGGAGCGACATCATGGCAGTAACTATCACCAAGGGCAGCATCAAGCCTGTGGGCAGCTGCGTTATCATCTCCAACGGCTTTATCGAGGCCGCCGTGTCTGTGGAAGTAGGCCCCCGCATCATTTCCCTGCGCGCAGGCAACGGAGAAAACCTCTTCTATGTTGACGAAGAGAAGGGCTTCTTCTCTGTGGACGAGAGCCTCAAGACCAGCTATGGCAAGGACTGCTATTATTTCTTCGGCGGTCACAGACTGTGGACCACCCCCGAGGTTTTCCCCGAGACCTATTATCCCGATGAGGACCCCGTAGAGTGGGAGCAGACCGCTCAGGGTGCTATCTTCACGCCCCCTGTACGTCCCGAGGGACTGGCTCATAAGATTGAGCTGCGCTTTGCTGAGGATTCCGCAGCCATCGAGGTCATTCACACCGTCACCAACCGCTCCGAGGAGACCCGTCAGCTTGCTCTGTGGGGCATCACCCAGATGCGCAAGGGCGGCATCGGCGTAACCCCGCAGAATGACCGTCAGTGCGCACCCCTTGCCAACCGTCTGATGGTACACTGGCCCTACAACGACCTCAATGACCCCAGATTCCGCACCTCCATGAAGTACGTCACCCTCCGTCAGGACATCTACGGCGATGGCTCCTTCAAGTACGGCATCAACAGCGAAAAGGGCTGGGGCGGCTACATCTACGGCAGACAGATGTTCGTAAAGCGTTTCGCCGCAACTCCCGCACAGTCCATCGAGGCTCTGCCCTATCCCGACTACGGCTGCAACTTTGAGTCCTACACCGACCGCCGCGCACTGGAGGTCGAGGCACTGAGCGAGCTGCTGACCCTCAAGCCCGGCGAGTGCGGACAGCACGTTGAAAACTGGAGCGTCATCGAGCTGCCCGGTGAGGTGCCCGCAATTCATACTCCCGAGTTTGACGCATACATTGATGCATTGAATATCTAATCAAATGACGAAATTACCGCGCCTGTAATGGCTCCGAATACCAATTGAGGACGGAGACCGACAGGCGCGGTTTGCTGTCAGCAAAACACAGAAATAATCATAACAATGTGATATAAGATAATCTGTTCGATAAATCTGATGAAGAGATTGTGAAATATCGAGCCTGACGGCGGTTTGTTCAGGTTGGCGGCGGGAGCAAGCCCCCGCCCTACGGAGAATGACACTTTTGTGGGTCTTGGCAACTGTCCTGTTGACTGTAACAGCCGAACTGATTCTCTGCTTTCCATTGGGGCAGATTGTAGGGCGGGGGCTTGCTCCCGCCGAAATCCGCCACAACATCGAATTGCACCACAATGCAGATGTTGATAACACCTCTATCCGTGTTACAATCGGTACGGCATATGGGATTTTACAAATAGATTTATTAAATATCGAGCCTTACGGCGGTTTGTTCAGGTTGGCGGCGGGAGCGAGCCTCCGCCCTACGGGAATAACAAAACAATGACTGTTGGTTATCACTGAACCCCAATTTACAGAACTCATTGGTATGGTTTCGTTTCGAGCAAATCCTTTTAAAACCG
Source organism: Oscillospiraceae bacterium (assembly GCA_015065695.1). Lineage (GTDB taxonomy): Bacteria > Bacillota > Clostridia > Oscillospirales > Acutalibacteraceae > SIG598. Next base: position 3,426 of record SVPT01000002.1, on the reverse strand, counting down.
TATCATTATTATCAGACCGATTCAGAAAGGGGGCACAGGCTGTGAATATACGGCTCAGGCTGCAGGAGTATTGCAGAGAAAAATGGAATAAGCTGAAAGAAAAAGCCAAGGCCGACCCCCTTAAAACCGCTGTGGCGGTAGTGCTTGCCTGCCTGATGCTGGCGGCAGTGGTGCTTACACTGTATGCCACCTTCAACAGCGGCGCTGTGGAGACCTGCGCCCTGACCGAGTGCGGCAGGCTGACAGGCGGTGCAGCCCTGCTCCCTGACGGCAAGCGGCTGGTGCTGACTCTTCCCGAGGAGAAACGGCAGGCTGTGGTGGGTGAGCGTTTTATATGTAAGCCCACATTTTCTCCGTCAGATTACGCAGGCAGCGTCAGATGGACAAGCAGCGATAGCACCGTGGCGCAGGTGGACGCAGAGGGGCTGGTCACTGTCTGCGGCGAGGGCAATACCCTCATCATTGCCCGCAGCGGAGGCGCATGGGCGTCGATGGAGCTGACCGTTTCCGGCACGATAGCCTCGCTGGCAGAGGGTGCGATAAAGCAGCTTGCCGAAAGTACCGAGCCACAGGACGCTCTGAAAGCGGCAAGGGCCGCTGCGGCGCGTATGGCTCTCTGCACCGAGCAGGACGATTGCCGCCGGCAGACTCTTCTGTGCGAGATAACCGCCTTTGCCGATGGAGCGGGCAGCGAGGAAGCACTTGCCGCTGCGGTAAAGGAAACAAATGCCGATGCCGACCGCTGCTTTGCGGCGGCGATGGTGTGCCGCTCCCTGCATGAGCTTTCCATGCCTGACACAGCAGCGCTGCTCACCTTTACCGGTGACGTGACCCTCTGCCGCTGCAACGAGGACGGGGGCAAACGGCGTTTCCCCTACATCTACCAACGCTCCGACAGCGTGACCTACCCCTTCGACCGCATACGCGCTCTTTTCGCCTGCGACACCGCAACGGTGGTCAATTTCGAGGGCACGCTGACCGAGCGCACCGAGCATCGGGACAAGGCATTCTATTTCCGGGGCGACCCCTCCTATGCAAAGATACTGCCCCTTTCATCTATAGAGATAGCCAATCTGGAGAATAACCATGCCGATGACTACTTTGCCGAAGGGCGCGCCGATACGGAAAAGCATCTGCAGGCGGCGGGGGTAAGCTGCCTGAGTCAGAGCAGTCCGCTGACCATTCCCGCAGGGGAGGACGGCAGCGTAACACTGCTTGCCATGCAGAGCATCGGCGGTGAGCAGCCCTCCGCAGAGATTATCGAGCAATGGGTCAAGCAGGTGGCAGCGGCAAAGGGTAAAGATACCGCTGTGGTGGTAAACCTGCACTGGGGCAGGGAGAGCCATTCACAGCCCGAGCAGTGGCAGAGAGAGACCGCCCGCAGGCTCATTGATGCGGGGGCGGCGCTGGTTGTGGGGCATCACCCCCATGTGCTGCAGCCCTCTGAGCAGTACGGCGGCGGGTACATCTGCTACAGTCTGGGAAACCTTGCCTTTGGCGGCAATGCCTCGGTCAGCAGTCCGCAGACCATGCTGCTGCGTGTGCGTTTTGGTCGCGGAGAGGACGGAGCAATGAGGGTGCTTTCGGTGTCGGAAGTACCATGCCTGACCACCTCCACCGGCAGCAGCGTCAACAACTATCAGCCCATGCCCGCTGCCCCCTTTGACTGACCTGTGGAAAGGCTTGCAATGTAAGGTGGGTTGTGATAAACTGGAACATGGCAGATGCCGCGCTTTCTGGGGGATAGTGCCTCCTTAAGAGAAAAAAGCATCACGGCACTGCGCACAACGGAGAAATATGGAGAAATATAGAAAAAAGGAAACGGACAAGAGAAAATGAAGCTGCATGAATTATTCGGCAAAGGGAGAACGGTATTTTCTCTGGAAATATTCCCTCCCAAGCGTACCGACGGCATAGAGACCCTCTATACCACGCTTGACAGGCTTACCGCCGTCAAGCCCGACTATATCAGCGTTACCTACGGCGCAGGCGGGTCGGCTGCCAACAACCTTACCTGCCGCATCGCCTCCGATATACGCAGCCGCTACGGCATTGAGCCGCTGCCCCATCTGACCTGCCTCTACAACACCCGCGGGCAGGTTGATGCCTATCTGGCGGAGCTTTCCGCGGCGGGCATTGAGAATATCCTTGCCCTGCGCGGCGACCGCGTAGCGGATATGGAAGTAAGCGGCGAGTTTGCCCATGCCAGCGACCTTGCGGCATACATAGGGCAGCGCGGCGACTTCAACTGCGTTGGTGCGTGCTACCCCGAGGGACATCCGGAGTGCCCGTCGCTGGACACCGACATAGACAACCTGAAGATCAAGCTGGACGCCGGTGTCACCCACCTTAACTCTCAGCTCTTCTTCAATAACGAGGATTTCTACGCTTTCCTTGATAAGGCGCGTGCAAGAGGCATCAACGTGCCCATCGAGGCAGGCATAATGCCGGTCATCAACGCACGGCAGATTTCCCGCATGGTTGCCAACTGCGGCGCAAGTATGCCTGCAAAGTTTGCGCGCATCATCGCACGGTATGAGAACGACCCGCAGGCACTGATGGACGCAGGCATGGCATACGCCATCGACCAGATTACCGACCTGATAGCCAGCGGCGTGGACGGCATACATCTCTACACCATGAACCGCCCCGAGGTTGCCTCCCGCGTCTGGGAAGCAGTTAAGAATATGCTGTAAACGGCACTGCTCGTAAAAAGCCGTGGTTGTAAAAAGAGCAAGGCAATGGCTTTGCAGTCTGCTGAGCAGAGACCGTCTGCCGCCGCTGACACAGGAACAGCGGCAGAGGAATGCAAAAATGAAGGCGGCACGCCGAAAAAGCAGATGGCAGCGCAGAAAACAGAAGCTGAAAAAATCTGCCGGAGGTTACGCTTTCATTGCCCTCGTTGTGCTGGCGATGATACTGGCAGAGGTGACGCTGGAAAGATGCGTTGCCTTGCAGCAATGTGCCCCCACCGACTGGGAGCCGATAAGCGGCGCGGAGCAGGTGCCCGTCGGCGGCTTGCAGGTGCACTGCATAGATACCGGTCAGGGGAGCTGCACACTGGTGCGCAGCAGTGAGGCTTGTGTGCTTATTGACGCAGGCGGCACCGCAGACGAGGACGTGCCGGTAAACTATCTGCGCAAGCTGGGCATCGAGCGTCTGGTCTGGGTGATATGCACCCATCTCCACAAGGACCACATCAACGCCATGGACGAGGTGGTGCGGGCCATTCCCATTGACAACATCGCTTTGGGAGAGGTGCCGGTGGGGCTGGAGCCTGACACTGACACATTCACGCTGACCGGGGCGATAGAGCGCAGAGGGCTGACCGCCGCCGCTGTACGGCAGGGAGATATGCTTCAGGCGGGTGACATCACCATCACGGTGCTTGCGCCCCTCCCGCCGGAGCCGGAAGAGCCGGTTACC
>SVPT01000102.1 GCA_015065695.1 Oscillospiraceae bacterium | reverse complement strand
TCGGTATTCTCCATACTGTCAAGGAAGCTGTTAAGGCGGTCTATCAGCATTTCGACTGCGCTGCCTACCTCACGCAACCCTCCTGCATGGCTTTCGACATTGTGCGTCTGCACCTCGGGCTTTATCACCCCGGGCAGAGTGAGTCTCATGCCGTCTGTACCTTCGGCAGCCGCCTGCGCAAGTGCCTTTGCCTCTGCCGCCGCCGCGCCTGTCTTGTCGGCAATGCCCAGCGCAAAGCCTTCCGCGGTAAACGCGCCCAGCCTGCGCATCACACGCGAGGGCGAGGCAATATCCAGCGCCGAGCGTATGGTGGAGGTCACTCTTTCGGCGATGCTCCTTGCCACTGCCATAATGGAGCTTATCTTGGCGGAAAGTCCGTTTGCCATGCCCTGCCCCACCTGCATCATCAGCGACCTTGCATTTGACGCAAGCCCCGAAAGGGTGGATTTGACAACCGATGCTACTCCGTTCATTATGGTTTTGACTGTGGTCTGGGCGGCGGTAAGCTGATTGGCTCCGTCCGCTGTTTTTTTCCAGTTGGTAACTGCACCGGCAGCCATACCTACCAGCGCGGCGATGATCGTACCGGAGGCTGTGCCTGTTTCCGTTGCGGTTCTTCTCATGGCTCCACTCATCTGATTGGAGCCGCTTGCTGTTCCTGCGGCGGCAATGCCCGAAGCGGTCACGATAGCGGCCGCCGCCTTGCCCACTGCGCCCGATGCGCCCTGCACTGCGGTGCTTACCTCTGCCGAGGAGGAAGAAGCCCCCGCTGCTGTGCTCGCCATAGACGAGGTAATTGCAGCCGATGCCCCGCCTGCTGCACTGTTCATCTGACCTGTCGCCATAAGGAATGCTGCGGCAGCCCCGCTCATTGCCGCCGTAATTCCGCCGGAGGCTGTGCCTGCGCTACCGCTCATATTCAGCAGCGATGCCGCCGTCTGAGCTGCTGCGGCAGCTATGCCTGAGGCTGTCGCTGTGATGGCGGGCATAATTCCGCCATAATGTACAGAAACCTCTCCCAACGCAACAGAGGCAGTCTTGATAGCCTGCGACATATTTCCCGAAAGAGCCTGCGCCGCAGCAGCCACTGCACCTGTCAGCAGACTGAAGCCAATCGAGCTGTTGTCACCCGCTGCTTTCAGCGAGCCGAGCAGCCCCAGAGCCTCGGACACACCCGCTTTGAAGTCATCGGTGGTCAGGCGCAGATACGCTTCCACCGTTCCTGCGGTGATCAATATGGGTCACTCCCTTCATAGTACACAGCCGCTCCACCGTCCGGGCATTGTTCTTCGGACGGGCGGCCTTTTCCAGCACAGGAGGCAGCCTGTCCTCCTGCTCTATGCGGCAGAGAATGTACATATATGCCTCGTCAATGCAGTAAGCCGCATAGCTGTCCTCCACCCCCAGCATCTCACTGGGGCGTGCCGCATACCTCTTGGACATCGCCAGCAGATTCAGCGCCGGCTGCCCCGTCACGAAAGGGCAGCAAAGCCCTCACACCTGCCTGCGTGAAGCTGTATACCGCGGCAAGCTGCATATCGGTCATAGAGCCGCAGCTTTCGCACATCTGGTCATAGGTAGGCTCAACCATGGCGGCACGCGCCATCATTATCATAAGCTGTCCCATGCGCTCCAGCGGCAGTGCCGTGGGAGGCTCTCCGCCGAAGATGCGCTGTGCCGTGCCCACCAGTTCATTGGGTATCTCCCCTGCCGCTGCCATGGTCAGCAGCGACGGTCTTCTTACCTTGATTTCTACGGTTTCCCCATCGTCCCATGCGGGAATGGATATGGTAAAGTGGTTTTCGCAGCCCGAAAGCATAACGCCACCTCCTGTATTATTATTCATTATTCTTGTATATTATTAGAGCAAGACCGCCGAGCCGCACACCCGTTTCCGTCCGTTTTTCTCCGTATGCTGAGGCGGCGCTGCGGGGCACAGCGGTCCTGCCAAGCCGTTCATTCAATTACACCCGGACCGCAGCCTAGACTATCTTAACGTAATCAGTGCCGTTGTAGTACGCCATCTCGCCGGGAGCAAGCTGTATATCGCCGCACGCCAGTGCTGCTTCTGCAACGATGCAGTCACCCTCCACGGGGGACAGCGGAAGCTCCTCGGCACTGCCGCACCAGACAGGAAGCCTGTCCAGCATCTCAATGCGCATGGCACAGCCGCCTGCCGCAGGGCGGGATTTTATCTTGTACTCCGGCGCGACAAAGGCACCGTTTTCCAGCTTGAACTTTGCGGGAGTGCCCACGCAGTTGGGGAAGCTGAAACGGAATACTGCGGTGTCGTTGCCGCCGTAATCCTTCTCCGAGGTGTACAGGCGGAGGGTGAAGCGCACCCTCTCGGAAACGCTGCCCGCAGTGGGGGAGCGGTAGCCTGCAAAGCTTTCAGCGGCACTGCTCACTGCCACACCGCCGTCCACCACCTCCAGAAGCTCTCTGGAAAGGGCGCAGTCGTTCAGCTCAATGTCGTAACCCTTGATGATGTCCTCAAGGCAATCCTGGGCATAGATGGTGTTGCGTATACGCAGCTCGGTTTCCTCGCCCTCGCTGATAAAGGGCTCGGGAGCAGCACTGCTTACCGTGTCAAAGGTCATTACGCGGGGGATAGCCTCGTCGGTGACTATCTCAGCACGGACGATATTGACAATGGGGCTTATATCAAAGCTTTTCATGGGTATTCATCTCCATTTTGTTATTTCAGATAACTATAATACATATCGTATTCAATATATGCCGAAAGCGCGTCCAAATCCGCCTCCACCACGGTGGCACTTCTGGGCGATGCGGGAAAAAGCACCCGCTTCTGCTCCAGCGGACGGAGCGCAGTGCGCACCCGCCGGGCAAGCTGCTCCAGTGCGGCAGGACGCTCCCGGGGACAGAGCAGCCATATGCGGCAGCGTGCCCGCCCGCCGACAGAGCTGCCGCCCATATCCGACCAGCCACTGTCGGTGACAACGCAGTAGCCGCCAAGACACATACCCTCGTGGGAGGCATCGGGCTGTACGTTGATTCCGGCGCTGCGCAGCGCGTCTGTAACCCTGTTCCATCTATACAATGGTCAGCCCTCCCTCCTGCGCGACAGCCGCCCGTATCTTGTCTATCATCTTCGGGGCATACCCCTCCACGGTGGGAACCAGTATGGCATATCGCTTTCCATAGCCCAGCTCAAGGTCGGGCGAATAGGGCATTCCTCCCAGCACACCGATATACACGGCCCTGTCCTGCCGCGCTTCGCAGAAACCTTTCAGGCTGCGGCGCGCATTTCCTGTGCGGTCGGTCCACGGTGCGTAGCGCTTGGCAAAATACTCCATCTCATCACCAATCCCCGCACCATACTCCATGATGTTCTGTCTGGTTACATTGAAAAGGTCCTGTATGGACTCATACAGCTTTACCATATCCATTTTCAGCTCCATTGGATATCCTCCTCCAGCTCGGGCAGCAGCGTGACTGTAACAGGACATTTTCCGCCTGCGGAGCTGACCCGCCACACCGCGCCGTCCACAGTGATGCGGTCGCCCCGCCGCACGTTTCCAAACCCGCTGGCAACAACGGTCATCACATACTGCTCCTGACCGCTGTGACCCAACGTACTTAGCCTGCCCTCTGCAATGCGCCTCTCGGCAAAGCCACACACCCTGCCGGTGGAAACAAACCTGCTATGCTCAGGCGCGCCCTCCTTCAGTCCGGCACTGCGGGCTATGGAGAATCTTTTCAGCACCGGTCGGCAGCTTCGGCAAAGCCGCCTGCCGCACTGGTCGGAGCGTATACAGTCGCTCGCATAATAATTCATCTGTTGGTCACCTCATCGGCTCTTCTCAGCCCGCCCCCGACAGGCGGTCGGTAAACCCTTGCCATCATGCGCCAGTAGCTGTCCTGCGAGGGTGCGGACGTGCCGCCGGAAAGGCGCACCGCACCATTTTCCGCCATGCGAAGACAGGCCTCGTAGGCGGCTGCCTCAAAGCAGCCCTTTCTGTCCAGCAGCTCCCCCAGCGTTTCATCGCTCAGCGGCAGCGGTGCGTCCGCACAGCCGGGCTGGTTGAGCATCTTCTTCAGTTTTTCAATATCTCCTGCACTGCTCATTCGGTGTTATCCCTCCCCACTCTTGCTTTATTCTCTTGATCAATAACCTACCGCACACCACCGCCGCTGTCCCCTCGCGCCATTTCGCTGCACTGTCACATTAATTTACCTGTCCGCACGATGCGCCGGAACAGACAGCGGCGGTCTTACTCACCGCAGGTCAATGCCTGCTTGCTGCACAGGTGAGGTTACTGCCGCACCTGCGCCTTATACTTATTCTTAAGCTTCGGCGGCACCGATGCCGCTGATGACAAAGTGCTTCCACATGGGACCGTGGTCCAGGCCAATCTGACCGAAGATCTGATATTCCTCAGCGGCACCGGTCTTGGAGAGGGGCTCACGGAAGAAGCAGCCCTTGCCGGGGACGTCCTGCTCCACGGGACGGATACAGGAGATGTCCGCACCGATGAGGGTGCCTGCGGGAACGAAGCGGCTGAGCAGCACCGACATTCTGCCGAAGTCGGTTTCTATCTGCATGATGTTTGCGCCTGCCATCTCTCGGGAGGGAGGTGCGGAGAAGCCCCACTGGGATGCATAGGCATCGGTGATGGCCTGCTTGACCGCGGCACCGCACAGCAGAACAGTATCGGTAAAGGTAGCACCTGCGGCATAGGCGGCAGCCAGTGCCCCGTTGACCATGGCGCGGGTCAGCACAGCACCCTCTGCGTCCACAGAGGTGGCGCAGGCGTTGATGATGCCGCGGGTCTTGTTGGCTACATCAGCAGCGCTCGCAAGCTGATAGGTGCCGTTGATGAAGGTATACTCGATGTCACGGGCAATCTTCTCAAGGGCACGGGCGGTCTGGAATTCCAGCTCACCGGGGACTTCCGCGCCGGCAAGCATACCGGTGATGCCGGACAGTCTGCCGCTGCCGGAAAGGCGGGCATAGCTGACGCTGACACGCTCCTGGAATATCTGGGTGACGTTGTCAGACTGGCTGCGCACATAGCTGATGGCGGTGGGCGCGGTCAGAGAGCCTGCCTCGGTGATGGCGGGCTGAGCTGCCTGCTCGTGGGAATACTCCGCTCCGGTGGGGAACTGGAAGTTGTCGGTCTTGACTGCCTTGTGGGCAATCAGGTTAAGGAAGGGGGTCTCGGTAGGGGTGGAGGTATAGAGCTGACCTGCATAGCAGGGCAGATTCCATACGGTACCGGTTGCAGTTACGTTAGACATTCTGCATTATTCCTTTCATTGATTAAGATAGGTCATCTGAGGGCAATGCCCCTCTCCGCCGCGCTGTTGATGACCCTTACAGCGCCTGCGTTGTCACCCGCCGCCCTTGCTCTGTCAAGCTGCTGCTGCCAGACCAGAGCGGCGTTTTCCTGCCGCGGGAAGTTCCCGCGTGACCCGGCACTTATGCCGGCTTCAGCTCTGCTGCCCAGCCCGGGAATACGCGCGGTGACCGCTTCCAGTGCCTCACGCACAAGCTGAACACTGTCCGCGTCTCCTGTCTCACCGTCATAGGCACGCTGAAGGTCTTTTCCCGCCAGCAGCAGTACATCGGCATGGCTGCGCTCCGGCACTCCAAGCCGTTCAAGCTGCACCCTTGCCTCTGCGTCCACTGTGGCGTGTCGGGCGGCAGTTTCCGCTTCCGCAGTGCGGCGGCGAAGCTGCCTTATCTCCTCGGGGTCGGGCAGGGCAGCGCGGCGGGCAGCGTGATAGCGTTCCTCCGCCTGCTCTGCCTCCTCCCCCTCCAGACCGTGCTGTGCCAGATAGTCGCGCACAACGGCGTTTTCTGCCCTTGCAATGCGCTTGTCCACTATGCGGAACAGCTCGTCCATATCCAGTTCCCCCGCCGCTGAAAGCGCAAGTGCCAGCGGCGCGGTGAAAAGTCGCATTAAGCATCGTGAGAATTTTCTCATCATCGTTTATCTCCCCTGTCTGTAGTTTTTCTGTCGATTTATGAATGTCAGATGTTCCACTTTTCCCGGTAGCTTTCGGGCGAACGCACCCCTGCGGCAACCTCCCTGAGGTCAAGCTCCCGCTCGGCTTCCTCGTCCTCAGGAATGGGATAAAGATGCTCCACATGAATTTTGCAGGGCGCGTCATAGCGGGTGTCGCCATAGATGGTCAGCATGGCGAAGATGGTGCGGCACATCCACTGCAGCGCAGGCTCCCACACCGTCCAGCGTTCCTCGCACCGCTCCTGCAGCTCCCAGTAAAGGGCACGCATCGCCTTGCCCGACTGTGCCAGCCCACGAAGCTGCTCAAGGGAAAGGTTGGGCACACCGAGCAGCTCATGCATATCCTGCTTGACGCGGTTGATGGCATTCTCGAACCGCTGGTCGTAGTTGAAGGAGGCCTCCAGCATGGTCAGCTTTGCCTGTCTGCCGTCGTCACCGCAGGCAGGGTCGGTCATCAGGTCAACCAGTGAGCCGGGGGCAATGGTCATCTGCTCCAGCGATTCACCGTCAGCGTCCACCGCCACCCTTTGCGGGAACATATTGAAGCGCAGAGCGTCCATATCGTCCGACTTCAGCCGGTTGTAGGCATTCTGCCCCTCCATTATCTCAGCCACATCGCTCTCGCCGGAGAGGTCGCCTGTCAGACCGTCGTTGAGCACCACACGGCATGGGATAAAGGGCAGACCGGAATTGATGCATTCTCCGCCCTCCACCAGCTTGCCTCTGCCATCGTATACCCCCTCGGTGATAAAGCATCTGTCGCCACTCAGCTCGTACTTCTGCCGCCATATGCGCTGCTCTTCAAGGGAAGCACTGTCGTTCATGCGGTAGAAGAAGATTATCTTGCGCAGGCGGTCGGCATCGTCGTCAAAGGTCTCGTACACAAATTCCAGCGAGGGACGAATCTGCACCCCTATGGGTTGACCCACACCGCCTGTCAGCTTGATGGCAACGCGCTTGCCGATAAGACAGTCCCTCAGTCCTTTTATCAGCCGCTCGGGGAAGGCGTTGTCCTCCAGTATCCCGTCCAGCATCTGCTGATATTCCTCGATTATCATGTTGTCACTGTCCAGCACACGCAGCTCAGGGGTGCGCCCAAACATAAACCGTGCCTCCCGCTTGATGAGCTTCTTGCACAGGTTGGTGACCACCTTTGCGGGGCGGTAATCCAGCCCCTGCGCCGTCTGCCAATCCTGCCCCCTGCCCTCGTAGAAATCATAAAGGCGTATGATGTCGCCCATGTCCTCCAGCACCTTCTGTCCGTACAGCCCGGACAGCTCGGTGGTGATAATGTCCGCAATTGACATATTCTCTTCCTTTCTATTAAACAGTATCTATTCCTAGCCCCTTATGCCGCGTCCGGAATAGCGCTCCTTGCGCCCGTCCATTCTGCGGTCGCTGTACAGCGCGTACCGCAGCATATCCATGGCATGGTCATTCTGCTTGACCGGTCGATCTTCCCCATGCTCTGCCGCCTTGATGTCCCAGCTATAGCAGGAAAACTCCCTGATGGTATTGGTGCAGGCGGGGCTTACTGTCAGCCGCCCCTCGGTCAGTGCCGCGGCAACGCACCGTATACCCTCATGTACATCGTTGGATGCCTTGCGCACCTCAATGCCCCTGCGCCGCAGCTCGGCAATGAATGACGATGCCGACGGGTCAACCACTACATACGCGCCCTCGCCCCCATTGAACTCCACAAGCCTGTCGGCATACTGGCTGTCGGTAAGCTGACCCGCCTTTCTGCCGTCGTGGTAAAATTCCCTTTCCAGGCGGTAGCACAGCCCCTTTTCGGTGTGCCTTACCGACACCAGCCCCAGCGCGAAGGGATTGTGAGTGCCATAGTCGCAGGAGAGGAAGCAGCGGTCGTAAGGCGGGCTGCTCTCGGTAATATGGCACTCCCGCTCAAACATGGGGTAGACCAGTCCCTCCGCCGCACACCACTCACCCAGCACATAACGCCGGTAGAAAATGCCGCTGTACATATCCGCGTACCGCTTGCGTATACCCTCGGACAG
>SVPT01000101.1 GCA_015065695.1 Oscillospiraceae bacterium | reverse complement strand
TCAAAATTTTACAGATTGAGGGGTAATTACATATGAGCAGCTTCAGCAACAGCTACAGAGATGCCGGTGTAGACGTAACCGCCGGCTACAAAGCAGTGGAACTGATGCGTGCGCACGTTGAGCGCACCAGAACTGCGGGTGTCATGGACAGCATAGGCGGCTTCGGCGGTCTCTATCTTCCCAGCTTTGCGGGAATGAAGGAACCTGTACTGGTCTCCGGCACCGATGGTGTAGGAACCAAGCTCAAGATAGCATTCCTGCTCAATAAGCACGACACCATCGGCATCGACTGCGTTGCCATGTGTGCAAACGATGTTATCTGCTGCGGTGCGCAGCCCCTTTTCTTCCTCGATTACATAGCACTGGGCAAGAACAAGCCCGAGCGCGTTGCCGAAATCGTAAAGGGCATCGCCGATGGCTGCGTGCAGGCAGGCTGCGCCCTTGTCGGCGGTGAGACTGCTGAAATGCCCGGCTTCTATCCCATTGATGAATACGATGTCGCGGGCTTCTGCGTAGGTATGGTGGACAGAGAGAAGATCATCGACCGCTCCACCGTCAAGCCCGGTCATGTGCTGCTGGGTATTGCTTCCAGCGGTCTGCATTCCAACGGCTTCTCTCTGGTGCGCCACATCATGCGCGTCAACGAGCAGAATATCCGTATGCATCTGGACGACCTTGGCAAGACCATCGGCGAGGAGCTTATCACTCCCACACGCATCTACGTCAAGTCCATTCTCAAGCTGCTTGAGCAGTGCACTCCCGCAGGCATCGCCCACATTACCGGCGGCGGCTTCTACGAGAACATTCCCCGCGTTATCCCCGAGGGCTGCGCTGCCCGCGTTGAGAAGGCGGCTGTCCGCGTTCATCCCATCTTCAACGTTCTCCGCGGCATGAGCCGCATCAGCGAGCATGATATGTTCAACACCTTCAACATGGGTGTCGGTATGGTCGTCGTGCTGCCCGCTGAGCAGGTGGACAAGGCTATCACCATTCTTGAGGCCAACGGCGAAACCGCCTATGTCATCGGCGAAGTCGTCGAGCGCAAAGAGGGCGCAGAGGTCGTCGAGATATGCTGAGAATAGCAGTAATGGTTTCCGGCGGCGGCACCAATCTTCAGGCACTCATCGATGCCCAGGGAAGAGGGGAGATACCCCACGGCGAAATCGTGTGCGTTGTCTCCAATAAACAGGGCGCAGGTGCGCTGGACAGGGCTGCAAAGGCGGGAATACCCTCCTTTGTGTGCCGCAAGGCCGATTATCCCGATACTGATGCAAGAGACGATGCGCTGCTGGAATTTTTCCGGCAGAATAAGGTTGATGTAGTGGTGCTGGCAGGCTACCTTGCAATACTCACCGAGAAGGTAATCCGACAGTACCCCAACCGCATTATCAATATTCACCCCTCACTGATACCCTCATTCTGCGGCATGGGCTTCTATGGACTGCGTGTACATGAGGCCGCGCTGGCAGCGGGTGTCAAGGTGACAGGTGCTACGGTGCATTTCGTCAACGAGGTTGCCGACGGCGGCGCGATAATTGCCCAGAAGCCGGTAATGGTTGCCGATGACGACACACCTGAATCCCTGCAGCTGCGGGTAATGGAACAGGCTGAATGGCAGCTTCTCCCTTATGTAACCGAACAGCTTTGCGCAGGAAATATCGAAGTAATTGACGGAAAAGCATATATTCGCGACGAAAGGAAAGGTATATAAATATGAGCAAGAGAAGAGCACTTATCAGTGTTTCCGATAAGACCGGCTGCATCGAATTTGCAAAGGCACTGTGCGAGCTGGGCTACGAAGTTCTTTCCACCGGCGGCACCGCAAAGGCTATCGCCGCTGCAGGCATTGAGGTTACTGAGGTTTCCTCCATCACCGGCTTCCCCGAGTGCCTTGACGGCAGAGTCAAGACCCTCCACCCGATGATTCACGCAGGTATCCTCGCCATGCGTTCCAATCCCGAGCATATGCAGCAGATTGAGGAGCTGGGCGTTACACCCATCGACATCGTTGCCATCAACCTCTATCCTTTCAAGGCAACCATCCTCCGCGAGCCGGCAGTCTCTCTGGAAGAGGCAATTGAGAACATCGACATCGGCGGTCCTACTATGATCCGTGCCGCTGCCAAGAACTGGCAGGACGTTGCAGTGGTTGTAGACCCCGCTGACTATGACACCGTCATCAGCCAGCTCCGCGAGAATGGCTCTGTTGACAGAGACACCAAGTTCCGTCTTGCAGGCAAGGTTTTCACCCACACCGCACAGTACGATACCCTCATCAGCACCTACCTCTGCCGTCAGCGTGGCGATTCCATTCTCGGTGATACCTTCACCATGACCTTTGAGAAGGTTCAGGGTCTGCGCTATGGCGAGAATCCCCATCAGGACGCTGCTTTCTACCGCGAGGTTACCAACAGCCGCAACAGCCTGTGCGCTGCCGAGCAGCTTTGGGGCAAGGAGCTTTCCTATAACAATATCAACGATACCAACGGCGCGCTCGATGTTCTCAAGGAGTTCGGCACCGAGCGTCCCTGCGCTGTTGCGGTAAAACACGCAGTTCCCTGCGGCGTTGGCGTTGCAGAAGACCTGTTCACCGCTTACATGAAGGCTTATGAGAGCGACCCCGTTTCCATCTTCGGCGGCATTGTTGCTCTCAACCGTGAGGTTGATGCCGCCACCGCAGAGAAGCTGGCAGAAATCTTCCTCGAGATCGTCATTGCTCCCTCCTTCTCTCAGGAGGCAATGGATATTCTCACTCAGAAAAAGAACCTGCGCCTGCTCAGACTCCCCGATGCTGCCCAGCCCAACACCCCCGATATGCTGGACATGAAGAAGGTTGCCGGTGGTCTGCTGGTTCAGCAGCTTGATACTGAAATCTATGACGAAGCCGAGCTTAAGTGCGTAACCGAGCGTCAGCCCACCGAGGCTGAGATGGAGCAGCTCAAGATGGCAATGCGTGTCGTCAAGCACGTTCGCTCCAACGGCATCTGCCTTGTCCGTGATAACGGCACCGTTGGCGTAGGTCCCGGCCAGACCAACCGTGTCACCGCTCTCAAGCTGGCTATCGAGTATGCCGGCGAGAAGGCAAAGGGCAGTGTAATGGGCAGCGATGCATTCTTCCCCTTCGCTGACTGCGTTGAGGCAGCAGCCGCTGCCGGCATCACCGCCATCATTCAGCCCGGCGGATCTATCCGCGATCAGGAATCCATTGATGCCTGCAACAAGGCAGGTATCGCAATGGTATTCACCGGTATGCGCCACTTCAAGCACTAAGCGCGGGGTGGACGTACAGATGAGTAACAAAACAGACATTCTTGTTGTCGGCGGCGGCGGACGTGAGCACGCAATTATCCGCGCTCTCAAGAGAAGTCCCCGCCTCGGCAAGATATACTGCGCTCCCGGCAACGGAGGCATCAGTGCCGACGCACAGTGCTTCCCCGTCGGTGCTACCGACATCGAAGGCATGACCGAGCTTGCTAAGAAGCTGGCTGTGGACTGTGTCTTTGTCGCACCGGACGACCCCCTGGCACTTGGCATGGTAGATGCGCTGAACGCCTGCGGAATCCGCGCCTTTGGTCCTAACAAGGACGCTGCAATCATCGAGAGCAGCAAGGCGTTTTCCAAGGACCTGATGAAGAAGTACGGTATCCCCACCGCAGCCTATGAGCTGTTCACAGACATGCAGGAGGCTCTCAGGTACATTGCTGCTTACGAGAAGTTCCCCGTTGTCGTCAAGGCTGACGGTCTGGCTCTCGGCAAGGGCGTTATCATCGCCCAGACTCGCGAGGAGGCAGAGGAGGCTGTGCGCTCCATGATGGAGGATCATGTATTCGGCAAGTCGGGCGAGCGTATTGTCATCGAGCAGTTCCTCACCGGACCCGAGGTGTCGGTGCTTGCCTTCACCGATGGTGAGACTGTATGCCCCATGGTTTCTTCCATGGATCACAAGGCAGTCTATGACGGCAATAAGGGTCCCAACACCGGTGGCATGGGCACCATCAGCCCCAACCCCTTCTATACCGATGAGATTGCACAGCAGTGCATGGAGGAGATATTCCTTCCCACCATCAAGGCAATGAAGGCGGAAAATCGCCCCTTCAAGGGCTGCCTGTACTTCGGTCTGATGCTTACTCCCGATGGCCCCAAGGTCATCGAATATAACTGCCGTTTCGGTGACCCCGAGACACAGGTTGTGCTTCCCAGACTCAAGACCGACTTCATCGACATCATAGATGCCATCATCGATGGCAAGCTGGGTGAGCTTGAGCTGCAGTGGAGTGACGATGCTTGCGCCTGCGTAGTCATGGCATCGGGCGGCTACCCCGGAAGCTACTGTAAAGGTATTGAGATTAACGGGCTCGATGAGAACGGACAGGTGGAAGGCGCATATGTATTCCATGCCGGCACCCGCCTTGAGGACGGCAAATACCTGACAAACGGCGGCAGAGTGCTGGGTGTAACCGCTTCCGGCGCAACTCTGGACGAGGCGATTGACACCGCTTACGAGGCTGTAAAGCGAATCACCTTTAATGGCGAACAGCACCGCAGCGACATCGGAAGAGCGTGGAAGCGCGACTGACTGTATGACTGAAGCCGATTGCACAGTCCTGCAAGGACGTCCCGAAGATGCCGAAAGCCGCATAGCCAAGGAGCGGGAGACCTACGATCGTCTTGATAAATTAGGTATCAATTATTCCCGCGTTGACCATGCCAGCGCCGACACAATAGAGCAGTGTGCGCAGATAGGCAAAGTGCTGGGCGCGCCCATATGCAAAAATCTCTTCCTGTGCAACACACAGAAAACCACGTTTTATTTGTTGCTTATGCCGGGGGATAAGCCCTTTAAAACCAAGCTGCTTTCACCGCAGCTCGGCTGTTCGAGGCTGTCCTTTGCCCCTGCGGAATACATGGAACAGCTTATCAACTGCACTGCCGGCTCTGCCAGCGTGCTGGGGCTTTTCTATGACAGGGAATGCAGGGTGCAGCTATTGATGGATAAGGATTTGCTGAATGAGAAATACTTCGGCTGTCATCCCTGCGTCAACACAAGCAGCATAGGCATAGAAACATCGCAGCTTCTGGAGAGGATATTGCCTGCCTGTGGTCACAGCCCCATCTTTGTGGAACTGTAAACCGCCGACTGTAAAAATATTCCGAACAGAGCAATAACCACTTGCAATAGTACCCGCTTTAGGGTATTATTGTAGTGTCGCTTGGCGATAAAACATTACAGGAACGACAAACAAACAGACAAAAAGGAGAACTACAATGGCAGATTTTGAAGATAGAATTGAAAACGGTGAGATGGAGGACATGGAGTTTGACAATACCGTTATCCTTCAGGGCGACGACGGTCAGGACTATACCTTTGAGGTTCTGGACGTTATCGAATACGAGGGCAACCAGTATGTCATTCTGCTCGGCGATGGCGAGGACGAGGTCACTATCCTGATGCTTGATGCCGAGGGCGGCGACGAGGAAACCGAATCCTACAGCGCAGTAGAGGACGAAGCAGTCCTGCAGGCTGTCTTTGATATTTTCAAGGAGAACAACAGCGACATCTTTGATTTTGCTGACTAATCCTGCTGCGGATTCAAATTGCTGAAATGAGGCGGCTGACCGAGTAATCGGTTGGCCGCTGACTTTTATGTTCTGGCATTTTGCGGCGGTGTCGTGTGCTGGAGTGGGGCAGCAGCGCGGAAAGCAGCAAAAGACATACCAAATACAAAAAATACGAAAAAAATTTGTAAATACGGCTGTAAAAGGGTTTATTTGTTAACGCCGTTGGAGTATAATGAAAAGGCTGAAATAAAGCCACAAACTTTGGCGGCTCTGCCCGCCGACAGGAGGAAAAATGAGTACAACATTCAGTGTGCCGCTGTCGCGCATAATCAGCGAGATGTCTCTTGACAGTGTGTTTATGCCGGTCGATCCGGAAACGGTAGAGGTTGTGTCCTCGCAGATAAACCGTCCGGGTGTAGAGCTTACTGGCTTTTTCAAGTTCTACGAGAACAACCGTCTGCTGGTTTTCGGCAATACGGAAATGGCATACCTCAACGGACTTAGTCAGGAGGAACGCGCAAGAGTGCTGGAGGATCTTATCTCCCGCAAGGCACCTGCGCTGGTGCTGTGCCGCAGCTTTGACCCCTTTGACGAGATGCTGGAGCTGGCAAAGCAGCATATGGTTCCAATCCTCCGCTCCCACGACCAGACCTACAACTTTATTTCGGCTATCGTTGCTTTTCTTAATGTCGAGCTGGCACCGCGCATTACGCGCCACGGCGTGCTTGTCGAGGTATACGGCGAGGGCATACTGCTGGTTGGTGACAGCGGCGTAGGTAAGAGCGAGACGGCTATCGAGCTGGTCAAGCGCGGACATCGTCTTATCGCTGACGATGCGGTTGAAATCAGACGTGTTTCCAACAAAACGCTGGTTGGTTCTGCTCCCGAGAATATACGCCACTTCATTGAGCTGCGCGGCGTAGGCATCATCAACTGCCGCCGCATCTTCGGTATGGGCGCGGTCAAGATGACCGAGAAGATTGACCTTGTCATCAACCTTGAAAACTGGGATCCCGACAAGGTATATGACCGCATGGGCATGAATGACGAGTATGTGGAAATACTTGGAATCAGAGTAATCACCAATACCATTCCGGTCAAGCCGGGACGAAATCTCGCTATAATAATCGAGGTTGCGGCAATGAACAACCGCCAGAAGAAGATGGGCTACAATGCCGCTCAGGAGCTGCTGCAGAATCTGGGCATAGATATGGGCGAGCCTGAACAGATAAAGGTGCAGGCTGACTGGGATGCCCTCGGCTGATTCAGTGTTCAATAATTCTGTTAATCACATATAAGGAGAAATCACTATGTACAATCTTGGTATAGACCTTGGCGGAACCGGCATAAAGACCGGTGTTGTCAACGAAGGCTATCAGATAATCGGTTACGGCACCGCCGAAACAAAGATTCCCCGCCCCGGTGACGACATCATGGACGACATCGCCAAGGCGTGCCGCGAAGCGGTTGCCAACGCAGGGCTTACAATGGACGACATAGAGCACGTTGGTATCGGTACTCCCGGTACTGCCAATTCCTTCACCGGTATTCTGGAGTTTGCCGGTAACCTCGGACTGAGCAACTATCCCATGGTAGATGCCCTTACCCAGCGTCTGGGCAAGAAGGTTTATATGGAGAATGATGCCAATGCTGCCGCGTTTGGTGAGGCAATCGCAGGCGCCGCAAAGGGCGTAATGAATGCTGTGTGCATCACCCTCGGCACAGGTGTCGGTGCGGGCGTTATCATCGACGGCAAGATTTTCGCCGGTGCAAACTATGCCGGTACAGAGATTGGTCATACCGTCATCATGGTTGATGGCGACCAGTGTACCTGCGGACGCCGCGGCTGCTGGGAGAGATATGCTTCTGCTACCGCCCTCATCAGCCAGGCCAAGGCTGCCATGATGGCTGACAGAGATTCTGCCATGTGGGATATTGTCGGCGGCGACATTGACAAGGTCAACGGCAAGACCCCCTTTGATGCAATGCATATGGGTGATAAGAGCGGTACCGCTGTTGTTGAGCAGTATATCCGCTATGTAGCCTGCGGTGTGGTCAATGTTGTCAACGTATTCCAGCCTGACGTGCTGTGCATCGGCGGCGGTGTCAGCAAGCAGGGCGACACCCTTCTTGCGCCTATCCAGACCATTCTGGAAACCGAGCGTTTCTCCCGCTATTCCATCAAGCAGACCAAGCTGGTTACTGCTACACTTGGCAACGACGCTGGTATCGTTGGCGCAGCAAATCTCTACGCAGGCGGGTTGAAATAATATGGGCGCACATATGACTGCAGAGCAGATTTCGGCGGCTGTCGGACATTTTCAGAAGCTGGGCTGTCAGGCCTGTGCCAATGAGTCGATGTCGCGCCGCACCACCTTCAAGATAGGCGGCGGCGCAGATGTTCTGGTTACTGTATCCACCGAAAGCCAGCTTGAAGCTGTACTGAAATATGTAAAGGAGCAGGAGCTTCCGCTGCTGCTGCTGGGCAACGGCAGCAATATGCTGGTGGACGAC
>SVPT01000100.1 GCA_015065695.1 Oscillospiraceae bacterium | reverse complement strand
CAACTCCGTTCCTCAGTACATCTACGATGAGGACATCAAGGGCAAGTTCGACTACGACCTCACCGATACCTTCATGGGCTTCCACTGCGGCAACACCCCCAGCTGCAAGATGTGCAATGACTGCGCTGTCAAGTATCAGCTGATCCAGCACCGTCTGCTCGAGCCGGCAGGCAGCGAGCCTGACTTCACCCGCGGCACCCTCGAGGGCGACATCGCAGCTTCCGACATCACCTTCTATCGCCTCCAGTGCGACAGCGACGGCAACCTCCGCTCCTACATCGCAGAGGGCGAAGTTCTGCCCGTCAAGACCCGCTCCTTCGGCGGCATCGGCATTTTCGCTATCCCCGAGATGGGTCGCTTCTATCGTCACGTTCTGATCCAGAAGCGTTATCCGCATCACGGCGCTGTTGCTTTCGGCCACTACGGCAAGGCTTTCTTCGAGGTCTTCAAGTATCTGGGCATTCAGGACATCGCTTACAATCAGCCCAAGGCTCTCCCCTATCCCACCGAGAATCCCTGGAACTAATCTGAACTGATTGTTTTCTGACATAACCCGCTGCGGCGGCAGTCGTATGACTGCCGCCGCAGTTTTTTTGCATTAACAAAGCAGGATATTTCTGCATTAGCCCTGCGCAAGCGGTCAATACTATCCCCTGAAACCACATATGCAAAGGGGATATGATATGCAATACAACAAGGTTGAGGTATGCGGTGTGAACACCGGAAAGCTGAAGGTGCTTACCGAGGCAGAGAAAAACGAACTGCTGCGCCGCTGCCGTCAGGGCGATATGCAGGCGCGAGAGGAGATGATTGCCGGCAATCTGCGACTGGTACTCAGCGTCATTCAGCGGTTTACCGGCAGGGGCGAGAATCCCGATGACCTGTTTCAGGTAGGGTGCATCGGGCTTATCAAGGCTATCGACAATTTTGACATCAATCAGAACGTGCGCTTTTCCACCTACGGTGTGCCAATGATTATCGGAGAGATTCGGCGGTATCTGCGGGACAACAATGCTGTGCGTGTCAGCCGCTCGCTGCGTGACACTGCTTACCACGCCATGCAGGTGCGTGAGCGGCTGGTCAACGAAACAGGGCGTGAGCCGAAGATAGACGAGCTGGCAACAGAGATGGATTTACCCCGGGAGACGGTGGTTATGGCGATGGAATCCATTGCCGAGCCGGTATCACTGTACGAAACGGTGTACTCCGACGGCGGCGACACCATCTGTGTCATGGACATGATTGGCGACAGCTGTGACAGCAGCAGTTGGCTGGACGAGATGTCGCTTAAGGACGCTATTCGCGGGCTTGGCGAGCGGGAAAAGCAGATACTGACCATGCGCTTTATGCAGGGGCGCACACAGATGGAGGTTGCCTCGGAGATAGGCATTTCACAGGCGCAGGTCAGCAGGCTTGAAAAATGCGCCCTGAAAAAAATACGGGACATCAGCCAGTGAGCGGGATGTTCCAACTATAAGTTTTAATAGTATCCACCGAGCAGGAGCCCCCTTGTGCCGATTCCGTGCATTTGCGCAGGCACAGGGGAGGTCCTCTGTTTATCAATTTTGTCACCTGTTTTCGCCTTGAAAAACAAACTCTAAATTTCCAAAAAAATTCTCTCGACCTATTGACAAGCCAAAATTTCGATGGTAAACCTAAAGTAGAAATTAAGAAAGGAGGAAACACTTCATGAGCAAGACTGCTGCAATTCTTATCACCTTCTTCCTTGGTGGACTGGGTGTTCATAGATTCATGGCAGGCAAGATCGGTACCGGTATTCTCTGGCTGCTCACCGCCGGCTGCTTCGGCATCGGCTGGCTTGTAGACTTCATCAAGGTCTGCGTTGGCAGCTTCAAGAAGAAGGACGGCACTCCCTGGGTCACCGAATAATTACCATCTGGCTGTTTTTCGTACATAACAAAAGGGCTTGCGGTTTGCTTTGTGCTGACCGCAAGCTTTTTTTATTTTTGCACGCAAAAGCCCCGCAGAAGCGAAATGTGCTTCTGCGGGGCAGCTTGTTTCTTCTTGTTACATTACTTCTTCTCCAGAATCGCGGCGATAGCTTTGGCGCAATCCTCAGGGGTGAGAATACCCTCCGGCATGGGGAAGCCTGACTTGCGCAGCATATCCGCAAGCTCCACCGGCTGGGGCACGTCCAGTCTATGCTCCCGCAGCAGCTCCACATGGGAGAACACCTCTGCGGGCGTGCCCTGAATGAGTATCTTGCCCTTGTCCATAGCCACCACTCGGTCGGCGCGGGCGGCTTCGTCCATGTAGTGGGTTATCAGCACGATGGTTACGCCCTGCGTGCGGCACAGCTCTATTATGGCGTCCATTACCTCCTGACGACCCGCGGGGTCGAGCATGGCGGTGGGCTCGTCCAGCACGATGCACTGGGGCTGCATGGCGAGTATTCCGGCGATTGCCACTCGCTGCTTCTGACCGCCTGAGAGCTTGTGGGGAGCATGGCGGCGGTAATCATACATTCCGACTGCTTTCAGCGCGTTATCAACACGCTGTCTGAGTTCAGGGTTGCGCACGCCAAGATTTTCCGGTCCGAATGCCACGTCCTCTTCCACTATCGCGGCGACCATCTGGTTGTCGGGATTCTGGAATACCATACCCACCATACTGCGCAGCATGAGCAGGGAGTCGTCGTCGGCCGTGTCTATGCCGCCCACCAGCACACGTCCGCCCGATGGCAGAAGTATTGCGTTGAGGTGCTTTGCCAGCGTGGATTTGCCGCAGCCGTTATGTCCAAGCAGTGCGACAAATTCGCCCTTTTCTATTTTCAGCTCGATGTCGCTGATGACATCGGGCCGGTCTTCCTCATATCTGAACGAAAGTGACTGAATATCAATTATCGCGCTCATTTATACGCTCCTTTGTCCGCGTTGGGTGCGTTACATTACCAGACGGCAGCTTCGGCAGAAGAACTCGAATGGTATTGCATCGCGGTATCGGTTGACCCATTCACCGCCGCACTGGGGGCAGCGGGAGGGTGCTTTTTCGTAATATGCGAAGAGGGGATACAGCGTCAGTATGCCTGTGGCTGTTTCCACCATGCCCGCAAGCCGTCTGCCCTGCAATGACAGGTCGGAAACACAGCCTTGCAGCGCCTCGTGGGAGATTACTCTCTCCGCGCCGGTCATGTACTGCTCGATATAGCCGCGCCGCAGCTTGCTCCAGTGCAGCAGGTCGTCAAACTCACGCTCCAGCGGGTCACGCTCCAGACGGTAGATGGGATAGCTTTTTCGGCAATCGCCGCAGCAGATGGGCGTTCCCTCCCACTCGGCAGGCGACTGCATGACAAGGAAGCCGGGCTTTTTGCAGGTGCAGTGCGCGGGGCTGAGGCACTCCTGAAGGCATACTGCCTTGGGCGGCTCTTCGGACAGCTTCAGCACAGCCTTCCACGACTGACGTGCGTCATAGCTCATCTGGCGGGGGTCCATGGCTTCCTTTGTAACGGCGATAAATCTGCGGCGCAGCTCGCCGTCCTTTTCATAAAGCCAGCCGCCGCCCTCCAGCACCAGCCCGCAGCGGACAAGCTGCTTGAACAGATCCTGCTCTGCTTCCGCAAAGCGTTTGTCCGGCTGACCGTCCTTCGTCAGTTTTCGGCGGTATCTCAGCTCGTAGATATACATGATTCCCCGTCTCCTTTATTTTCGCCGCATGATTTTTCTGTCATTTTTTCTCTCCCGATAATATCGCTCACGCTTTCGGTGAATAATATGGTCAAGGAGGTGTTCAGCATGATCGACAACAGCTACAGCAGTCTTGGACTGGATGATCTGCTGGCAAACGATACCACCAGCTACGATTACTTTCACGCACTGCCCAGAGATGTGCAGCTTCGTGTGCGCCGACGGGATTTCTGCTCGTTCAGCGAGATGAGCAACTATGTTTCCGAGCTGCGCAGGGCACGCCGCGGTATGCCGCCCGACATATTGTGATAAAGCCGAAAACAGGGAGGTTATTATCCATGAGCCGAATTACACCCGCAGACCGCGATTTCTTTGATCGCCTGCCATTCGAGGACGATTACCCCGACCTTTACCCTGAGTATGACGATGAACGTGTCAGTCAGGACATAGGACGGCAGGTGTTTGACCCGCTCTTTGAACTGCGCCGACGTTTTGGCGACACCGATGAACGGGATTACTACTGAACTGTATATCCATCACAAGCCGCAGACTGGTGCAGTCTGCGGTGTTTTTTATTCGTGGCGCTGGTCGAAATGCTCGTACACATCGCAGAAGCAGCCCGAGGGGGAAAGCGGTTCGTTCGCCTGCATGAGATGGGAGCAGCAGCCGAAATAGTGTGTGCGGAAGGACACCTGACCCTTTACACGCTCCTCGGTATACACCTCGGTCACTGAGGTGGGCAGGGCGATAAAGCCATGCCACAGCAGCATGGGAGAGATATTGAGCAGATGACCCAGCATAACGCACTCCACGCCAAAGTGACAGAAGAATACTATGGTGTCATCGTTGCCCTGCTCTGTGGTGTAGTAGCCGCCCTTGCGGGTGTAGCCATGCCGCGCAAGCACCGCGTCAAGACCGTCAAACACAGCCTGTGCGTCTTCCTTAAGAGGGCCGGTCTGCATTATATCCGGCTCGGTCCAGTGGTTTATGTCGTAGTAGCGGCTGTCGTCCGCCCAGTCGGCAGGGAGCATATCCCACGCAACAGCACGGGGCTTGCCGGTTTTGGCATCAATTATCTTGGTGGGAAATTCCCGCAGCCACGGCAGTGTTTCGGCGGTGCGGTTCATGCGCCTGAGGGTAAGGCTGGCAGTGTCCTGCGCCCGCCCGAGAGGGGAGCAATAGAACGCGGTAACCTGCTCCTTCTCCATGCGCCGCGACAGCAGCTCTGCCTCTCGCCAGCCCTTTTCGGTCAGCGAGTCGATGGTGTAGTCCGGGTCGCCGTGACGTATTATCAGTATTCTCATATTTACACTCTTTCCTTTATGGCACCGATTGTAAAAAACTGTACAACTGATATTATATCAATACCGCAGGGCAAATGCAAACATATCTAACCCCTAATAAATATTTATTGCATTTTGTTGCCTGCTGCAATTGATATTCTCTCAAATATTGATATAATAATAAGAAGTAGGAGGTATTAAGACTATGAAAAAAATTTCGATTTCTTCCGCTGCCGCCATCTTGCTTGTGCTGCTGACAGTATTTGGCATCTTCTCCGGCACAGGCTGCACCTTGGTCAAGCAGCCCGCTGAGGAGCTGGAATACATACCCTATGTGATGGATTCCGAAGAGGATCTGAGCGCACCGTCTGCCTCGGATACTGCCGCCTCTGAAGAAACCACTACCACCACGACTACAACAACCACAACTACGACCACTACCACCACCACAACTACTACAACCACCACAACTACCGCAGCGACCACAACCGCACAGGACAACGATCTGCCCTTCTACGAGGACTGGGAGGACGAAGAGAACTGGGACGAGTGGGGCGACTGGGGCACCTACAGCGGCTATGAATTCGACGAAACCACCACCGCTGCAAAAACCACCACAACTGCCAAGAAAACCGAAAAGACCACTACGACCACTGAAAAGACCACCCAGAACACAACAAAGAAAACTACCACTGCTGCAAACAACAAGATACATGAGGACGGCAGCTATTACACCAAGAACGACGTCGCCCTCTACATACACACCTACGGTCATCTGCCCGACAACTTCATCACCAAGAATGAAGCCCGTGACCTTGGCTGGAACGGCGGCTCTGTTGAGAAATACGCAAAGGGCAAGGCCATCGGTGGCGACCGCTTCGGCAATTACGAAGGCACACTCCCACGCAAGAAGGGACGTTACTACACCGAATGTGACATCGACACCTACGGCAAGAAGTCCCGTGGCGCAAAGCGAATTGTTTTCTCCAACGACGGACTTATCTACTACACCGACGACCACTACGAGACCTTTGAACTGCTATACGGAAACGAAGGAGACTGAAAAGCATGAATATTGTACTTGATTTCAGCGGCATTTCCTCCCGCAAGGAGCTACACGCATACATAAAGGAAGCATTCCGCTTCCCCGAATACTACGGCAGCAATCTTGATGCGCTGCACGACTGCCTTTCCGAGATAAGCGAGCCTACCGAGGTTACTATCTACGGCAAGCAGGCACTGCTTGACACCTTTGACCAGTACGGCGACACCCTGCTGCAGGTTATGCGCTCCACTGCCCACGAGAATCCCCACTTCTCAATAGAGATAATGGACTAAAATACACTGCGCGAACAAACGCAAAAACACGCGCAAACGAAAGGCGGTTGTTTTCATGGAAACCAAACCGACAAAGGACACCAAAGCAAAAAAGACGCAGAAAAACAAAAAGGACGCCGCACTGCAGCGTGCCCGCCGCAGAAATCGGCGCACCACAAACTTTTTCCGCCCGCTGGGAAGGCTGTTTGTTCTTCCTATTCTGAAGGTAAAAAAGGCAGATGTACCCGATGTGGACGGCGGCTATCTGCTGCTTTGCAACCACAACACCAACCTTGACTTCGTCATTCTCTCCTGCAACATAAAGCGCACCATTTACTATGTACTGAGTGAGCACGTAATGCAGCAGGGTCTTGCCTCCAAGCTGCTGTCCTACTTCCTCTCCCCCATCGCACGCACCAAGGGCACTACCGCCTCCGCCACCGCTATGGCTGTGCTGCGCGTACTCAAGCGCGGTGACACCGCCTGCATCTTTGCGGAGGGCAACCGCTCCTTCAACGGTCTGACCTGCCCCATTCTTCCTGCTACAGGCAAGCTGGCACGCGCCAGCGGCGCCCCTCTGGTTACCTACAAGCTGACCGGCGGTTACTTTACCTCCCCCCGCTGGAGCTATTCCATGCGCAAGGGCGCAATGACCGGCGAGGTGGTACATATTTACTCCCCTGAGGAGCTTCGTGCCATGACCGACGACGAGGTAAACGAGGCCATTCGCCGTGACCTCTTCGAGGACGCATACGCCCGTCAGGAGCAGGAGCATATTCCCTACCGCGGCAAGAAGCTGGCAGAGGGCATGGAGCACGCCCTGTTCATGTGCCCTGAATGTGGGGCAATAGGCAAGATGCACAGCCATGGCAGCCACCTTTCCTGCGAGTGCGGTATGCGCGTCAAGTATGACGTATACGGTATGCTGAGCGGCACCAAATTCTCCACCATCACCGAATGGGACCGCTGGCAGCATGAGCAGCTTTGCGGCATAATCGACAAGGGCGGCGACGGAGAGCTGTTTTTTGACGACGATGCTATTCTCTACACCATTGACGCCGACCACAACAAGAGCGTTACCCTTAGCGGCAGGCTTGCCATGAGCCGCACCGAGCTGACCATCGGCGACCGCGTATTCCCCATAAGCGAGATGTCCGGTCTTGCCATATACGGACGCCGCACCATGGTATTTGAGCATGGCGGCACTCACTATGAAATCAGCTCCAAGCAGAAGCTATGCTCGGTCAAGTACGTTTACGCCTTTGAGCATATAAGAGGCAAGTAATCCTTATCCACAGCAGAAACAGAGCAGCCCCACCGACTGAGGCAAGTCGGCGGGGCTGTTTTTATATTTGCGGGTTATCAGACAGGCTGATTATTCCGCCTGCTCTTCGGTTTCATCGCTGTGGTAGTAGTTATAGATGCTGCGGGCGGCTGTAATGGTCATTCCCTTGACACCCGCAAGCTGTTCCACTGTGGCATTCTTTATTGCGCCAACGGTGCGGAAGGCACGCATAAGCTCTCTGGCGCGGGTTTCGCCTATACCGTCTATCTGTGTCAGCGACAGACCTTTCATGGATTTCCCGCGCTGCTGGCGGTGATAGGTGATGGCAAAGCGGTGAACCTCCTCCTGAATGGTGGAGATGAGTGTAAAGGCAGCTCGGTTGCCGGAGATGGAGATTTCTCCGCCGTCAGCGGATATGGCACGGGTGCGGTGCTTGTCGTCCTTGACCATGCCGAAGAGGGCTATGGGCAGTCCGCTTGCCTCAATGATTGGGCGAATGGCCGCCACATGACCCAGACCGCCGTCCAGAAGTATCAGGTCGGGCAGGCGGGCAAAGCCG
>SVPT01000099.1 GCA_015065695.1 Oscillospiraceae bacterium | reverse complement strand
TCGTTCAGCCAGCTCCGCCAGCCGTTTTTTTATCATTTCCAGTTGATTATCGTTCATTTTTTCTCCACTACTATTTATTTTGCAAAGGGTCCTGTCTGCGTATTATCGCAGGCAAGACCCTTTTTTGTGATACATGATTATTCAGTGTCGGTATCGGTTTCTGATTCCTCTTCTTCGGCATCAGATTCGTCCTCGAAGCCGAAGGGGGTATCCCATTCGTCATCTGCGACCACAGGGGGAATGGGCTGCGGCGCAGGCTTGCGGCTGCCTGCGGCATTGCCCATGATGGGCTGAAGCAGCTCCTCGAAGAATCCGCGCAGGCGGGGGCACAGCAGCACAACCAGAATGAAGGTGCAGATAAGCGAGATGATTATGCCCACGATGAGGGCACTGGGGAAGTAGGAAAGCTCGACAGTGTGTACGCCCTCCGGCACAGCAAAGCACAGGAATGCCTCGCCCAGAGCGAAGGTATCCACCTTCTCGCCGTCGACACGCACGCTCCAGCCGTTGTCGTAGGGTATGGAGGTGAACATCATCTGGTCACCGGTGCTTTCGACAGTGCCGCTGATATAGCCTTCCTTGTACTTCTCTGCCTTGAATTCGCCTGTACGGAGCCGCTCGATGCACTGCTCAAACAGGTCATTGTTCAGCTTGGCAAGGAATACGTTGCCGCCGCAGCTTATCTTGGAATTGACGGTAACGGCAATCTCATCGCCGCTGCTGATATAGCCCAGGTCAACTATATTGGGCTCGTTGGGGGAGGCACTGATGGTGGTTTCTTCCTCGCTGACGGCATTTCTTGTCTGCACGCTGAGACTCTCTGCGGCACGGCAATCCACATAGATGAAATACTGTCCGCCCTGCGCCGCGGTATAGCGTATGGTCATGTTGGCATCAAGGCTGTCGCTGACCTTGGTGCAGCTGAAGTATGTGCCGCTGATGCTGCCTGTGCTGTTGAATCCGTCAATAGTGGTGGCGTTATTGGCATCGTCAATGATAACCTCGCCGGAATCGCCGTCCATTTCATCGTAGCCGCTGTAGTCGGTCATGCCGGTGCTGTCGCCGTAGAGATAGACCGGCTCAAAGACATCTTCGCTTCCGCAGGCACTGGTCATCAGGCTGTTCTGGACGATGAAGGGATTGTTGTTGTCCCACATCCAGCCGATGATATTCTTCTTTACGAGGAACATCTTGCTCAGCGCGGTGGTGTTTTCGTGGATATAGCGGCTGTAGGAAATGCCCTCATTGTTGGGCTCGCTGGTCACTGTTTCCTTAAGCTGAAGCTGGTTGTGATTCTTGATTTCCTTATTGAGCGCAACATACTTCAGACCCAGAACAGAGTCGGAAACGGGCACATAGTTCTTGTACAGATAGCTGTTGACGCCGTTGACTGCATAGCCCAGCTTGCCCATCAGGGTGGTGACCGACTTGCGGTTGCTGGAGGCGAACACCGTCATGCCATCATAGCCGAAGAGGGCGGGGTCATTGCAGGTCTTGCGGGGCAGAAGCTCTTCTCTGTACATATCGTCGCCGTAGCTGTCGATAGCATCAAAGGTCGCTTCATCTATCGTCATGTCATAGACGAAGTTGTCACGCTCGGTGAAGTATTCGTTGCTGTCAAGCTGCTGCATGAGCAGGGAGGCATTGGAGGTAACCTCCACAAACAGAATGACCAGCAGCAGTGCAAAGCACAGCCCGCTCTTGAGCTTCCTTGCGGAATAGAGGGCAGTGATGACTGCATAGGCGATGATGAACAGCATACTGACGTATATCATGGTGAAGTCAGCCTTGCCGTCGCCCATCTGCTGCTCCAGCAGCAGCATAGCTATCAGCGCGATGAGGCTGCCGACCACGCCACGGGAAGTCAGCTTATCAATATTGCCGAAAAGCTGCACAAGTATGCACAGCATGGTGAAGCTGAGGAGGAAGGAGAAGCGGTAGGGCAGGTCATTGGGGAAATGGAAGCCATGCCAGGCGAAGTTGAGCCAGTTGACCGACATGGAAAGGGCGAGCACAAGAGCCACGCCGCCCCATGCGGCTCTTTTGCGCAGGGGGATATTCCTGCAGGAGAGAAAAAGCACCAGCGCAAACACTGCCAGTACCGAGCAGTATATATTGGGCAGGTTGTCGCCGCGCATGGAGGGGTATGCGGAATAGAGTGAGCGCTGGAAGAGCGCAAGCACGTTGAAGTTGGTTGCAAGGTCGCGGGCAAAGGAATCCTCTGCACCGGAGGTGGAGCGCAGGTAATAGAAAGCGGGCAGAATGATGACAGCGGAGATGCCGCCGCCAATCAGCGAGCCGTAGCAGAAACGCCAGAAGCGGCGGGCTCTGTCGTAGAAATCCAGCTTACGCTCGTCACTGATGACCAGTGCGAAATAGTACAGCACCATGAAAATGCATATCATGTAGCCGATGTAGTAATTGGTGATGAGGGCTGCCGCAAGGGTGATGCAGTAAAGACCCGGTCTGCCGGTCTTTGTAAGCTGCTGCAGACCCATTGCGATGAGAGGAAGCAGCAGAATGGGGTCAAGCCACATGATGTTCCACGAATGGCACAGCAGGAAAGCCATCATTGAATATGCCACACCGCACACCACGATGGAGAAATCGTTGCGGCGAAGCACATTCTTTGCGAAGATTGCAAAGGTAACGCCTGCGGTGGTCACCTTGAGCATGGTGATGAAAGCGATGGCTTCTGTCAGAAGGCTCTCGGGGAAGATGACTGTCAGGATATTGAAGGGACTTGCGAGATAATAGGCAAAGAGCGGAAGAAAACCGCCGCCCAGTCCGATGCTGTCGGAATAGAGCAGGCTGCCGCCGCCCGTCAGCTTCTCACGCAGGAGGGAGAAAAACGCCACATACTGATGGTGCATATCTATTATCAGCACCGTATGGTCGCCAAAGGGGAATATGTTCAGCGTTATATAGGTCAGCGCAATGCCGACAAAGGAAAGCGTGCCTGCGAGAATGATATATGCCTTGCTGCTTTCCTCCGCAAGGCTGTCGCCGTCCAGCCACACACGCATACAGCAGAAGCTCAGCACGCCCACCGACACACCGAGAATAACCGCAAACCATTGGTTTGCTTCCAATGCCTTGGCTGTAAAGAAGGTGATAAGTGCCATTGAAATAAACACAAGAGCCGATGCAGCTATGCTGGCATAGCCGCTTTCGGCAACCGTACTTCTGATGTCGTTTTTCTGCCGGTAGTTGTTCATTTTGGTGACTTCCTCCGATGAATTTTTATTTCAGTCCGTGCCTTGGCAGGCTATTTTTTGAAGTGGCTGCGGTAATGCTTCAGCTTCTCCCTGTCCTCGTCCTCAAGCTCGGTTGTGCCTGAACGCCATTCCATATGGTGACGGAACTCATGCACGATGACGCGGCGCAGCTCTTCCCGCTGCTCCCCCTCGGAAAGATGGCCGTAGGTGTTTACAAACGAGCCGTAATACAGCACAATGCCGCGACCCATCATGCGGGAGCGGGTGTACTGCCCCATAACATAGAGCGGCGCCTCTGGGCTGCTGTCCTCGTGCATAAGACACTGCTCGCTGACTATTACCCCATTGTTGAGCTTATCAAAAAACTCCTCAGGCAGCTCATCAATTATACTGCTTGCCATCTCCTGATACTGCTCGATGGTTATCATTTCTGTCGTCCTCCGGTGCGCCATCTATGTTATTTTACAGTATATCTGTATATACTGATTAATATTGTAACCGCAGCGGGTAGGTATTTCAACCACTAATTGTAAAATCCCACCTACCGAGGGAAAATTTTATATTTATACGCGCTGCGTGAAAAAATATGTTGACATCCGCGCCAAATCGTGCTACTATCTAACTATCCGATAAAAACGATCGGGTTTTCCGGTCACAAATTTACTCATTGATAGAGGCGCGGCAACTCACAAGTATTCTCCGTTGTCGTTTTTCGGCCCGCGGGCTGCGGGGAGAAGAAAAGGTTTGTCGCCGAAGCTTCGGTACTTTTGCCCAAGTACCAAGGCTGGGACGATGCAGCATATGCATCGTACTGTCACAGTAATGTGGAGCGCTGTCGTGAGGATATTCATATTCGTACATTTTCCGCGTGTGTCGGCTGCAATGCCGCACCTCTGCGATGGGAATGACGATGAGCGGTTTTTCGCTATGTTTATTCGCATGAGGCAGACTTCACCGTCTGATTCATGCTTTTTTTATGCATCGGCGAATCAGGCGCATGAACGCGGTGCTGTCACTGCACCCTCTCCGATACATCGGAGCAATAACAATCGCTAACACGGTTTTTCCTTCAGTAAAAGAGTATGGGGCACACCTTTCTTCGGGTGTGCCCCGTACTCTTTTTTGTGGGCAAACAGACAAACAAAAAGAAAAAGCCATAACGAATGGGGTGCAGCAGATGTACACTCCATTCGTTATGGCTTTTCACCCTTTATTCTATATAACTTTATACTGCACAAGCAACAGCATTACCTCAGCAAAGGGGCATAACCATGCTCTGCTTTATTCTGGGCATCTCAATGAGTCTTGCAAAGGATTCTTCAAGGGTGTTTGCGGTGGTTTCTATCCACACTCCGCGATACATACCGCATGGGCTGACGGTATTCTCGCTGTCAATAATCTCCACGCACAGAAGATTTGAGCTGCCAAACTCCAACAGGTCGGTGACTTCCATTGTAAACCGTGGGTGCGCGCTCTGTCTTACAGCTATACGCATACCGTTTACATATATTACCGCATTCTCCACTACGCCGTCAAAGGTGATGAATACCCTTTGCTTTTCCCAATATTGCGGCACGTCCAGTCTGCGGCGATAGCCATACACCGGGCTTGATGATTTTTCATTTTCGCCAAAGCCGATAACACCCTTGCGGCTATGGGGCAGGCGTACCTTTGTACCTTCGCCTTCGCCATGCTCAAAGCCTGCAAAATAGTCCTCTATATATTCCCAATTACTGAATATATCATACCTATTCATCACTGCATCCGCCCTGTCTGATATATGTTATTCAAAGTGTCACTAAATATTATGTCAGCAATTTTATGACAACTATATGATGGCATAAAAATTGTGCCCTTATACATTCGCAAAGCCGGAAAAAGACGGAAACAAAGAAAAACCGACACAGCAAAAAGGACACCATCACACAAAAATACATATCTCTTCAATGCTAGTTTAGCATAAAGCTGCCGCACTGTCAAGTAGTTTGGGATAACAGCACGGCAGCTTTTTTGTATTTTCTCTTTTGTTGATTAATCTTCACTCTGTCATTGGCACGGAGCATCTGCATTATGAATTTATGCCAACCGACGGAATTTTATGAAATTCTATACTCGCAGTCGTTGAAGAGGGCACTGCCCCCTGCCTTTTTGCCCGACCAGCAGCACAGGGCGAAGCGCACGCCCATGAAATGGTCAAGGCGGTAGACCAGCTTATGCCCATCGCCTGCCTCTCGCCAGACATCATTATCCAACCAATACAGGCGGGCACAGTCGGTCATATCCTGCACCTTCAGCCGCAGGCGCAGACGCACCACAGGTTTATCAAGTGCGCATATCAGCTCTTCTCTTTGCTCTTCCCTATCCCGTCCTGCCGACTTTCTGGACTGCTTCACCAGAGCGTAGCCATCTTCCCTGCGGGTGAGGGCAAGCAGGGTGTAACACCCCTGAAGGGCGCAGATGCCTGCATAGTCACCCACGTTGAGGGCGGTGCCGTCCACCGTCACGTCCATCTCGCTTACGGGGAGGAATGCACGCTGTGTCAGGGTATTGACCGCCTGCTCCACGGTATCAACAGTCCTGTCGGTGGTGATGCGCAGACCGTCGGGTGTTACGCTCCACAGGTCGTTATGGGGCTGATGATTCCACTGCCAGCATTCCGAGAGGGGCAGCGCGCGCAGGGTGTCCGAGGAATAGAGGGGCTTGTACTGATGCTGCGGACGGGTGCTGCGGGTCTCCACGGTCTTGGGAAACTCTGCGGGGCAGGGGAAGCCGTCCTTCCACTCGAAGGGGACGAGGGTGGGAATACGACCCACCGCGCCGCTGTCCTGAAACAGCACCATGTACCAGTCGCCGTCAGGTGTATCGACAATGCCTCCCTGAGCGATGCCCATGTTGTGGAAGCCGAGGTCCTCGTCGAAAATATCCCTGCCGCGAAACTCGCCGTCTATGGTATCCGCGCAGAAGCAGGCTTGTGTCCTGCGGCCGTGACCGGTATTGGGCCAGTGAATGAAGAAGAGCCAGTATTTGCCGTTCAGCTTATAGAGATGGCTGCCCTCATAGCCCAGCCGCACGTCACCTTCGTCCACAAGGGCGATGCGGTCAAGACCGCCCGGTCGCGGACCGGAGAGGTCGGGCAGCAGCTCGGTGATATGTATTTCACGATTGCCG
This sequence comes from Oscillospiraceae bacterium, assembly GCA_015065695.1. Taxonomy (GTDB): domain Bacteria; phylum Bacillota; class Clostridia; order Oscillospirales; family Acutalibacteraceae; genus SIG598. The sequence continues at coordinate 1,817 of SVPT01000099.1, read as the reverse complement.
TAGGCGACGTACACCCTGCCGTCGTCATCGAAAAGCAGTGAGGCATCGTGGTAAAACTCGTCCAGCTCATGGCAGCTCCACGGACCGGTGATTTCAGAGGCGGTGTAGTGGTAGGTTTTGCCCGTGTCGTTGCACACAAAGAGGATATGGAAAACACCCTGATGATAGCGCAGAGTGGCCGCCCACATACCCTTGCCGTAGATGCCTTTGCCGGCGTCCAGCCTCTGGGCGGGGGTATCTGCGATGATATCTGCCACATAGCACAGATGCTCCCAGTTTATCAGGTCAAAGGAGCGCAGAAGCTGCACACCGGGGAACATATGCATGGTGGTGGTGACCATGTAGTAGGTATCGTCCACACGGATTACATCGGGGTCGGGATAGTCACTTCTGATGATGGGGTTTTCGCAATGCATATGATTTCTCCTTTTCCTGTTTTTGTTCTATTATCAAAAACGGTCTGACGCACATGGAAAACCAACTGCACAGACCGCTTTGTATATTCATTTGAGGTGCGCCAAAAGCCGCTTACGCCGCCTTTGTACTGCGCTTTATTACCAGCTTAGGCTCGGTGCCGTTGAGGATACGGACAATGTTGCTGCGGTGCTTTATCAGCAGCAGCGAGGCAAGCACGACCGCCAGACCGGTCTGCATCCAGACGTAGGCTGTCGGCCAGCGTCCCGCATCGACCATATGCTCACCAAACCAGCAGTAGAGGAAGGTGATGATGGGGTATGCCAGCGCACAGGCGCAGGAGCCCTTTGACACTGTGCGGGTGAGAGCAAACACCGTTGCGAAAACCAAGAAAACAAAGACGAAGCGTATGGGGGACATCATCAGTATGATGCCGGCGATGGTAAGTACGCCCTTGCCGCCGCGGAAACCGAAGTAGACGGGATAGAGATGTCCCAGCACCGCAAACAGTCCTGCGATGCAGTAGCCCACGCTCTTTGTGGCGGTGCTGTCGGTTGCTCCACCGTACACCAGTGTGCCTATGATGGCATCACTGCACACCAGCGCAAGCACGCCCTTGCCCATATCGCACACGAAGGTGAGTATACCTGCCCACACGCCGACCGAGCGGAATACGTTGGTCGCGCCTGCGTTGCCGCTGCCCAGCTTGCGCACATCGGTCTTTGCGAAAATCCAGGAATAGATGATGGCAAAGCTGATGCTGCCGAGCAGATATGCCACAAGCGCGGACAGTGCGTAGGCTGCAATCAGCCCTGACGAAAGGGTAAAATTGTTATCCATTGGGAATATGCCTCCAGAAATTTTAGCTGTTTTTTGATTGATGCCGCCAATGATAATATACCAATATTACCCCAATATTATGTTGAGGGTTGTCGGCTGTATTATTTTGTCGCTTACTTTTTATCCTGCCGCTCTCTGATGACGAAGCGTATGGGAGTGCCCTCCATGCCGAAGGTCTCACGGATACGGTTTTCCAGATAACGCTGATAGGAGAAATGGAACAGCTTTGCTGAATTGACGAAGCAGACAAATGTTGGCGGTTTTGTGGAGGGCTGGGTCATGTAGTATATCTTCAGCCGCTTACCCTTGTCGGAGGGCGGCTGCACACGGGCGGTGGCATCGGCAAGCACGTCGTTGATCATGCCGGTGGAGATGCGCATGGAGTTCTGCTCGGCGACATACTTCACCAGCTCAAAGAGGCGGTCGATGCGCTGACCGGTCTTTGCGGAGATGAAGATGATGGGCGCATAGCTCATGAAGGAGAAATCCTCCATCAGCTTCTTGCGGTAGGCGTCCATGGTGTGTCCGTCTTTTTCCACTGCGTCCCACTTATTGACAACGAT
>SVPT01000001.1 GCA_015065695.1 Oscillospiraceae bacterium | reverse complement strand
GAAAACCGTGTTTATACTCTAAAAAGAGCTTATCTGCTATCGGGCGATCCAAGAATTAATGTGTAAACCATGTTATTGCACAAAGTGTAAACCATGTTGCTCTTGACACAATGGCCGCCCCTACGGCTTGCCGTCAGACAGGCGAAAAGGGGGGCAAACACCCATATCTGAGGGTCTTCCGCAACTTCAAAACCATCGCAGAAGCTTCAATTTTCAACGTAGGGGCGACCATCGGTCGCCCGCACTGTGATTCGTTTTGCGGGCGCAAAACAGAGGCGCAAGCGTAAAAAGGGCAAATTCCCCTTGTTCTCATTCAACAACCATGTTCCGCAGCCGCAGAAGAGTTGGGTTTTCAAGCGTAAAGACATTCGCGCAAGCGTAAAGGGGCGCAGACACCCGTTATTGGGGGACTGCCGCAACTTTCAGACCCTCGCAGAAGCGTCAGCTCTCAACGTAGGGGCGACCATCGGTCGCACGCACTGTGATTCATTTTGCGGGCGCAAAAACAGAGGCGCAAGCGTAAAAAGGGCAAATTCCCCTTGTTCTCACTCAACAACCATGTTCCGCAGCCGCAGAAGCTTTAAGGTTTCAAGCGTAAAGACATTCGCGCAAGCGTAAAGGGGCGCAGACACCCATTATTGGGGGACTGCCGCAACTTTCAGACCCTCGCAGAAGCGTCAGCTCTCAACGTAGGGGCGACCATCGGTCGCCCGCACTGTGCTTCATTTTGCGGGCGCAAAACAGAGGCGCAAGCGAAAAAAGGGCAAACTCCCCTTGTTCTCATTCAACAACCATGTTCCGCAGCCGCAGAAGAGTTGGGTTTTCAAGCGTAAAGACATTCGCGCAAGCGTAAAGGGGCGCAGACACCCATTATTGGGGGACTGCCGCAACTTTCAGACACTCGCAGAAGCGTCAGCTCTCAACGTAGGGGCGACCATCGGTCGCCCGCACTGTGATTCGTTTTGCGGGCGCAAAACAGAGGCGCAAGCGAAAAAAGGGCAAACTCCCCTTGTTCACACTCAACAACCATGTTCCACAGGCGCAGAAGCTTTAAGGTTTCAAGCGTAATGATAATCGCGCAAGCGTAAAGGGGCGGGCGGGTGGGCGCTCAAGCCTATGCAACTGACCATTTGAACACAAGCAAGACATATGCGCAAACCCCGCACAGGGCTTTTGGAAATCTCCCGCTGCTCGCTTTTGCCTGCGGCAAAAGCAAGGAACGCTACGTTGTACCGTCGCGCCCTTATTTGCTCGGACTTGGTTGAGTGCTGCTTTCTTCTTTTGGCGCACCTTACTGATGTTTCTGCGGGCGCGAGGGGAGGCTTGTCTTTGGTTGGGTGCTTGGGGTTAGCTTCGCAGGGGCTCTGCCCCTGCACCCCGCGACTTTTCGAGAAAAGTCGATTAAAGCTTTTCTTGTTTTTTGTCGGAGAACTTTACAGCCGCAGCACCGCTTCCAGCGAAAGCTCAACCAGATTGCGCTGTATTTCGGTGCGGCTTGCCCATGACCGCGAATCCCATTGTTCCCCGCTTAAATCATCGCCGCCGTACAGTATCTGTCCCAGCGTCACCCCACGGAATGCCGACACAGCGAAAAGTGCCGCTGCCTCCATCTCCACCGTTACACAGCCCTCCTCCACACGTAGTGCCACCTTTGCCTCCGTCTCGCGGTAGAAAGCATCGGTCGTCCATGTCTTGGCACGGATATAGGGAATGTCCTTTTCCCCCAGAAAACCGCAGATGCTCTCCAGTGCGTGGGCATTGCATTCCATCTCACGGGAGGGGGGCGCGTAGTGGTAGGAGGTGCCCTCGTCACGGACGGCAGAGGCGGGCACTACCAGATGCCCCACCTGAATACCCCGCTGCAGCACACCCGCCGCGCCACAGACGATGAATCTCTTGAAGCCCATTGCGATAAGCTCCTCAAGCAGTCCGGCGCACCCCGCCGCGCCGAGGAAGCCCTGTACCAGCCCAACACGCTGACCGTCCTGCTCAATGACCCATATGGGCAGATGGACAGTGCAGCAGTAGAAGGTGTTTATCTGCTCCAGCCGCCCCTCCTGACGAAGTTGCTCGATGATGTCACCGAAGAAGGTGATGACGCAGCATTCGGGCACATCGTTGCCGTTTACCAAGTAGGAGGGCTCAATCTTGCCCTTTCGGTCGGTGTCGTATTCCAGTATGGGGAAATCTTTCTTTTCAAACATTTATTTATGCTCTCCTTTGCGTGTCGTTGCAGGCGATGGTGGATAACAGAGTGTATAATTACCTGAGTTTATAATAGCGTGTAAACGCGGGAAATGCAACTGCTTAAATAATTACTAAGCACCCCCCGCACCCCGCCCGCATGAACAGCGGCATGTATTTGGTATAATTGCCTCCTGAAACGTATAAAAAAGCATTAAAATGCAGTGTTCGTTGGTCAAATATGCAAAGTGGACAGCAAATGTGTATTTTTATTGACTTTTTGGTATTAATGCGTTAAACTGATAATACTGTTTCTGACTGCGAGTGTTACTCAGCTCCGGTCAAAAGCTAAACCTGAGAAAAACAAAAAACGGAGGTAAAAACATGAGTTTCCTGAGTAACATGAGCAGCACAATGCAAATTCTCATTGCCATGGTTGTCTATATGACCGCAGTCATCATCATAGGCATCGTGTGTGCTAAGCGAGCAAACCAGAATTCGAGCGAGTATTTCCTTGGCGGACGTAAGCTGGGCCCCTGGGTCACAGCAATGAGTGCCGAGGCATCGGATATGTCCGGCTGGCTGCTGATGGGTCTGCCCGGCGTCGCCTACTGGTGCGGCGTTTCCGATGCGGCATGGACTGCCATCGGTCTTGCAGTGGGTACATACATCAACTGGCTGATCGTTTCCAAGCGTCTGCGCCGCTACAGTGAGGTTGCTGGCGAGGCAGTCACCCTGCCTGAATTCTTCTCCAACCGCTTCAAGGAGAAGAACAGGGTCATCATGAGCATCGCTGCTGTATTTATCCTGATATTCTTCACCGTTTACGCATCCAGCTGCCTCGTTACCTGCGGCAAGCTGTTCTCCACTCTGTTTGATATGCCCTACATTCCCATGATGATCATTGGTGCGGTATTTGTTCTGCTGTACACCATTCTGGGCGGCTTCCTTGCAGAGAGCGTATCCGACTTCATGCAGGCTATCGTTATGATAGTTGCTCTGACTGTTGTCGTTATCACCGCCACCATTCATGCCGGCGGTCTGGGCGCAGTTATCGAGAATGCAAAGTCCATTCCCGGCTTCTTTGATTTCTTCGGCATTGCCACCCCCACTCTGGACGAGGCAGGACGTCAGGCTGTTTCCGCCGAGGGTCTGCCCCTGTTCGGTGAGAAGGGCAGCTACGGTCTGCTTTCCATCGCCTCCTGCATGGCATGGGGTCTTGGCTACTTCGGTATGCCTCAGGTTCTCCTGCGCTTCATGGCTATCCGCAGCGAGAAGGAGCTTACCCGTTCCCGCCGCATTGCCACCATCTGGGTTGTCATCTCCCTTGCCGTTGCAGTGTTCATCGGCATCGTGGGCCGCGCCCTCTTCCCCACCGCTCTCGGCACTGCTTCCGAGGCAGAGAGCGTATTCATCGTCCTTTCCCAGAGCCTGCTGCCCGCACTGCTGGCCGGCTTTGTCATGGCAGGTATTCTGGCTGCAACCATCAGCTCCTCTGACTCATATCTGCTGATTGCATCCTCTGCCCTTTCCAAGAACCTCTATCAGGGCATCTTCCGCAAGAAGGCCACCGACAAGCAGGTCATGACCGTCTCCCGTCTGACCCTCCTTGTCATCACCGCTATCGCTGTCCTCATCGCCCTTGACGAGAACAGCGTTATCTTCACCATCGTCAGCTTCGCATGGGCTGGTTTCGGTGCTGTATTCGGACCTCTGATGCTGATGAGCCTGTTCTGGAAGCGCGTCAATCGTGCCGGTGCCATCGCAGGTATGCTGTCCGGTGGTATCATGGTATTCGTCTGGAAGCTCCTCGTTCGTCCTCTGGGCGGCGTATGGAACATCTACGAGCTGCTCCCCGCATTCATCGTTTCCACCATCGTTATCTTCCTTGTTTCCATCATCACTCCCGCTCCCTCCAAGGAGATTCAGGAAGAGTTCGAGAGAGTTGCAAAGAACCTCCCCGCAGAGGCTGCTGCAGAAGAAGCTGCTGTTGAGGAGACCGTTGAGGCTGTAGCCGCCGAAGAGACCGCTGAGGTTACCGAGGAAGCCGCTGAGGTTGCTGAAGAAGCTACAGAGGTCGCCGAGGAAGCCGCTGAGGTTACCGAGGAAGCTGCTGAGGTTGCTGAAGAAGCCGCCGCTGCTGCTGTTGCCGCAGCCGTTGAAGCAGAGGACGCTGAGTAATCGGACGACCGCATAGCTTTCGCAACAATAAAAAAATAAGAAAAAGCCGCTTGAAAAAGCGGCTTTTTTGTTTGCGGCGGGGGGGGTAGTGACGCAGATAAATAATTCCTACAGGGATATTTCCTCCGTTGTCCACAGACCGCCGTAATAGGTTTTGTTGGTCTGCGATTCATGCTCGATTCTCTCTGCCGCCTGCTGAAGCAGTACGGTCATGTCCTCTTCGCTTTCCGCGGAATACCGCACAACGGGCACACCCCATTCATGGTCTTTGATGATATAGATGATATATTTGCCGTCCCCCTCGTACCAGCCCATGTCCAGAGTGTAATTATGCGGATACCTGACCTGCAGCATATCCTCCTCACGACATTCTTCCAGCCACACTACTTCGCCCGAAAGGAAATCGGTTTCAGTCCAGTTTTTCATTATAGGTTACCTCTGTTGGAAAGTAATAAATCTTGCTGATTATACTATTTGTATTGCGATAGGAGAAATATTCAACAAATGCTCCAGCTTATTAATTCCCACTCCATGTTAAAGTCTGTCTGCACATAGTGTCCAAACAGGCAGCTTTCATTGTCGGGTACGGAAAACATGATAGTGATAACGCCATCTTCCGACCAGAAGCTCATGGAATCCGCCTGCAGCCCATTCAATATCTGATATGTGGTCTGCACTGAATTATGCTTGTCCTTCCAAAGAGAAAGAGAATGATATAACCCGCCGTTGTCCAGAAGCTTCTGTATAAACAAATCCCCGTTATCCTCAAGAAAGGAAACCATTTTCTCCACCTGTGCGGTGACATTCGGCTCATCGACCTCTTTGTGTGCTGATTCATCTGCGGAAACAGCCCCATATTCAAAATCTGCTGCCAAAATACTGCGCTTTCTTTCCTTGGACAGAAATCCCGCGTTTGCCCAATCACATGATGCCGGCATTTCTGCCTTTATTGCGCAGGTCATTCCCGCACTCAGGTAATCATGTTCATGCCCGTAGCTATAAATATCTCTGACGCATATTGTCAGGTCAGTACCGTCCGCAAACAGCCTGTCGCTTACCCCGATAACACCGTCAGTAATTCTGCCGGAAATAACTATCTCATTCTCATGTATTGTAATGCGGTTTTCTGCCATATAGCGTTGAAGCTCGGAATAATCCTCACTGCTGTTTTGATTGCAAGTGTACTGATATATATCAAAAATCTTTATCAAGGTTTATACCCTCTTCCGCTTATTCGCACTGTGTGTTCGGCTCTGGTGTAAATATGGGTCTTTTTGTGGATTATCTTTTGCCCAACGGAAAATCCTCTGCTTTCACAGCTAATTATACTACACAAAAATCCAACAATCAACAAAGGCACGCCCACAAAGCAATACCACCCCGCACGGCCGCAGGGTGGTATTGTCTTCCGTGTCGCGGCGGTATGTGCTGCCGGCATTATACCTCTCCGTAAAACCACAGGCGGGATTTTCGCGTGTAGTCCTCTTCTTCCAGAATCTCGGTATATCCTTCCCCGCGCAGGGCGGTGAAAATGCCTCTGCGGGCGGCAGGTGACTGCTTTTTATCGTCAATGGGAACCCATGTCTGGTACTGACCCTGCCTGCGCCGGAAGTTTCTGTAGTAGTCCTCGTCGTAAAAAATTATTATCTGAGAGTCCCACAGATAAGGCTCATTTATGCAGGCGACCACGCGGCAGAATGGCAGATGGGGCGGCTTGTCCGCGATAATCTGCCCGGTCTTGGCAAGCCACGCCCTGATAAACTGCGTCTTTGCCCTGCCGGAGGTTTTCGGAAGCCCAATCCACCCATCGCAGGGGACGTGAAAATGCTCCTGTGTGCGGTCGGTATGCTGAAAGGGGGTTATGCGGTCGATGCTTTCCAGCAGCCTTTTCAGCCTGCGCCGCTGACCCCGCGATTTTTTCATGTGCATGGGTAGTCCTCCGAATAATGCCGCGTAAGAGTGCGGTCAGCGCAGCATTACACGACCGATTCTCTGCAGTAGTCGGTCACATCGCTGCCCAGCCTGTCGTACAGCTCCTTGACGGTCATCTGCTTTTCTCTCAGTGCCAGCAGCTCGGCATTTGTCACGCCGATAAACTGCACGAAGTCCAGCCTGCCGTTGCGGGTGTCGATGGAGTTGAGGGTGCTGTCGGGAATGGTGATGAAGCCTGTGATGTTGGACGCCATCTTGGTGTCGATGCCCTCTGTCTGTCCTGTGTAAAGGTACTCATATGCCCTGAACACCTCGCCCTTGGTAAAGGTGATGCGGGCGATGGTCTGCAGTATTCCGCATATGCAGCGTATCTCGGCTTCCTGATCCTCACAGCAGGCTTTTTTCAGACGGAAGGTGAACTCCATGCCGTAGCCGCTGACAGCCTTGTCGTCGGACTCCTTCTGATACAGCTCCGACAGACCGAAGGTGACAAAGTGCCAGAAATCGCCGCCGTCGTAGATGCTGATGCCGTCGAGGGGGTCGTTGCCGCCAAAGCACCACTTGATGAGCGTGCCGTAATGCTTGGGATTGGTTTGTCCCGGGTAGACCCGCTCACATTCCCTGTTGATGTCGTCCCAGCCCGCAGTGTCGGGGGTCAGGGGCTCCGGCGTGTTTTCGGGCTTCTTCTTTCTGAATCGGTCAAATATTCCCATGCTTATTCTCCCTTTGCGTTTTTGATGATGGGTGTTCATGCGAAATTATACCACGCCCGCCGCCACAACGCAAGTCGAGCGGCTGAGACGAACGCAGAAAAACAGCCGCCGAGGATTGCTCCTCGGCGGCTGTTTGTGTTATGTCCAATAAAGTGTTTCGCTAAATCAATAACCGATCTTGTCAAGGGCGGTGTTTACAGCGTCTTTGTACTCGGTGGGGACGCTGACGAAAACCATGGTGTTGTCAATGCGGGACAGCACCTTGAACTCGCCGTCTGCGGTGAGGCGGAAGGTGTTGTAGTTGGCAGCGGAAACCGAGGACTTGGAGGACGCGCCGGAGACAGAGCTTTCAAAGAAAGCCTTGTTGTCGTTGAACAGAGCAACAGCGGTTTCAGCGGAATCGAGGACGTAGAATTCGATCAGGTCGTTGCCATCGTTGTCATAGGCAAGATAAACCTTGATTTCCTTTGTTGCGCCCTGGAACTGATAGGATTCGGACTTGACGGTATAGCCCAGCTCTTCCATGGCACTTGTGAATGCGGCGGCGTCAACGGAAACCTTCTCCTTGCAGCCGGACAGGCAGAAGAGAGAGCAGACCAAGAGAACGGAAAGGATTACACAACAGATTTTTTTCATACAAATATTCACTCCTTAAGTTTTATGAAGTTATACCATGAAGAAAAATGAATTTCAAGGGTTGGAAGTGAAATTAAGAATTGAGTAGATGCTGAATATTGTCCACCGCAATCGGGGACTTGGTGACGGAGCTTTCGGAGAGGATGTACTGATAGCTGCTTTCCAGATTTTCGGGGAAGAGAAGGTATATTGTCTCCCCCTCCCCCACCGTATTGACGGTGCAGTATTCGGTGTACGCCATGTTCTTCATGATGTAGATGAAGCTGCCCATGTGCTTTTCCCGCAGAGCCTGCAGATTGTCGGTCTTTTCACCCACGACCACAGGTGTGCAGAATTCCTGCTCTGCGCCCTTGGTGCGTATTTCCAGAACGGAAAGCGGCGTGCCGCTTTCGTCAACCCAATACTGGTTGTTGGTGATGTCCAGCATGACCCACTTGTCCAGCGCGGTGTCCCACACCTCGTTGACGACGTGGCAGTCGTTGTCGAAGGGCGAAAGGGGCATTATCCACACCTTGCGGGAGTATATGCCCAGCGCGAGACAGCACTCGTTGAGTATCTGCGCCTTGGCACGGCAGTTGATGCCGTGGGATTTGCGGTCAAGGCTGTATTCCAGCAGGGGCAGTGCCGCCATCTCAACGTGGTTGTCGTAGTTGCTTGCGTGGGTAAGGCGCGGGGCAAATTGGTCCATCAGGCGCAGTGCCTTGTCAAACTCCGAGCCGTCACCGGCGATTTCCTCAAGCCGATACTTTTCCCGCAGTGTTGCGTAGTCGCTGTGGGAAAGGTCGTAGGTGATGTCGATGTCCTCGCCCTCAGAGAATTGCAGATTCTGGCTCAGTATGCCCGCTTCCATTATGTAGATTTCCTCAGGGTCCTGCAGATAGCTGTCCCAGCCCCGGAAAGCCTGCCAGACATTCGCGCCGATGCTTGCCAGCAGCGCGCAGGACAGCACCGCAATGACGATGGTTATTTTCCTCTTTTGCTTCTTTTCCATTTTTCTTTTCTTTTCTCTTTCCTTATATGCCTTCACGACAGTGCGGGGGGCTGTTATTCTTCGGTCAGACCGAATACGATGCAGCCCGCCAGCCGCTCGGCGAGGGGTGCTTCAAATATCTTCCGCAGAATGGCGGTGGTTACAGCCTTTGCGTCCTCTGCCTCGCTCTCCTCTATTACGGCAAGGGGCAGAAGCAGCAGATAGAGCAGCTCGTCCTGCTGTGCGGAGGAATAATCGCGAAGCTGACTGTAGGGGAATTTCTGAATGTCGTACTCGCCGCCAGTGCAGCCGATCTGATTGCCACCCGCGAAGTACACAATATCGCCCGGGTGGAACTCGATTTTCAGCGTCTGCGTATCGGTAAGGGCGCACTCAAAGCAGTTGGGGTCATCGACATAGCCGTCGGCATCGTCCATGACGCCGTCGTAGTACCCGGTAAATTCGTCCCACCAGCCCATGTCCGCAAGGTCGGTTTCAGAAAGGATTTCGGCGGCGGTCATGTCGGTTTCCTCGTCCAGTGCGGTGGGAAACGCACTTGCGGTGAATCCCGCCCAGAAGGCGATGTTGCCGAAGCGGAAAGTATCAAGGGGGAGTGTCTTGCTCATGGTTTTCTCCTTTTGGTTTGTTCTCTGTATAAATTCTACCACATGGAATCAGGTATATCAAGGCGGTGGAGGGGGCGGGAGTTTTCCGAACTGCTTGCGGAAAACTCCCCCTACACCTCAAATTCTCCGTCCAGATACATCTGATAAGACGAGAATGCCTCCTCCGGTACGCCGTCCAGAAGCCACATTAGAGCCTCTTCTATAATATCTGTCCACAGGTTAAGCCTTGCGGTCTGTGCCTCGGAAAGCAGGTGGTTTGACCCAAGCATACCGTCGGGCGATGCCCATGCTCTGGCGGAATGTATGATGCCGATGATGTTTGCCAGAATCTCCCTATCAACTGTGCTGCCGTCAAACTCGCCCTGCAGAGCTTTCAGACATTCCATGACCTCGGTGAAGTTGCTCTCGATAAGTTCACCTTTGAATGGCCTCAGGCTGCCCAGAAAGCCGTTTGCCCATTTGGGGGAATCAATATCCATGTGTCTGCACGAATGATATGAAAGCAGTTCTTTGGCTTTTTCGGCGTTCATTTTTCGTTACATTCCTCTCTGTTGCAGATTTCGTGGGAAGGGCTGATAAGCCACTCGCCTGTCAGGTTAATTGTACCCCACCGCCGCCCGTCAGTCAATAGCGGCGGGTATACCCGCACAGGGCGAGGGGCTCCCCTCCCCGACGGCGCAATAAAGCCTCCCCAAACACCCTTGGGGAGGCTCTTTTCATCTTCCCTGTTCCGCGCCCTATTCCTCAAGACCCACACCCCAGGGAAGCTCTATCCCCAGCCGGTCGGCGCCAACCTTTTCGTCCAGACTGAAGCACAGATTCCCGGGCACTTTGCCAATGTAGTCGATAAGAAGGGAGAAAAGCTGTAGCTCGGTGATGCCGGTCCGCTCAAACAGTTGCTCATCAAAATAGATAAAGACGTTGTCGGACTCATTTTCGGGCTTGCTTTTGGTTTTCATGGGGTTTCGTTCCTATCTTTGTCGGCTGTGGTTATTGCGCGTACGCATCAAGATAATTTATATCCTTCAGCGGGCTGAAGCGTTCTCTGTCCAGTATTCTGCGGTAGGTACACCATATCTTGAGCTGTGCGGCGTAGGTCTCTGCAGTTTCCTCGGAGATGCCCTCGCCGCAGTGGATGTCGACTGTAGCGTTGTCGTCGGAAACCTCTATGCGGCAGCCCTCGCCGAGGGAGGCGAAGCTGCTGCAGATTTCCTGCAGTTTGGCTTCGCCCAGCGCCTTCCATTCCTCATAACCCTTTGCCTCGTAGAGCGTAAGCTCGACCCTCTCAAAGTCTTTGTGATGCTTAATGTGGAAGCTGTCCTCGCTGACAGGCAGAAGCTCGCCGTAGGACTGCAGAAGGTCGTACCACTGATAGGAGGTGAGCCCGGCCAGATCCATAAAATCCTTGCCGAAACAGAGGGACATATCGGCGGGTATAGACGGCATGGGGTATTCCGCCGTGAGCACGGCTAGCACCTCCTCCAGCGTCCTGGTGAACGCCTCCGGCTGGGGGTATCCGCCTCCACAGGCGAGAAAACCGGAGCCGTCGGCATCGTTGATGGCAATGAAAGCACTGTCAGCCTCTATGTCGCCGTATTCGCTCTCCCACCGGACATCGTAATGCCGCAGGGAGTTGGTTACAGAGAGACGCTGCTCGTCGGTTACAGTGATGGTGGTCAGCAGTTTGGACTCATTGCTGTACGCCACGTCAACGGTATTGTCGGCAAAGAGGACGTAGTACACCGGCTGTAGGTTACTGCGGAAGATGGAGCAGGTACACACCCACTCTGCATCGGGGTAGTTGATGACTTCGGGTACGCCGGAGATATAGTCACCCAAGGCGTTGAGATAGGCGCACCACTTTATCACCTGTGCCATGTATTCCCTCGCTGTTTTTATGGTGATGCCTTCACCGCAGTGCACGTCGGCGACGGTGTTGTTTTCGGACAGCTCGATGGCACAGCCCTCGCCGAGGGCGGCAAACCCATCACGCACCTTTGCCAGATTGGTTTCGCCCAGTTCTGTCCAGTGATACCAATCATCGGTGGGATAATCGAGCTCCACAGTATCGCCGGTGATGAAGATGGCTGCGCGGCCGTCCTTGTTCTCCGACTCAAGAAACTCGTACCATTCCTGCGGGGTGGTGTCGGCCAGATCCATAAAGTACGCATCGAAGGTTGCTCTGTAGGACGTGGTCCAGCAATCTTCGTCAGTGGCACCGCCGCACCCGGCAAGGGAAAACAGCATCACTGCAGCGAGCAGTACGGCGATAATGCAGACGACAGGCTTTCTGTTGGTTTTCATGGGGGGCGTTCCTTTCCGGCGCTTGGTGCGGTTTTTGCTTTCTGCCGATATTATAGCACGCCTGAGGGCGTAGTTTTGCGCAGACTGCGCAGGGAGGATTTCTGGGTGCGGAGAGCAGGAAAGCCCGCCTCCGGTGAGGAAGGCGGGCGTGGGGTTATTTGTTCCTGCGGGCGGCTCGGCGGGCTTCTTTCTCCGCTTTTTTGGCGGCTCTGCGAGCGGCACGGGCTTCCTTTTTGGTGAGGGGTGCGGGGGATTCCGTGGGTGTTTCAACAATGGTTTCGGCAGTGATTTCTGCAGGGGTTTCCGTTACTGCAAGTTCCGCTAATGCCGTTTTAGCATCTTCATAGCCCATATCGGCGGCTCTGGTGTACAATTCGACCGCCTTAGCCTTGTCCTGCGGCACGACTTCACCAAAGTAGTACATTCTGCCGAGATAGTAGATGGAATCGACGATGCCCTGCTCTGCGGTCTTGGAAAACAGCTCAAAGGCCTTTTCCTTGTCCTGCGGCACACCGGCGCCGTGGTAGTACATCTCACCGATTGATGAGACGGCATTGAGCTCACCCAGCTCGGCGGCTTGAGAACACAGCTTGAAGGCTTGGGCAAAGTCCTGCGGTACGCCGTTGCCTTTGTAGTACATCCAGCCGAGATTGTTGATTGCGGTGGTATGACCCAGCCCGGCGGCCTTGCTGAACAGCTCAAAGGCTTTTGCAAAATCCTGCGGCACGCCCTCGCCGTTGGAGTACATCATGCCCAGATTGCAGATTGCGGCGGCTTCACCCAACTCAGCGGCCTGAGAACACAGCTCAAAGGCTTTGGCAAAGTCCTGCGGTACGCCGTTGCCGTTGCGGTACATCCAGCCGAGGGCGGAAATGCCTTCGACATGACCCATTGCGGCGGCTTGAGTGAACAATTCGAGCGCTTTTGCAAAGTCCAGCGGCACGCCGTCGCCATGGGCGTATATCCAGCCGAGATTGAAGGTCGCCTGAGCAAACCCCATCTCGTGGGCTTTGGTTATCAGTTCGACCGCCTTTGCCTTGTCCAGCGGCACGCCATCGCCGCTCCGGTGCTTCCAGCCGAGGTTGTTGAGTGCGGCGGCATCGCCCAGCTCGGCGGCTTGGGAGTACAATTCAAAGGCCTTTGCCTTGTCCAGCGGCACGCCGTTGCCGATGTCGTACATCACGCCGAGATTGCAGATGGCGGCGGCATCACCTTGCTCTGCCGCTTGGGTGTATAATTCAAAGGCCTTGGCAAAGTCCAGCGGCACACCATCGCCTCTTTCGTACATCAGACCAAGGTTGCAGAGCGCACCGGCATGACCCAGCCCGGCGGCTTTGGTGAACAGCTCAAAGGCTTTTGCAAAATCCTGTGTGACGAATTCGCCGTGGTAGTACATCAGACCGAGGTCGTTTATCGCATCGGCATCACCGGCTTCGGCGGCTCTGGTGTACAATTCGACCGCCTTCTGCCTGTCCTGCGGCACCACTTCGCCGTTGCAGTACATCTTGCCGAGCTTGTAGATTGCATCGGCAATGCCCTGCTCTGCGGCCTTGGTGAACAGCTCAAAGGCTTTTTCCTTGTCCAGCGGCACACCGTCGCCGTGGTAGTACATCTCGCCGAGAGCGGAGAAAGCATTGGGCTCGTCCAGCGCGGCAGCTTCGGAGAGCAGCTCAAAGGCTTTGGCAAAGTCCTGCGGCACGCCCTCGCCCTTATAGTACACATAGCCGAGATTGTTGATTGCGGTGGCATCTCCTTGCTCCGCAGCCTTGCTGAACAGCTCAAAGGCTTTTGCCAGGTCCTGCGGCACAAATTCGCCTAAGTAGTACATCATGCCCAGATTGCAGATTGCATCGGCAATGCCCATTTCGGAGGCTCTGGCGTACAGCTCAAAGGCTTTTGCCGAGTCCTGCGGCACGCCGTTGCCTTTGTCGTACATCACGCCGAGGTTGTGGATTGCGGCGGCATCTCCTTGCTCTGCCGCCTGGGTGAACATTTCGAGGGCTTTTGCCTTGTCCTGCGGCACGCCGTCGCCCTTGGAGTACATCATGCCAAGGTTGCAGAGCGCACCGGCATGACCCAGCCCGGTGGCTTTGGTGAACAGCTCAAGGGCTTTTGTAAAATCCTGCGGCACGAATTCGCCGTGGTAGTACATCAGACCGAGGTTGTTTATCGCATCGGCATCACCGGTCTCGGCGGCTCTGGCGTACAGTTCGGATATTTTTTCCTTTTCCTGCGTCATGCCAAAATTGCCGGTCTCATTGACCTCCCCGAGGGCTTTGGTATTCGATTCAAACTTCTGTTCCATATATCTTTGTCACCTTTCGTGATTTGCGGCTAGGGAACGCCTCTTTTTTGTTTCCACAATTTAATGATACAACATCTGCAGGGGAAATCAAGGGGCGGAGAGTTATTTTTGCGGAAGCCTCGTGCAAAACGCCCGCCTCCCCTTGGGGAAGCGGGCGTGGAGGTTATTGAGATGAGGAAAGTTGCTGCGGGCATATTCCGCTACCCAAGCAGACCGACCAGCCAGCCGAGAATATCGAAGATGCCGAGAAGCTGCACAGCCGCGCCGCCTGCCAGCAGCGCGAGGGCGAGAATGAGGGGGATAAGCCAGCGGTGGGATTTTGTTTTGGCGGGGGCGGCTACTGTGTTGGGGGTAACTGTCTTAAGCGGCTTGCGGCGCAGTCTGTTTACCTCAACCTTGCAGTATTGCCATGCGAAGGAGTTTTTGGGGCAGATGACAGTGAGCTTTTTGCAGTTTTTGAATGCCCACACACCAATGGCGGTTACGCTGTCGGGGATGGTGACGGAGGTAAGTTTAGGGCAGCGGAAGAATGCCCCGTCACCAATGGTGACAACGCTGGCGGGTATGGTAACGGATTTCAGACTGCGGCAGTCGGAGAATACATAGTTGTCGATGGCGGTCATGCTGGCGGGAATAGTAACGGAGGCAAGGCTGTAGCAGCCGGCAAATGCGCCTTCGCCAATGGCAGTTACGCTGTCAGGAATGGTGACGGAGATAAGGTTGTAGCAGCCGGAGAATGCTACTTTGCCAATGATAGTCACGCTGTCAGGGATAGTGACAGAGGTAAGACCGCTGCATTTTGAGAAAGCTCCTTCGCCAATCTCGGTAACGCTGTCGGGGATAGTAACAGCGGTAAGGCTGCTGCAGCCGCAGAATGCATAGCTGCCAATGTGGGTTACGCCGTCAGGAATGGAATAATCCCCTTTTATTCCATTAGGATATGCAATCAATGCTTTTCCGTCTTTAGTGAACAGCACACCGTTGACAAATTTGTAGAAGCTGTTGTTCTCGTCAACATTTATGGAGGTCAGACTGCTGCAGCCGTAGAATGCCTCCTCGCCAATGGCGGTAACGCCGGAGGGTATGATGATGGAGGTAAGACTGCGGCACCCGTAGAAGGCAAAGGTGCCGATGTGGGTTACGCTGTCAGGTATGGTGATTGAGGAAAGACTGCTGCAGCTTTCAAATGCCATTTCATCAATGGCAGTCACGCTGTCGGGAATAGTGACGTAGACAAGGCTGCCGCAGTCGAAGAATGTATGACCGCCAATAGCGGTCACGCTGTCAGGTATGACGACAGACTTTATTTCATCGTTACCGTTGAAAGTTTCAAGCAGCCCCACCACGGGGCGACCCTCCCATACAGCGGGAATCACCACGTTCTCGGCATTACCCTTGTACCTTGTGAGGATTACGCCGCCGTCTGCGGTGATTTTTGCTTCGTATTCGTCCTCGGAATTAGAAAAAGCCTGCTCGTTTCCCTCTGCCGCAAGCGGAATGTTTTTCTCTTCATGATTGTCTGACATCGTTTTGCCCTCCTTTGTTGTTCCAGTGAAATAATACATTCGTTTTTGCGGAATAGCAAGCTTTGGGCGGTTTTTTGTGGTAGGGTGCAAAGAAAAAAGAAAACGTCCCGCACCCTTGTGGGTGCGGAACGTTGCAAACGAATATGTAAAATGATTTATGGCACACTATTGACGGCTACAGACATCTCACAGCTTCATTTTTGTATATAGCTATTAGCAGCCAATGCGAGCATCTGCAGCCGCTCTCCTCATAACCTATCGCACTACCTGCTGTTTCCGTCTGCCTGCATGAATGTGAGGTACTTCGGGTCATGCAGGGTGTCGTAACGGGGAACTATCTTCGGCTTCTGACCTGCTTGGAAAATCACCGCGTTTCCCACCTCCATGAACAGTATCTCATCCAGCGGGAGATTTGCCATCTCGCTGAAATATCGCGCTGACTTGATATTCATACCGCCCGGGAGATACACCATGGCAGAGCAGTTATCCATAATAGTAATGGCATTGGCCTCACCATAGGTTGCGTCTAACTGGGAGATCGACTGGCACAGCATCATGCTACTTATACCGGCTGCACGAAATGTAGAAATCGACTTTTCGTAGTTCGCTACAGGGAAGCCACAGCTGAAGTCATCGAATAAAAGCCGCACAGGGCGGGGCAAACGACCATCTTTACGGCTTTCCGCAAACTGCATGAGCTGGCGTATCGCAATGCCGAAGAGGAGATTTGCAAAGCAATACTGGGTGCTGTTGACGGGGCTTGTCAGAATGAAGATGGCTGTTCGCTCGGAAGCAAAATCCTCAAAATCCACATAACCGTCTGCGCTCATTGCCTCCTGCACACTGAGCGGGAACATATTCTGTATCGCTTTTTCCAAATCGTCCCTGACGCAGCCTGCTGTGACATAAGGGAGCTGACGATAGGAGAAAAACTTCCTCACCGCAACGCAGTCGGGCTTTTTCGCCTCAAGCTTATCGAAGATAGGGTCAAGCGTCGTTCTGATGCCCTTTCCGTCCTCGGTTATCTTCATCGAATAGAACAGGTCAATGACCTTTTTCATGCTGGGCTCTTTCTCAGTCATCAGTACATAGTAGATAAGACCGGTGATAAGACTTTCGGAGGCGTCCCTCCAATAGGGGTCGAATTTTGTTGCACGCTGATACTCGGGGTTGCCACGGGCAATCTGTTTGGCTATCTCCTGAACGTCGTTGTCAGAGGCAATGTAATAAATCGGGTCAGGAAGAACATCACCCTCGGAGGGGTTGGAGAGATTCCACACATAGCCCTTGTACCCCTTGCTTTTGAAGTGACTCAGCGCAGTGTTTACGATCTCGCGCTTGGCGTATGTAGCCAGAATGCTGCTGTCCTCAACATGGCACAGGGTGGGAATCAGCACACTCATGGACTTTCCGGAGCCGGTACCGCCAAAAACCGCAACATTATCGTTGGGTCTGATGGTTCCAAGACCATCTTCTATAACTTCGCCCTGACCGAGTATTATTTTATCCATATACGTCCCTCCACAAATTTATCTGAGCGAGCCGACTACCTTATCGGCAATACCGAACTCAACCGCTTCCTGTGCATTCATGTAGTTATCAAAGGCGATTGCCTTTTCCACCGCCAATCTGGACTTGCCCGTATCGGCAGCCAGCAGTTCAATGGTCAGCTTTCTGGTCTCCATAATGCTTTCGGCAGTGCGGTGTATAGACGATGCACTGCCGCCGATTCCCCCCTGTATGAGCGGCTCGTGTATCATCACCTTGGAGTGGGGCAGGATAAACCGCCGCCCATTCTGTCCGCCGGCAAAGATGATGGCCGCCATGGACGCTGCCATACCACGGCACCACATATTCAGGGGAGCGTTGATGCTTTTTACAATGTCATAGATATGGAGACCACCTGTAACCACCCCCCCGGGTGAGTTTATGTACAGATTTATTTCTTTCTCAGGATCCTCACTGAGCAGATAATCAATTTTCTGCTCAAAATCACAGGCAGAGGCATCGGTTATTTCTCCCTGAAGGTAGATTTTTCTGTCCGCCAGCAAGCGGCTTTCCAGAGGCACTACGCTGATACCGTGGCAGGACTTGACAATAATCTGCATATTTTCTTCCTCCTGTAAAATCACATCATCTGTTCCTCATCTTCAAACAAGAACTCTCCGCAGTTCATCATATCTCTGTTTCACCTCGCATTCTGAAAACCTAGCTGACACCCGTCTGCGGCAGCCGCTTTGCGCATCTGACATCGGCACATCTTCATACGCACCCGTGGCTGCATAGTTCGGTGCGGTCAGGTCAACGCGAAAAAGCTTCATGAAGCTGTCGTAATCAGCCGCCTGCTCAAGCAGCCCGTTTTCGCAAAGACTCAGATAAATCGCACAGCTTCGTGCCTGCGTGTTGAGTGACTTTGTCGCAAGATCAGAAAAAGCATTGTAGCCGCTCCTGCGAAGGTTCTCTGCCACCTCAGCATTCTCCGGCTCCATCAACGCATTGATGTAAAGATAATCATAAAAGAGCGAGGGATGGAAATCCGGGGTCGGGAAAGACATTCCATCAAACATATACTCGCAGCTATGCAAGCCGCACGATGCCTCCTTCACTGTCTTCTTGCAGGCTCTTCCATCAAGCCCCAGCAGCTCGGGGAAAGGTCCAATCACCTCACCCGTCTGCGGCACGCAGTATATCCGCGACGACTGGAATGCCGATTCCATTACAACAACAGTGCCATCGCTCATGCGCTTGCTCAGCGACATTGCACTGAGTGACCTGCCCACAGGGTCAAGTGAACCGGAGGAAATCTCACACACATTGTACTGCGGGCAAGCTGCCTCAAGGTTCATCTTCAGAGACAACGCATTGCGCTGTTTCTGAGCGAGCGCAAAGCCGCCAAACCACGGAAACGGTACGATTACCTCCTCGTAAAAGGGGTAACAGTTCTTGATCAGAAACACACTTCTCTCTGCCATAAGCAACCCTCCACAAATCATTAACCCAAAATGCCTTAATTGCATGGACATATTACCACGAAATGGAATAGAAGAAAGTGCCCCTTAAGGTAACATTTGCCCTTGGTAGAGAAAAGCTGGAGTTATCTTGGCTTAATACACCTCAACCGTTGCCTTGCACTCGCCCGAAAAGAGAGATATTTACGCTGTTTTCCCGCAGCCGGCAAGCAGGAATATGCGCTGCGCCGGAGCTGCTTTATTCCACTCTCCCATCACTCATCATCTTCGCTATCGCCAAAAAGCTCATCAAAAATTTTGTTCAGTTCCTCAACCATCTCTCTGCGCTCTGCGTCGTTTCCCTTCGGCACAACCGTTGGTCTGGGTGTTGCTTTCTGAGGAATATACAGACTTTCAATAAATCTTTCGTGTGCTGATTTCTTCATGCGTTGGACTCCTTTGCTAAAGCCAGTGGCTTGATTATACTGCGAAAATCAATCTGCCTTATTGACGAAATGAACCCTGATAAATGCTTTTCCATGTGTTCTCCAACCTGTGACACATCGGTCAACTGCTGTTCTGCTGTCAGATTCAGGCAGCCATCATCGGTAATTTCCAGACGAACAAATGCGTTCTCTCTGTTGGGCACACTGCTTCGGAAGCATTTTCCCCTTACCCCCAGTGGCAGGTTTGTCAGAACGTACCGCCAAATGCGCAATACGCCGTTTGTGCCCCAGAATGCATCGAAGGTCAGACCGTCCTCTGCGCTGCAGAAGAACAACTTCCCCTCTGCCAGGTTGAAACTGCGGTATTTTACATTTTCTTTGTCAAGAATACTCTCAAACGCTTTGGTATCAGTCATCGTGTTTTTCCTCCTTGCAGTGTCAGTATTGCTGCCGTGTGGTCGTCCTGCTGACCGTTTTCAATAAATTGCTCCAGTGATATGCTGTCGTAAATCTCCCCCTTTGCAGTCTTGTCCAGAACAGAGCCCATAAATCCTTGCTTTGCGCTTCCCAAACCCTCAGCAACACCGTCTGTCACCAGCAGCAAGCTCACAATGTTGTCAGCGTCCAGCTTTTTTATCCGTGTATGTCTGCTGCTTTGGGACACGGTAAAGTAGGTGCTTCTGCCAAGGCCTTCAGGTGCAGACACTTGCTGTGCTGTACCGTCCGCATACTGTGCCCACACTCGCCATCGCCTGTGTGGAATATGACAATCTGTCTTTTTTTGTAAGCGACAACCGCGCCGACAAGGGTTGCCGACATCAGCTCAGGCCTGACCCTTAGCAGGTCTGCCTGCTCCCGACAGGCCCCACCCGTCACAAAGGCAATATCCTCTGCCATCTGTTCTTCGGATTGCGTTATCCATTCATCAATATCGTGTGTGCGGAAGAACTGTGCCGCCGTCTGGGTGTTGGCTTCTGCCGCAAACTGGCTGTATTGTGACGAGCCTGCTCCATCGGAAAGCACTGCCATTGCCCCGCCATCAAAGGCGGCTGTAACTGCACGGTCCTGACACTGCTGTCTATGTGTCAGGTGTCTCTGCCCTGGAACGCAAACACAAAAGGCGCTTGCCCTTAAATCATCATTTTTGTTCATGGGTATTCCATCTTCGCTGTGCTGTGCTTGCGACTGACCACGCCTGCTTAACTCAAACAACAGGCGTGCCTCCTCTGCGCAATATGGATTCAGCGGTTCCTGTGCCGCAATGCGCAATACACTGTTAATTCGGTCAATGTCTGCTCCGTATGCCGCCAGACTGAAAATCATCTGTTCTCTGGCAGGCAGGTATTGTACCTCAGCACCATACTTTTTCATGGCAGCAATGGCTTTCTCTGCACAAATAACGGTACTGCGCCCCATGAACACGGGTATGGAGTCTGCCTGCACGCTTTCCTCATATTCCCTGCGCAAGCGGCAGAAGGCTGCATCAAAACTTTCTGACTGACCCTCGTCCTCGGCGCGGCTTTTCAATAGCTGCATATATACTGCATCGTCTGCACAGCTTTTTCTCAGCCTGCCAAAACCGCAGGTGTTCAGCAGATGATTGGTCTGCCTTGTGGTAAGCCGAAAAGCATAGGCGAGCGCGACGCAGTCATGGCGGCTGCACGGAGCAGATCTGTACAAATCTGCTCCGGCAATCCCTGTTATCGCCGCTATCTCCTCATCTGTACCCACCCGATAGTTAAAGAATAACCTGCACCATCGGGCATCTCTGCTCTTTATGAATCTGCTGTAGGGCATCAGGTCGGGGTCGTACAGCCTGCGAAATTCGCTCTCACTGCGGCAGGCTGCAATGTACTTCCTCATGGCTCTTTTGAGCAAACGCTTATTCATACCGGATTCTCCATCGGCTATTACGCCTTGCCTGTGAAGATTATTATTGCGCTGCAGTTGTCATCGGTGGCAGCATAGGTATTCGGCGAAAAGAGTTTGGGTGACGGTCTGTGCAGCTCGCGCAGAAGCCTGTTTTTGGGGAATCTTTCTGCAAAGCCGTCTGAGCAAAGCACAAATACATCTCCCTGCGCAAACACACCCGAACTGAACGAAGGTATATCGTACCCTGCACTGCCAAGGCATCGGGTCAGACTATGGCGTTCCTGTTCGGTTATGTCTTTCTTTCTGACACCTGCCATCAGCTTCTCCTCTGCCTCGGTATGAATCTCGGAAATCAGATTGAGTCTGCCGGAGTTTGCTTTGTACACAGGACTGTCGCCGAGGTTTGCGCAGACATACTGCCCTTCACCCATGGCGAGAACACTGATGGTTGAGCCACCCCAACGGCTTCCCAGGGCCTCTTCCACAGCCGTCTGCATACGTTCAAAGCATTCGTCCACCTTTTCGCGGAAGTCGTTGATGTCAGCAAAGCTTTCAGCGGCAAGCAAACGCAGTGCCGCCTCCGAGGCAACCTCGCCTGCCTCGTTGCCGCCAGCCCCGTCTGCCACAGCAAACACGGAAATCCGCGGGTCGGACTGCACAATACAACCCGTCATCAGAAACGGGTGCTCGCCCGCCGTTATTACATGGTTTCCCAGAAGAAGTGCGTCCTGATTGTTTGCTCTTGCACCTTTTGCTGTCAGTGCGGTTATGGAAATGGTCATGCCGCGCCTCCTTGTTTTTCAATAAGCTTGTGCCATGTGATGTTGTCTGGCAGCTTCTGCTGCCAGTATTTGATGGGATTCTCCGGCGAATAGATGTGAATTTCGGTTCCTGCAAAGGCATCGGGTGCTATGTATTCAATGCCCTTGGGGAGATAAAGCCTCTTAAGCGAAGGGCAGTAGGCAAATGCGCGGCGTTCAATCCTGCGCAGTCCGGAGGGAAGACGCAGGGTTGCAAGATGCTCACAGCAGGCGAATGCACCCATGCCTATATGCTGCAGCGAAGCGGGCATGGTGACCTCCTTTAACTGCGTTCCGTTAAACGCCCCGCTGCCTATGGACACCAACCTCTCGCCAAACTCAACGTGCTGAATGTCACTGCCCCGGAACGCCTTGCGCTCGATGGTTACAGTGTTTTTAAGCACTGCTTTCTTGAGGGCAGTGTGGTAAAAAGCGGAAGGAGGTACGGTTTCCCCGCTGTACAGCAGTTCGTTTTTCCCGCTGCTGCGTATGGTTCTTCTTAGCGCGGCGAAGTCTGCCGAATGGTCACAAACCACCTCTGCCGAGTCGGTGATGTCAAGGCTTTCGCCTGTATAAGCGTTGGAGAGGTCCTCTTCCATCTCATCGGGATAGAGCCCGGGTCCTGTGTACACCTTGGAGCTGTTGTAAAGCCTGGTGGGCTCGGCAGGGGGCTCGGTATATGCCTCGGAAACGTCGAAGTGCTTGTCTTCCTCATAGCCCTCAGGAATAACACTTTCCTCTACCTCAGTAATTATCTCTTCCTTAGCGGGCTCAGGGTAAAGTTCGGAAACGTCAAAGCAC
Organism: Oscillospiraceae bacterium; assembly: GCA_015065695.1. Taxonomy (GTDB): domain Bacteria; phylum Bacillota; class Clostridia; order Oscillospirales; family Acutalibacteraceae; genus SIG598. The sequence continues at coordinate 34,919 of SVPT01000001.1, read as the reverse complement.
TCATCTTCCTCATAGCCCTCGGGAATAATGCTTTCTGCCTGCTCAATGACGGATTCCTCCTGAGAGGGCAGTGCAGGAGAATCACTGCACTGCTCTGCTTCCTCGCATTCAATGTCGAGACCTCTTGCGATTTTTGCGTAAAGCTGGGCAACTGCTTCAAGCTGATCCTCGGATAGGTTATCAACATCCAGTTTGATTTCTGCTTCACAGAGCATTTCGCTGTTCTCCACAACAGATTCTGGCGAATCCTCAATGCAACTAACATTTCCTTCTTCGGTGCCGTAGAGCATATATTCAGGTGTCTGACGCACAGCCTCGTAAAACTCAAGGCAGTTATCATAACGCCGTTCCGGGTTGTGCTCAACAGCACGAAGAACCGCCTGTTTAAGCTGGCTGGAGCAACCAAGCTTCGGTTCGGGAAACTGCATCTTGCCCTCGCTGTGGGGAACAAGCACACTGTCGTGATCCGGATACTCCATGCCGTTGAGGTAGAAGATCATGGTCATAGCCAGGCTGTAGAGATCGGCCTTGGCGATGTTGTTTTCGCAGCCCGGAGAGCTGGCAACTACCTCGGGTGCTATCTCAGGAAATGTGCCGATGGGGGTGGCATTATTTCGGGTGTTGTTGGAAACCGACCAGTCACCAATCATCACACAGCCGCTCTTGGGGTCCGCATACAGATTGCTTCTCTTGATGTCCCTGTTGAAGATACGAAGCTCTGCCAGACTGTGCAGGCAGGGCAGCAGGCTGCTAAGCCTTATTGCAGCCCTGACGCACTCTTCATCAGTGTTGCCCACTGTATCGCAGAAAGGAGTTTTGTAGAGGTAAACGTGGCAATGCAGCATATGGTTTCTGTCATCGAACACCGCGAAGCTGTCGATGGGCAGGACAAGATGAGCAAGAAGCTCTTCATCATCTCTCAGCTTTCCCCGAATCGCCTGTTCCCTTTCTATCCAACGCTGTTCATTGGCATCTGAGAAAACCTTCAGTACCATGACGTTGTCTGCCCTGAGGAAAAATCTATTGCCTGCACCCCTGATGAGAAAAATCTGTGCCTGACCGCACTCTTTGAACGGAGTGCGCACAACATTGATGTACTTGACCCAATCGGGAAGGTGCTGCGCATAAAGACCGCTACGGAAGTGTTCGCCTATGATAGCCTTTGCTGCCTTGATTACGTTGTTGGTATTCATCAGCCAGTCCCCCTGATTCGTTATTATTCAGCAGGCACAGCCTCGGCGCGGGCATCTGCCGCGTCGAGTGCCTTGTAAATCTGCTTGACCATAGGCACAAGCTGCTTGCCTGCCATGTGCGTTTCGTCCACGCACACTGCCACTGCATAGTCGCCGTTGTGCGTCATCAAAACGGCACGGTTTGTCCCATCCCAGATGTCAGCCGTGCCGGTCTTGGCATATATACCCTCGCCAAAGCCGTAGCTCTTGGCTGTAGCAGCAAGGGCATCGTTGATAATTTCAGCCGTTTCGGCAGACACACTTTGCTTGTACACCGCAGGCTCAGTATGCATGATTTCACCGTCATTGTTATAGACGCAGTCAATCATGTAGGGCTTCATCATTGCGCCGTCATTGGCAAAGGCAGCCGCAAACATTGCGATATTGACGATGCTGACCTCCAGCTTGCCCTGGCCGAATCCGGCACAGGCAACCTCAGTGCGGGTGCTGGTCTCAAAGTTGTGTCTTGCTCTGAGCCTCATGAAGTCCAGCTCAATGTCCTCGCCTATACCGAAGCGTTCGTAAAGGTCTTTCATTTGCACGAGACCAAGCTGGTCTGCGTAATAAAAGAAGTAACAGTTGCAGGAGTGGATCATAGCTTGTTTCATACTGATATTGCCCTTGCCGCCGCGATATGCGTTGTGGATGGTAAAGCCTATGGTTTCACTGCCTGTATCCCTGTATATCTCATTTTCCCAACCGCTCTCAACGATTCCGCATGCCGTAACTGCCTTGATATCTGAGCCGGTTGCCAGATACACATCCCAGTTGGCTATAAGCGAGCCGGAGTAGCTGTCGGCTTTGGAATTACTTTGCTCAATACTGTCCACGGTAGAGTAATCAATGACTATATCCGGATCGGTGGTTACCAGGGTAATCACCTTACCGGTCTTTGCTTCGATAACTACTGCACAGGCATCGTAGCCCTGAATAGCCTTGTAGGCTGCCTGCTGAACATCGTTGTCAAGCGTCAGCCGGACTGTTGCTCCGCAGCTCGTGCTGTCGGGTGTCAAAATGTGTTTGCCCAGACGCGAGTTGGCAAGCATTCCTGCATCACCTTGCCTGCTGTTGTTATAGCCGAGCAGCAGACTGTACGGCTCGGGGAATACGATTTTTATGTCGTCCCCCGGTTGTTCTGCGTAGGTAATTGCAATGCCGTCGCGGTCTGTAATGGGGCCTGGAACGGTGCTGTTTCGTATCTCATGTTTGATGAGTCTTTCCTGAGCGGCATCAGAGTTGGGATTAATATTGTTGATGACCGAAGCGTAACCCAACAGATGCCCGACAAGTATGACCTCTATGCAGATAAAGACGGCAGTAAACATTATGGCACGATCTTTGATATTCATGGTATACCTCCCTGTCAGCGGGTTATTCTGTTGATGGACTCAGCTTTGGGCTGAGGTGCTTCCTGGGGCTGCTTAAAGGCATCGACCACCGAGCGTAACAAACTGTTGCGGTTACCGCTGAGATAAATAAGAATCGAAGATGCGATATATGTTATGAGCATATTGCTGCCGCCTCTGGAGATAAAGGGAGCAGCGAGGCCCGCTAAAGGGATTAGCCCACTGGCGCTGCTGGCATTAATAATGAAGCCAAAGGAGATGCTCATTGCCATGCCAGCCGCAATGGCTGATGCTGCCTTGTCGGTCTGCTCAGACGCAATGACAAGTCCCTGGCGCAGCACGATTGAAAAGAGCATCATTACGGCTGCACCAACGAGTATGCCGCAGCGAGCGAGCAATCCGATAAATGCGTAATCGGACTCTTCGTACAACACATAGACCGGATGTACATTCCCGGTAAGGCCACCCTTGATAGCTGCTCTGCGTGCATCTTTCAGTTGGCCCGAAACCTCTTCAAGTGCCGGGTCATCAATGCCTTTAGTCCAGAGAGCAAACCTTTCGTTAAGACGTGAATTTGCAGAAGCAATACGCTTAAGCAAAGAGCCGGTCTCCTGACCGTTTGCAACAGCATTTGCATATGCATTGCCGAACATATTCAGGAGCAACCAACCAACGCCAATCAGTGCGATTATGCTCGCAAGCATATATAAAGCGTATCGCTTCTTTTCAAAGGTCAGGTAAGTCATGCCAACAGCCAATGCAGTGATGAGGATAATGCTGCCATACTCGCCAAGTATACCTAAGCAGCCAATGGTCAGTATAAGAACGCCCTCTGCCCACACAAAGCGGCTGCGCAGCAGCTTGAGCGGGAGAGCATCCAGATTGGCTTTGCTGAGCAGAGCAAAGAACACAACCAGAAGCACCTTAAAGACCTCTGTGAGCTGAATCTGGAAGACACCCGGAATTCTGAGCCAAGACTTGTTATCCTCGCCACGGGAAAAAACAAGCAGTATAACAGTAGACAGGACAATTGTGCCTGCGATGATTGTCAGCCCAAGGGGGGAACACAGCTTGCCGAAAATGTACTGAATTCGCTCCCCTCCTTGGGAAATGTCGTAGCAGAAGATTAGTAGAATAGAGAAGGCACTAAAGAGCAGGGGGTATGAGACCATATCCTGTTTAATGGTGGCAAAATCGCTGGGCAGCATACACTGGAAAGCAACGCCCACTGCGTTGAGGGAGGTCAGCGAGAAGGTAAGGAGCAGGTCCCCTGCGGTATATGCCGTGTATAAGAACGCAGCACCGGAGACAATAAGCAGAGGCGTCAACGAATTCATGAAATTGACCTGAGCAGAAACACTCTTGCTGAAGCACAGCATACCGAGTATTGCGGTAAGAACGAGGAACATGAATGCAGCCTTGATAACAGGGCGGCTGTTAACGCTCTTGAGCATCATAATATTCTTACCTCCTTCAGTTTAGCGGGAGATGCGTACAGCCCCCGACTGTTCACTGGAATTGTGGCAGTCGCGCTGACGTTTGCGGCGCTCGAACACGATGTAGTGCCCGTCCTCTTCGCCGAGGTAGATTTTCTCGTCAAGGACGAGATCAAAGCTGGCGTTGCGGTAGAAGCTACCGCCAAACCACGTGCCGTTGGAAGAGCCCTGACCATCACGGCCGTAGTCTCTTATGAAGTCAGTGCCATCGGTGTCCACTGCAACCACGAGATGATGGCGGGAAACGGTAGGTTCATCAACACGAAGGTGGTCATCACGGGCGCTGCCGATAAAGAAGGGCTTTTCAGGACTGAGGGTTACTGCCTTGGAGGCAATCTTGATACCATCGAGATAAAGGGAACAGGTGTACTTGGCTGCTATGGTAGTCACACCACGGTCATTTTCTCTGTCGGTATCTACGGCTTTTTTTCTGGGTTCAGCAATGGGGGTTCTCTCCTCCCTGACCGGAGCCTTGTTCCTGAACAGGCTGCTGAACACATCCCTGCCGCGCTTGGTTCTGCCGAATGCAGCCACCACAATGGCTATGACAACCACACAGAAGATAATGGAGAATGCAGTGGAGGGGAACTGATTGGTTGCCTGCTCGGTGGTTACTGCAGTGTTGAAGATGTTCATAGAATGACCTCCAATGATGTTGTTGATGATGTCAATAAAACCGCCCAAAATAACCGTTGTCAGCATACGCCAAGAACCTCCTTGCCAAAATCTGAATCAGTCGGGTAGATGTAGACGGCTCTGTTCTTCGCCGCTGCTTCGCCCTCGACAAATCTGCCATTTGCGTCAACGTCGCTTGCTCGCTTGCTGTGTGAGAGCTTACCGAGTCCAATGACCACAATGCTGTCGGCCGGTACGCCGGCTTTGATGAGTACATCTGCACAGCGCTGTGCGCGTGCGTGAGCCAGGGTCTTGCCGTCACCATCACCAAAGCTGGCTGTGCTGCCTGCGATTACATACTCACACTGCCCATGCCTGAGCATCTCGCCCGCTATGGTCTGCAGCTCCTTCACTGCCTTGGACTCATCAATGAATGTGTCCTCTCCGGGGTTGAAGCGCACTGCGCAGTCGGCATCGTTCTCGGAGAGGTCAACGTGGAAGCTGTCCAGCTCATCGGGAGGAATCACAACCGGAGTGACGCGGGGCAGACCAAGATCACCGAATATCTCTGTGTTGCTGTAGGATACGGAATCGTTGGGCTTGGGCTCAGTGATAAAATCAACAGTTGCACCGCTTGCGGACAGGATGCTGTCCCAGAGGCACTCGAGCTTCCCGGCGTAGTTGCGGCTGAAAGGGCTCTGCTTGTCGGTGGCCTTGCCAAAGCCGGACCAGATAACCTGAACATCTGCCAGATCAGGCAGCAGGTCGTTATCAGCGAGATTTTTTACCACTTCTTCGGCAGGAACATCAATAATGAGCATGACGTCATCTGCTTTATAGGGAGTGGAAAAGCTGATAAGACCGGTGGTGGAGAGCCCGTTGTGATGAATGAACAGCACCTTGCGCTTGTCCTCGTGGAAGCTGCCGAAGAAGTCCTCGGCAAGATAGAGGACGTTCATCATGTCAACCTCGGGGACAGCAGCAACACAGCCGGATATGCCGGCGTTGATGCGCCTTACAAGCTTGCTGCGCTCCTGCTTGGCGATCTTGGCTGCGTACTTCTTGTCGGGCTTGGCAATGGTGGTACTGTATACTACCTCGGGGGCACCATCAACCGTGCTGGCGCAGATTGCTGCGCCGGGGTTGTCCGCAGCGGATTCAAGAAGGGGGGTAAGTATGTCTTCATCGATTACAGTGTTGCCAGAAGTGATTCCTCCGGCGATAAACAGTGCGTCTACGGGAGGTTCTGCCTTACCGCAGCCACACAGCGGCGCAGTGAGCAGCAGCATGGAGATAGCTGCTGCGATGCAGCGGACAATGAAACCGTTCTTCTTAGTCATCATGAGCGTTTTCCTCCTATTAGTTAGTTGTCAGACCAAGGGCGGCAAGGACGTTGCTCACCTCGGAAGGATTCTTACTGCTGCGGGAGATATACATACGGGCTTCCTGCTTGAGACGCTCGCCCTCGGCCAGTATCAGCGCACGCTGATGCTCTGCTGCAGCTTTATCGGCAGCCCTTATGCCCTCAAGCTTGCCGTGACAGGCGTTCTGCACAACAAGTATCTGCTCTATCTGAGCTACATCATCTGCATTCTCTTTCTGCAGTGTGAGCAGTTTCCTGCGCCTCTCCTGAAGTGGTTTGGTACAGGCGAGTGAAACAAACATCGAAAGGAGAGTGGTGCAAAGGGGGAAAAAAGCAAGACCAATCGCAGCGAACAGCTCAATGGGGTCAACACCGGTCGGCTCCTCTTCCTGCTCAATCATACTCGTTTCATTGCTGACATTGATGGCAGGAATGATTCCATATACGGATTCGTGGTCTGTGTACTCCTCCTCTGCCTTATACAGGACACCCTCATCAAAGGCTTTGAGCATAGTTACGCTTGCGTAGGGGAAAAACACCAGCATAAAGCTCAACACGGCTGCAATGACACGGCGCTTTACTTTGGTTCCGTTGGTTATGCCTGCTCTTGCGTTGACAACGCTGGTACAAGCTATCGATGCCGGCAGATTAAGCAGTGCTGCACCGGCTATGCATCTTAAAATTACGGTGAAGATACCGGTGTTAAACAATGCATAGTAGTGATAGAGACTGGTGCTGTCGATCGCAACAAACACCGCAAGACAGGCCTGCGCAAGAGGGCTGTTGGGAAGCAGGTCGTTGTCGGTGTACAGCCGCTTGATGCGCTTCGCACAGCGAGCTGTGATGCTGCTGAGCAGCGGTGTGCGTACGGTGTTCTTCTCCATTACTTGACCCCTTTCTGTGCCCGTTCAAGCACACTGAGAGCTACAAGCTCCTCCTCAATTAATCGGTCATAGTCCACCAGACAATCGAGTTCATCATGAACACGTCTGATGTAGGCAGGGATAGCGGTCTCTGCAGTCTGAATAGCGTGAGCATTGCTGGCGATCTGGTCCTCAAGACGAGCGATTTCGCTGTCGATAAGGCAACAAATCATGCCATCAAGAATATCTCCGGAAAACTGGTCAACGGGCACGCCTGTTATCTTCCTCTTGAAGAATGCGGCGGGGTCACTGAGTACTGCGGAAAACTCCGGGCTGAAGCTGTAGCTGCCGATACCCGCCAGCAGCTCCTCAGGAGAACACAGGCTGCGGTATTCGGTGGTGGTCTCGGGCTGATTGCGGTTGGTCATGGTCATGCACTCCTTTCATAACCTTTAACACTTACTTCGGGGACATTGAGCAGTGCCGATGCCGATTTCTCGATAAATCCGAAAAGCCGCTCGCATTCGGCCTCGCAGAGATACTCTTCGGCAGAGAAATAGGACGACTCGGACAGGGTGGGAGCATCTTCCGTAAAACGGCTGACACCGACAAGATACTGGGCCGCAATGCTCTTGTACTTGCGGAAGATCGTGTCTGCCACAGAGGTAAGACGACGCCTCTCCCGCCTGGTCTGCTTAAGGGCATCACCCAGTGCCGAAGCTGCCTGCAGTCTGCGGCGAATGGTGTTTGCTGCCGGTTCACCGGCATTGCTCACCTTGAAGAGGAAAAGTGCGTCCACCGTCTGTTGCACGGCATCTCTGGTTCTTTTCTCGGAAAGCAGCATTTCGCAATTTATCAGCATACTGCATCTTTCCTCAAACCCACTCATGCGGAGAGGAACAGTCTTGGGGCTGTGCTTACCATCGCGGCGCCCCAGCAAACGAAACACAAAGCCGGGGAGAAGCATAAGTCCGATAAACCTGCTGGTCACCATTGGTCATCTCCTTGTCAATTGATTAGCCTTGCATCGCCTCAGGCAACAAGCTGACTGGGGCGATGCCTCAACCTGTGTTAAGAATAGCACACCTTTCGGGTTGTGTATGTACACCCTGAGGTGTACATCGTGCTGCAGCCTATGCCGAGCGGCAATCTTCGTCCTGAAGAAGACTTCTCAGCACGAGAAAGATATGGTTGATAGTCTGGAGCAGTCTGGGGTTGTCCTTGCGGAACGAATAAAGCTCGCCAATGGTCAGAGAGTAGCCCCGCTCAGGAGCGCGGCGCCCCATCTTGCGGAAGTGATTGAACACGGTGGCATTGAACGCCTTGCTCCTAAAGAGGAAAATGCGTTCGCCGCTGCCGACGGGCTGGTAGTAGAAACAAAGGGTGTTGGGTTCGCTGACGCAGATGATGCGGTCCTTGGTCGATCTCAGATTGTCCAGTCTCTTCATAAGCTTTTCCTCTCAATTCTTTTATTCACCCCCGCAGGGGGAGTGTAGACAGTTTACCACACCAACGATTCTGTGTATGTACACTTATGCTTCACATTTGGGTTTTTACTACGCTGCACGGTCGTTTTCATCGCTCAATACGCTCTTCAGGACGATAAAGATGCGGTGGATAATTCCGGTCAGTCTCGGATTGTTGTAGTCGCAGAACTCATAGAGCTCCTTTATGGTCAGGGAAAAACCACGAGCCTGCATATTGCGACCCATCTTTCTGAAGTACGCAAACACGCTGCCATAAAACGCCTTGGTTTCAAAGAGATATATGCGATCGCTGGTCTGGAACGGGTTATAGTAGAAGATCAGATTTTCAACCTCACCTACGCAAATGATTCTGTCCTTGGTCGAACGCAGCTTTGTCAATTTGATCATGGCAGTGCCCTCCATAAACCTAATAATGTATCGGTCAAAAGCGGAAATACCGCTGTTATGCATTTAGTATAAACATGGATTCAGCAAAGCATAAGTGCACTAAAGGTTACATCTATGTGCACAAAAAGGTAACATCGGAAGAAATTTCTCACAATCGGTGCCTTTTACACCACCAAGTACAGCCGAAGTGACCTCTGGCAACTAAGAGCATTTCAAATACCAGTCATATTAATACAAAGCGATAATCAGCAATTTGTACATTTATATTTAGCCGGAATCATTGACAATGTGACAAAATTGTGCTACACTTCAATTGGTTGTCAGTTGATATCCCTCCAACAGTAATATGGAAAAGGGCATAGCCCAAATTTTTACTTAGGAGGTAGACATTATGTCTATACACACCAACATTGATTGGTACGTGGAAATCAACCAGGTGGCGACCGGTAAGCGCCTTCGCGAGATGCGTCTTGCGCATCATATGACACAGCAGCAGCTTGCTGATGTGTTTACCAATGCGCGTGACTTCATGTCTCGCAGGGCAATTATCAGGGCCGAAACGGGGCGCGGTCTTTTCTCAATGCCTCATTTCAAGTTCCTGGCTGTCCTTTATGGCTGCACCATTGACGAGCTGATCGTCGCCAATGTGTTTCGCATAGGCGAGCACGGCGAGCCCGATCAGCTCGTCCCTGCCGCTTATTTGCTTTCGTATTTTTTCAATGCAGTTTTAGAAAGTGTGTGCGTAAAAGGCACTTGCTTTTAAATTTTTGGCTTATGTATGGACAAGCGATTGAACCACACCCTGATTGCTGCGGCGCAATGGACTGGGGATTTATTGTCTCAGGGTGCGTGTGACTAAAGAAATTGAACTGTCTGTGCCTTTTTCAGATTGCCAACCCAAGAGATTGTTGTTATAATATGAGCGAATACAATTTGTTGTTCTACGCTAACCCCTATAGGGGATGGATAATGTCGTACTTCATCATATTAATTACCTCCAAATATGATCAACTACGCTAACCCCTATAGGGGATGGATACAAAAACGCTGAGAGTGCAAACTGTACAACCTTGTACACTACGCTAACCCCTATAGGGGATGGAACAATATGGTCTTATATTCCTCCCTTTCATCTTGCAAAGCTACATTAACCCCTATGGGGGATGGATACGCACTAGGCAGAGACGCCACTCTGTATTGGGTCAAACTACGCTAACCCCTATAGGGGATGGATACGGAGAACCTGATAGGTAAAAAAGTGCAAAAAGAGAACTACGCTAACCCCTATAGGGGATTGCCGTATTATACGAATTCACCTAATATGGCGTTATGTTTATTCGCATTTCAAATCTCCCCCCTCCCCCCACTCGATTAAATCTTAAAAAACAGCAGAAAAGCTCGTGCGGCTTTCTCTGCTGTTTCGTTATATATTCTGCTGTTTCGTTATGTACAAGGAGAGCAACACAATATGCAGCTTCGAATTACAATGCAGGCACAAAACGGTCTGGATATTCCGCTGAGCTATAATCATCAGGTGCAAAGCGCAATCTATGCAAAGCTCAGAGAGGTCGGGGAATCGGATTTCTGGCACGACTCCGGATATGTCAACGGCAAGGTGTTCAAATCCTTTGTCTTCGGTTCGCTTTGCGGAAAATACACAGTCCAGGACAAGCGGATTAACTTCAGAGATGAGATTACTCTGGAAATCAGAAGCCCTATACCCGCCTTCTGCGACACTCTGCAGAGAAGCTTTGAACTCAGCCCGAGAATTAAGTTTGTGCAGACCGTGCTGGATGTTACTGATATTCAAACAGGTAATCTTCACATAAATACGGACAGCGCAGTCTTTACTGCGCAATCGCCCGTTATAGCCTACAGCACAGACGAAAACAAACGCAGATACTTTTTCGGTCCGGAAGACGATGTATTTATCGGAATGGTCACGAAAAACTACGAGCACAAATACTTGGCTGTCACCGGGCAAAACCCGGATGAGATACTCATTGAGCCTCTGGGCAGGCACAGACGTGTCGCTACCTATTTCAAGCAATCACGGCTGCTTGGCTGGAAAGGTGATTACCGCATATCCGGTAGCAGCAAGGCCCTCGAATTTATATACAACACCGGGCTCGGCTCGAAGAATTCACAGGGCTTCGGTCTGCTGCAGCAGAAAAACTGAATATAACGAAAAAACACCGACCTAACGAACACTTTCGTCAGATCGGTGTTTATTTTCAGCTACTTCTTTTTTCTGTGCGAATGGACACTACAGTATTGCAGGATTCAGCATATAACCCCTCTTGAAGACCAACGAAGACAGTCCGGTTCACTCAGGAAGCTGAAAGGCCGCCGGATTTGCGGACTTTACGTTGTTGCATCGCAAGCGGTTTTCTCAAGCGGTTTGTGGGGAATGTCGTTTTTCTCGCAGTATTGCCATGCGCAGGAGTTTTCGGGGCAGAGGACGGTGAGATTTTCACAACGGGAGAAAGCCTCATCATCAATGAGAACCACGCTGTCGGGAATGGTGATGGAGGTAAGGCTGCTGCAGACGTAGAATGCACAATAGCCAATTGAGGTCACGCTTTCAGGAATGGTGACGGATGTGAGGCTGCGGCAGCCATCGAATGCATAATCGCCAATTGAGATCACGCTGTCGGGGATGGTATAATCCCTTTCATTTCCACCCGGATATGCAACCAATTCCTTTCCGTCTTTGCTAAACAGCACACCATTGACGGATTTGTAGTATCCGTTGTTACTGTCAACATTTATGGAAGTAAAGCTGCTGCAGTCGGCGAATGTCCCATCGCCCAGTGAGGTCACGCTGTCGGGAATGGTGACGGTGGTAAGGGTGCTGCAGGCGCAGAATGCAAAATTGCCGATTGAGGTCGTGCTGCTGGGGATGGTGACGGAGGTAAGGCTGCTGCAGACGTTGAATGCACAATAGCCAATTGTGGTCACGCTGTCGGGAATGGTGACCGAAACAAGGCTGCGGCAAACGTAGAATGCACCATCACCAATGCAGATCACACTGTTGGGAATGGTGACAGACTTTATTGCATCGTTATTACTAAAAGTTCCCTGCAGCCCCACCACGGGGCGACCCTCCCATACAGCAGGAATCACCACGTTCTCGGCATTCCCCTTGTACCTTGTAAGGATTACGCCGCCGTCTGCGGTGATTTTTGCTTCGTATTCGTCCTCGGAATTAGAAAAAGCCTGCTCGTTTCCCGCTGCCGCAAGCGGAATGTTTTTCTCTTCATGATTGTCTGACATCGTTTTGCCCTCCTTTGTTGTTCCAGTGAAATAATACATTCGTTTTTGCGGAATAGCAAGCTTTGGGCGGTTTTTGTGGTGAGGTGCAAAGAAAAAAGAAAACGTCCCGCACCCTTGTGGGTGCGGGACGTTGTTTGCAGTATCAGGTTTACCCAAGCGGCTGGTGGGGAATGTCGTTTTCCTCGCAGTATTGCCATGCGCGGGAGTTTTGGGGGCAGAGGACGGTGAGGTTATTGCAGTCGTAGAATACCCAATCGCCAATGTCAGTCACGCTGTCGGGGATGGTGACCGATGTAAGGCTGCTGCAGCCAGAGAATGCCCAGCTGCCAATGGACGTCACGCTGTCAGGGATGGTTACGATGGTTAGGCTGCTGCAGTAGAAGAATGCCCCATCGCCAATGGACGTCACACTGTCGGGGATGGTGACGGAGGTAAGGCTGCTGCAGCCGTAGAATGCCATAAAGCCAATGATGATCACGCTGTCGGGGATGGTGACGGACTTTATTGTCTCGTTCTCGCAGAAAGTTCTCTCCAGCTCCACCACAGGGCAACCTTTCCACGCAGCGGGAACAACCACATTTTCGGCATTACCCTTGTACCTTGTGAGGATTACGCTGCCGTCTGCGGTGATTTTTGCTTCGTATTCGTCATCGGAATTGGAAAGAGCCTGCTCGTTTCCCTCTGCCGCAAGCGGAATGTTTTTCTTGTCGTGATTGTCTGACATCGTCTGACCCTCCTTTGTTGTTCCAGTGAAATAATACATTCGTTTTTGCGGAATAGCAAGCTTTGTGCAGTTTTTTGTGGTAGGGTGAGGTGCAAAGAAAAAAGAAAACGTCCCGCACCCTTGTGGGTGCGGGACGTTGTTTGTAGTGGGTATATTATCTCTTCCCGCTGCGGGCATATTCCGCTACCCAAGCAGACCGACCAGCCAGCCGAGAATATCGAAGATGCCGAGAAGCTGCACCGCCGCACCGCCTGCCAGCAGCACGAGGGCGAGAATGAGGGGGATGAGCCAGCGGTGGGATTTTGTTTTGGCGGGGGATTCCGTGACTGCTTCAACAGTGGGCTTGGCAGTGATTTCGGGGGCAGTTTCGGAGTCGGTTTCAGGGGCGGCAGCCGCTTTTGCCAACGGCTGTGCAGTGTCTGCTGCTGTGGTGGGGGAGGTTTCCTCGAGCGGCTTATGGGGAATGTCGTTTTCTTCGCAGTATTGCCATGCGTAGGAGTTTTCGGGGCATAGGATGGTGAGGTCCTCGCAGAGGAAGAATGCCCTATCGCCAATGGCAGTCACGCTGTCGGGTATGGTGACAGAGGTAAGGCTGCTGCAGTCGGAGAATGCCTCTGCACCAATGTTGGTCACGCTGTCGGGGATGGTGACGGAGGTAAGGCTGCTGCAGAAGGAGAATGCCCTATTGCCGATGATGGTCACGCTGTCGGGTATGGTGACAGAGGTAAGGCTGCTGCAGCCGGAGAATGCCCAATTGCCAATGGAGGTCACGCTGTCGGGGATGGTGACAGAGGTAAGGCTGCTGCAGCCGGAAAATGCCCAATCGCCAATGGAGGTCACGCTGTCGGGGATGGTGACGGAGGTAAGGCTGCTGCAGTAGGAGAATGCATCATCGCCAATGTCGGTCACGCTGTCGGGGATGGAATAACATCCTTCTATTCCACCCGGATATGCAATTAATTTTTTTCCGTCTTTACTAAACAGCACACCATTGACAGATTTATAGTTATTGTTATTATCATCAACATTTATGGAGGTAAGGCTGCTGCATTTGGAGAATGCACTATTGCCAATGGAGGTCACACTGTCGGGGATGATGACGGAGGCAAGGCTGCTGCAGTCGTAGAATGCCCAATCGCCAATGGTGGTTACGCTGTCGGGGATGGCGACGGAGGTAAGGTTGCTGCAGTTGTAGAATGCCATATTGCCAATGCATACGACCGGACGACCATGGTATTCGGGCTTTATAACTACGACCTCATCCTGTCCAGTGTATTTCAAAAGGGTGATACCGGTGTCGTCTGCTTTGTAGTCAAAGCCGGGGATGGTCGGGGTATAATGACCCCGGCAATTGCCTTTGATAAGCTCGTTTTCGATGGTGGTTATGATGTCTTCATATGTGCGACCCTCACTGGTCAATCCCTGTATGCAGCCCTGCTGCAGGCGGAGGTCTTGTGGTAGGTCACAGCTTTCCAGCCAGTACAGTATGCGCTTGTCCGGTGAAGAAAGTCGCAACTCTTCCAACCAATCACCTTTAACATACTCTGGCGTAAGGAAGGCGAGAAAATATGCGCAGGAGTTGATTTCTCTTGAACAAACAAAGCTATTCTTTCCGTCAAACTCATCATACCGGATGCTGAAGCCGTCATCGTGAAGCCTCTTCATTATGGGATAGACAAGGTCTGCGTTTTCGTGGGCATAGCTGCAGTAGACATAGGGATTCTCTTCATCGCTGACAAAGGGGATGTTATCCGATGCTTCACGTTTTTTCGGCTTTTCTTTTTTCTCGAGGGCAACTATGCGCACTGGTATTTTTTTCTTTTTTGCATATTGCTGCGCATAGGAGTTCTCTTCGCATTCTATGGTGAGGTTTTTGCAGCCGTCGAATGCCCACAAGCCAATGTTGGTTACGCTGTCGGGGATGGTGACGGAGGTAAGGCTGCTGCAGCAGTCGAATGCCCTATAGCCAATGTTGGTTACGTTGTCGGGGATAGTGACGGTAGTAAGGCTGCTGCAGCGGGAGAATGCATATTCGCCAATGATGGTCACGCTGTCGGGGATGGTGACGGACTTTATGGTCTCGTTACCATCAAAAGTTCTCTTGAGCTCCACCACAGGGCGACCCTTCCACTTTGCCGGAATCACCACATACTCGGCGCTTCCTTTGTACTTTGTCAGGCGCACACCGCCGCCCGCAGTGGCTTCGGAATCGTATTCATCATCGGGGTCGGAAAGAAGCAGCTCGCCTTCGTCACTGACATTAAGCACTAAGCCATGGGCTTCGCGCTCGCCTACATTTGTCAGCCCCTCAATGCCCTCAAGCACATCGAGAATACACTCAGGGGTGGTGCGAGGGTGGAGTTCACTGTCGTATGTGCGAGAGCGTATGCCGCTGGGAAGTTCAGCATCTTCGTCGAGAGTACAGAAAATCACACGCTTTTTATTTTCCAGCGCAAAGCCCACCTCGATGTCGGTGACGTAATCGCGGGTGACCGAGGTTTTGGACACGAACAGCACCAGAATGGCGCAGCCCAGCACATGGTCGGCGATGACGTTGTGGTAGTTGGTGTTTATCTCAATACCCTGGTCATACCAAACGTGCCAGCCCTTTTCGTAGATTCTTTTTATGATGGGGAAAACCTTGTCCTTGTCATCGTGGGCGTAGCTGATAAATATGTACGGCTTGGTTTCCTCTGCCTTGAACGGAACTTTCAACGGAACTTTCTTCATTTCGGTATTTTCAGACATCGTTAATCCCTCCATAGTCATTTTACTTATATTATACAGTGGGATTTTCAATGTTTCAACCATTGTGCCGAATTATTTGTGAGGGGGGGGCAAAAAAGAAAAAAGAAAACGTCCCGCACCCTTGTGGGTGCGGGACGTTGCAAACGAAAAAGTAAAACAATCTCTTGGAGAACTTTTATTATCGCTATGAGAAATGCAGCATACCGAAAACACTGCATTCTTCTATTATCTGCCTGCGTCCTAGGTTGAGCTGCTCAGGGCTCTTCCGGACTATGGCAGACAAAGGCGCGGACGGAAACTTCCGTCTTACTGAGGGAATCCATACAAACTAACATAAACAATAAAAGAAATAACATCAATCAAAAGAATAATTCCCAGAATAATTGCAGCAATCTTCAAGGCTTTTTTTGCCTTGTTTTTGTTTTCATCAGTCAATACTTTTTCCTTCAGTTCGCTTGCAATTTCTGACATAGAGGAAGTTGCCTCTTTTTGAGTTGGTGCTTTATCCATTACCAGCTCATCCAAAGAAATTTCGAACATATCACTGATAGCAATCAGTTTTTGCATATCAGGTGTCGAGTCTCCCACTTCCCATTTTGAAACAGTTTGCCGGGAAACATTCAAACGGTTAGCAAGTTCTTCCTGCGATAATCCTTTTTGCTTTCGGAGACTGTACAATTTATCATGAAATGTCATTTCTGCAAATCCTGCCTTTCCATCTTTTTACCATGAAGAATAACAACATTCCTAACACTGCTGTTGTAATAACACTTGCTTCTATTCCGTATTCTGCACCGTTGAGGATACTGGCATCTTTTACACTGAAAAGAACTACACCCTTTGAAACACTTTCGCTTCCGCTTAAGGACAAACCCATAATCACATATAATATAAAATTCCATGCACTGTGCAACCCACAGGCAATCCATATATTAGACCGCCACAAAACAAGCATTGAAAAGACAATCGAAACCAAATATAAGTTTATAATTCCAACCACAACATATACTGAATCCGCTTCAACCAAGCTGGACAAATGCGGAAAAACAAATGCAGTTGAACTGATCAGAATTGCCAATGGTATAGGTATTCTGTTTTTCAATGAATTGAGCAGGAAGCCTCTGCACATGATTTCTTCTGCAGCACCTTGAATGCCAAATGCCAAAGCCCATAACAGAATACCCGTAATACTGACATTTGTGTTGAATCCGCAAAAGCTGATGGAACCGCAGAGGCAACCTATGCCCAATATTACAAACAAAAGAATCGCAGCAACTGATATTCCTGTCAGATAGTCTGCAGGATTCCCTGAAAAACCTACGGATTTAATATTTTTCTTCTCAACAAATCTGCAATATAACAGAGTTACCAGGGAAAATATCAGGAAACCATAGTAGGGTAACAGCTCACTGATTTCTCCGGCCGGCATTATGCCGTGCAAAGGGTCATAGCCCATGCCATATAAAATCCCGATTATTACTCCTTCTCCCAGGACTGCCGAAATAACATATATCAGTATGAATGCCAATAATTTCTTTATGATGTATTCAGCGGATGACATATCTGTTTCGTTGTTGAACGGATTTAGATTGTAAACAATACCTTTCTTCATCAATGTTTCCTCCTCGTGTCATTTGATGAAGGTATTGTATTACTTTTGTTCTAAAAACACTACCAACCATGTTAATCAATCTGTCAACGCTCTTTAACAATCCTGTTAAGCCCGGTTGCACCGCCTGATTTACGGGCAAAAGCTATGTAAAATTCAAAGTGTTGCTCTCCTTGCGTATCTTCAATTATATCACACCACCGCCGCTGATTCCATTTGTTTTTCCTTATCAACAATAAGCAGAGGCGCGCCCTGCCCGAAATTTCCCACTACGCAAAAATCCCGCAGCCATACGGCTGCGGGTCCTGGCTTGCGACAAGAAAATCATCTTTCAGCGCTAAAACGGGCGTTTGGGCAGGAGAGCATCAGTCGATGTTTTCCTCCAGCAACTCCAGCGCGCGGCTTGTCACCTCATTGCTGTAGGGCGGGGTAAAGAAATGGTCAGCGCCGTCAATGGTTACAAGCTGTGCATTGGGGAAGGCTTCTGCACCTGCCTCGAGCACCGCCATGAACTGAGCATGCTCATCCTCTTCCCTCTTTGGAAATGCAGTACCTCTGAAGATAAGCACCTCTTTGTCAAAGGACGGCATCAATTCAAATATGTCGATTGAAATAGCATCTTCGATAAATTTTTTGCTTAAGTCCGATGCGGAATCGGGTGTTTCGGGAATCTCGCTTCCTTCCGGATACAGCTCCCGGTACTGGTCGGGTATCTGGAGCGACGGTTCAAGGAGAATCAATCCCTTGATGTCCTCGGGACGCTGTGTGGCAACGTATGCAGAGGTAAGCCCGCCAAAGCTGTGCCCCCACAGGAAAAGGTTGTCACTGTCGATTTCGGGCAGTGATGCAACGACATCTATTACAACATTGAGGTCGGCGGCATGGGTAAGCACCGAGGACTGGGAGAACGAACCCGTGCTTATGTTGTTGGTGCCGGTAAATTCAAAGGACAGGGCGGCAATGCCGTTTTTCGCAAGCTCTCTGGCGTAGAGCTTGTTCCCATAGAAGGTGGCCTGCATACCGGGGGAAATAATTACAGCAGGGAAAGGACCGTCGCCCTCGGGCATGCTCATTTCTCCGTATATCATAAGATCGTCACGGTAGAAGGTCATGCCCTTTTCGTTGCCGGACAGCTCTACTATCTCATACTTGTGCTGTGTCTGTGGCTTGGGCTGTGTGTTGCCGGTCGTGTTCTCATTTGCCGAGCACGCCGCCAGACAGAAGATTGACACTATAATGCACAAAATGGCAATTATTCTTTTCATCGCTGTCACCTTTCTTTGTTTTGATGTTTTAGTTATGGATTTCTATAAATTTCTAAATTACTGCGCCTGAAGAATCCACAGCCTTTATCTATGTTCTGCAAAAATCCCGCAGCCCAACGGCTGCGGGATTGAGTAAGCGATAATGTAATTATCTCTTGGAGAACTGGGGAGCACGACGTGCGGCCTTGAGACCGTACTTCTTTCTTTCCTTCATTCTCGGATCGCGGGTGAGGAAGCCGGCCTTCTTCAGAGCGGGACGGAGCTTCTCGCCGTCGAACTTGAGCAGTGCACGGCTGACGCCGTGACGGATTGCACCGGCCTGACCGGTAACACCGCCGCCTGCAACGCGGCAGATAACGTCAAACTGACCGATGGTCTTGGTCAGCTCCAGGGGCTGACGGACGATCAGCTTGAGGGTCTCGAGACCAAAGTAATCGTCGATGGGACGATCGTTGATGATGATTCTGCCGGTGCCCGGATAGAGGCGGACACGCGCTACAGAAGACTTTCTGCGGCCGGTGCCGTAGAAGTATGTTCCCTTATCATAAATAGACATTTGGCGTATCCTCCTTCTTTAGTTTTCCCACATGACGGGCTTCTGTGCTTCCTGCTTATGGGTAGCACCTGCGTAAACGCGCAGTCTGGTGAGTGCCTTGCGGCCGATAACGGTGGCAGGCAGCATACCCTTGACGGCCATCATCATGGCGCGCTCGGGGCGGGACTTCATCAGAGAACCGGCCTTGACAGCCTTCAGGTGGCCGATGTAGCCGGAGTGACGGTAGTAGATCTTCTTTTCCATCTTGGCGCCGGTGAGGATGGCCTGACCGCAGTTGATGATGATTACATGATCGCCGCAGTCACAGTGGGGGGCGAAGATGGGCTTATGCTTGCCGCGAAGAAGGTTCGCAGCCTGAACAGCAACACGGCCGAGGGGCTTGCCGGCTGCATCGATGATGTACCAGCTGCGCTCGATCTCTGCCGCTTTGGGCATAAAGGTGCTCATTGCAAATACCTCCGTAAAGATTTCTTACTTTTCAGCAAGAGGAATGATACCACGCCGCAAGGTTTCAGTCAAGTGTTTTTTGAAAGAAATATATCCGAAAAGGCGAATATCTCGTTCAAACTCGCTCGTGCACCGTTTTACGCCCTCGGACGCTTGTGGCAATTTGAAAATTCCGTCGGCCGCAGATGGCTGTGCGGCGGGCTTTCTGCCTGCATTACACATGGGAATGGCAGGAAACGGACAGCGACATAATCATCACCCGCAAGAAAGTTAACAAAAATTGTCTTGACATATTATAGAATGCCTTTAAAATAAAAATGTTAGCCTAGGACCAACGGTCCTAAGGGGCCAAACAGCCCTAAGGGTCACGGCGAAATTTGCCGAAGACCGTCGGGCGGAGGAAAAATACGGAAACGACGAAGGTATGCGCAGCGGTATTCAAGGGAATATTATCAATACATATTTATATTGTTCGGTGCTTTTGAGTATATAATCGGACGGAAGCCCAAACCTGTATACTGCCTGTACACTGAATAGGAGATGCTGATATGAACACTATTATCGGATTTATCATTCTTGGCGTGTGTCTGCTGGCGGGCGCATTTATCCTGGCGGCTGCCATTTCCGGCGCGGCGGCGGCTCTCAAGGAGTCTGCTCCCCAGCCCCTGCAGCAGCCCACCCTCAAGTACCTGACCGAGTTTGACGCGGCCGACTACATCGGCGTGTCCCTCAAGGAGCTGGATTATATGCGTGCCGAGGGTCTGCTGGACGGCTCCTTTATGGCAGTCACCTCCCTTGAGCAGACCGGCGAGGAGGAATACACCGACGTCGTGGACGGCGTGGAGGAGCTGAAGACCCGCCCCATCATGTCCAACGTCACCCGCTTCATCTTCAACTGCCAGCTGCTTGACGAATGTGTGCTGGCTCTGATAAACGACGGCAACCATGTCAACCCCTACCGCCGCCCCAATCAGCAGCAGAAGAAGGGCGCACAGAAGAATTCCCAGAAGAAAAAGAAGGCAGCCGTGACCGATATTTCCGAGGCTGAGACCGCAGCAGCGGACACCGCCGCTGACGTCGCAGAGGTGCAGGACAACGCAAATCAGCCCGCCGAAGCCCCCGCGGAGAAGCCCAATCCCCACCTGAGCGACCCGCAGGACACCCCCGCGGCAGAGAGCGCACAGCCCGCAGAGGACGCCCAGAAGTCGGGCGTTGCCTATTCCGACAACAACTCGGGTGCCTCCTATGAGCCCTCCCCCGCTTACAACCCCGATGCCCGCACCACCGACTTCCCCATCGTCAAGCCCTCCGCAAAGGTGGTTTCCCGCCCGAAGATTACCATAGTGCAGCAGGACGATGACGGCTCTGTGGACATCATGTCCGCAGGCAAGCCCCAGAAGCCCCGCAAGTAAAGAATGATGAATACCAAAGTCCCGAAGAGCGGTGCTGCCGTTTTTCGGGGCTTTTTTGTCGGGAGGGATAGGGGGCGGGTTAAATTCCGCAAACCCGCCCCGCCAAAACACGCAAAATCATTGCCTTTTGCGGTACAACGTGATATAATTAATTCTGTATAGCAAGCTGCGGACGCGGCTTGAAAGTATTCCCAAAAGGAAAAAGACAAACTATCTTGTTGTGAGTGTGCAATGAAGAAGAGATATAAGCTTGCCGTGCTGGCTGTGCTGATGTGTATGTCGGTGCTGCTGCTGTGCGGCTGCGAGTCTGCGGCGTTTTCTGCCGACTCGCTTATGCGCCCGCCCGCTGCAGGCGGCGACGGCGCACGGCTGCAGAAGGCCATTGAAACCCACCTTGGCACCCTGATTACACTGCGGTACCCGCGCCGTGCGGAGCATCGCTCTGCCGTTGTCCGCGCAAACATTGACGGAGACGAGCAGGAGGAGGCCATCGTGTTTTACCGCCCCGCCACCGAGAACAAGGGTGCGCGCATGGCTGTGCTGGACATGGACAGCGCGGGAAGCTGGCAGATGGTCAGTCAGGGCGAGAATGTGGGCGAGATTGACCGAGTGCTTTTCGGTGACCTTAACGGTGACGGCGCGGCAGACATCGTTGCCGGCTGGAGCGTATTTTCCGGCGCAAGCAGGAAGATAACCGCCCACACGCTCATCGGCGGCGCACTGCGGGACATTCACTTTGCGCCGGACGAGGGCGGCGGAGACGCTGCCGCCGGTGCGGATATGTATACCGAGATGGCTATTGCCGACTTTGACTACGACGGGCGCAGCGAGATAATGTCGGTGTACCTGAACACTGTGGACGGTCGTGCCACCGCCCGAATGCTCAAGTGGAAGCGGGATACCTACAGTGAATCCATGCTGCGCGCAGAGGGCAGGGCTTCCCTTGACGGACGCATTGCGGAGTATATCGGCGCGCAGGCGGGTCTGCTCTCCCATGGGCAGTACGGTCTGGTGCTGGACGGACATCGTGGTGACGGCACATACACCACCGAGGTGGTGTGCTGGGACGATGAGGAACAGCAGCTTTCCGCCCCCCTCAACGATGAGGAGACCTTCGCCTGCACCTGCACCCGCGCACAGCCCATCACCTCGCAGGATATTGATGCCGACGGCATTATCAATATTCCCACCGACCGGCTGATGGCAGGATATACCGCCGATGATGCCGCCCCGCTTTACCTTGTCACATGGCATAGGGTATTCAACGGCAGCCTGCGCAGGGAGACAACGGCACTGATGCGCTTTGACGAGGGCTATTATGTGGAATTTCCCGAAAGGTGGATAGCCAACGTCACCGCCGAATGCGAGGTGCTGCCCGCCACGCAGGAATCCCCAATACAGGACATCGTGTACTTCTGCCGTACAGAGGACGGCACGGAGCTTATGCGTATCAAGCTTTTCACCCTTGACGAATGGGAGGCGGAATCCTCCTGGGAGCCCAGCGACATTCTGGCAGAGGACGCGCCCCGCTATCTGGAACTGATGACCACCGAATACTATGTGTACGCGGTGCTGTTGCCCATGCAGGGCGAAGAGGAAAAGGATATTCCTGTGCCGAAGTACGAGGAAGTGGCAGAGATGTTCCGCCTGCTGCCCTGACCCCTCTTCCCCATTCATCGGTTTTTCTGTGTTGTTTCCAAGGATATTTTCTATGAGCATCAAGTATATAAAAAACAGTGCGCTGTGTCTTGCCATGCTGCTGTGCCTGTGTGCGGCGCTTGCCGCCAGCGGGTGTGGCAGCGGAAGTGCGGAGCAGACAGTGGGCACAGAGCCGACTGCCGCCGCAGAGCAGCACAACACCGCTGCTGAGGAAGTACCGCCGTGAGAGCTGCGCACCTGCACCCTGCCCGATGGGCGCACCGCCTTTGACATCACGGCAGAGCAGTTTATACAGCAGTTCAATGCCGTTTATGCCGGGCAGTACGGGCAAGAGGATTATCTGCGTCCGCTGGACGGCTGGCTCTATGAGGAAACGGAGGCAGCCCGCTTCGGCGGGAAGGTGTGCTGCTACCGCTTCAAGGAGGACAACGAAATCTGGACCCTCGGCTCCATTACCCTGTACACTGCGCCGAATGACGGACGCATTCTGGAGCTGACGGTGGACTTTGACGACCACGGGCTTTCCGAAAGCCTGTACAGGCAGTTCCGGGAAAACAGCCTGTGCGCCCTCTTTGCATTCTATCCTGAGCTGGACGAGGAGCAGGCGGCACAGCTTTTTGACCGTATGTATGTGGCGACCGATGACATCATCACCACTACCGACTACAAGGACGGCGCCATTCCCACGGAGTTTTATTATCAGCAGGGAGGCGCGGGTGTTTATCCATATTTTGCATACGGCGAGTTTATACACATTTGCATCGCGCCTGCGGCATAGCGGGTGATGTGCAATACATACAGTAATAACGGAAAGAAAAAAATACAGCAGTCAAGCTGGTTTGAAAGGAAGCGGCGTTACTTTATGAAGAGGATTCTGTGCGTGGAGGACGAAACAAATATCCGCGAATTTGTTGTCATCAATCTGCAGCGGGCGGGCTACGAGGTGTTTGAGGCCGGCTCGGCAGAGGACGCGCTGGAGATATATGAAAAGGAGCAGGGCAGGATAGACATTGCTCTGCTGGACATCATGCTGCCCGGCATGGACGGCGTAACGCTGTGCCGCCGTCTGCGTGCCGACAACGACAAGCTGGGCATTATCCTGCTCACCGCAAAGACGCAGGAGATGGACAAGGTGGGCGGCCTGATGATGGGCGCGGACGACTACATAACCAAGCCCTTCAGCCCGGGCGAGCTGGTGGCGCGCATAGATGCGCTGCACCGCCGTGTTACGCTGGCAGAGCAGGCAAACAGCGGCTTTGCGGAGGTCATCACCTCCGGCGATTTTGCCCTCAACCTGCGCAGCAGGACACTGATAAAGCAGGGCAAGCCCATTGAGCTTACTCAGGTGGAATTTCAGATTATGGAATATTTCTTTGAGAATCCCGGCAAGGCACTGGAGCGGCGCGATATTCTGACCTACGTTTGGGGCGAGGGGTACTTCGGTGAGGAAAAGATTGTCGATGTAAACATTCGCCGCCTGCGCATAAAGGTAGAGGACGACCCCTCTGTGCCCCGCCACATAATCACCGTATGGGGTCTTGGGTACAAGTGGGAGATTTAGTTCATATATAGTCATTATTTCGTATATAGAATTATTGCAAAGGTGCATAAAAGAGGAGGAGTATGAAAATGTCCAGCTCGGATAAGCTGTTTCAGGACGGAATAGTATATGAAGCGGGCAATACGCTGGAAAGCAACGACCCCAATGCGGTGTCCTTTGCCGACCGGCTGATAAACGATACGGTGCTGCCGCCCCCGCCGCCTGTGCAGACGGTGCAGCCTGTGCCGTCCATGCAGTATACACAGGAGCAGCAGATTCAGCAGCTTCATCAGTGGCTCAGCGAGAGCCCAGAGACAGCTCTGCCTGCTGTCAAACCCAAGGCAAAGAAAAATAACAGGGTGGGTGTCATCATCGGCACCGCTGCGGCGGTGATAAGTCTGGGTGTCGGAGGCTTTGCCCTCGGCAGAATCAGCGAGCCCAAGGACGTTGTACAGCAGCCGGAGAGTGCCATTGTTGATACCGTTCCCTCTGATGACGCAGAGGGCGGCGCAGAGCAGGTCGTTCTTCCGGACAGTCAGGCGATCGAGCCTGCGGAGACCACAGCCGCAACCGAAACCACAACAACAACGGCGGAAACAACCACAACTGCGGCAGAAACCACCACTGCCGCCTCCGAGCATACTGTTGTCCTGACCCCGCCCACATCTGCCATACCTACAGCACCGTCAGGGGCGAATTATAAGGTTGTGCATATCGAGGGAATAACCCTTCCCGCCAGCTACGGTGACGGCTATCTCAATCCCGATGCCGCGCTGTGGGTGGTCAATCAGCTTCGCGCCATGTATGGCAAGCCCCCGCTGGAAAAGGGCGATGAAAAGCTGGAAAAGGTGGCAAAGCTGCGCCTTGACGAGGTGATGCGCAGCTTCAAGACCACCCGCGATGACGGCAGGAAATTCTCCTCTGCCCTGACAGAGGCAGGTATTGACTATTCCTACTGCTGCGAGAGTGCTGCCTACGGTCAGTATACCGCCGAGCACGTTGTCAGCGACTGGATGCAGTCGAAGAAAAGCCGGGAGAATATCTACGACGAGCGCATCAAGTATGTGTCCATCACCTGTATGCTGGACGACGAGGGCGTGCCGCTGTGGGTGTTTGAGGCCATTGCACCGCCGGAAGAGACTGCCGCCGAGTAATCGCGCCTCTTCCCCACTGTGCGGGACATACCCACCTGCGGCGGGTGAATACTAATCGGGAATACGATTCCCGCCGCCGTTTATGGCTGAATATTCAGAATGACAAGCCATATATGATAAGGTAAATCGAACAGCAAAAAATTCAGGAGGATTCCAATGGCAAAAAAGGAAAAGAAGAAATATACGTCCATCGGCGGACAGGCACTGATGGAAGGCATAATGATGCGGGGTCCGCACAAGACAGTCATGTGTGTGCGCCGTGCCGATGGCTCACTGCAGCTTGAGGACGTAAAACAGAGCAAGACCACAGTGTGGAATAAAATACCCATCATACGCGGTGTGGTTGCCTTTGTGCAGTCCATGACCATGGGTACAAGGACGCTGATGCGCTCCGCGGACATCGCCATAGAGGACGAGATGGCTGCGGAGGGTGCCAAGGTACCTGATTATACGGAAGCTGCTCCCGAGGCTGCTCCCGAAGCAGCCGCAGAAGGTGAAGCTGCCGCAGAAGCTGCTGTGTGCGAATGCGTGAATAACAATGAAAATGCGGAAGTGTGCTGCGGAAATGATGTTCCTGCGGAGGAAAATGCGGAAAGTGCAGCCGAGACGGTAAAAGAAGCCCCTCAACCCGCCCCCGAAAAGCCGGCTGAAAAGCCTGCGAAGCTGACCAGAAAGGAAAAGAAGCAGGCAAAGCTTGATGCAAAGCTGGCCGCCATAAGGGAAAAGGAAGCCGCCAAGGAGGCTGCAAGGAAGGCAAAGGCTGATGCCAAAGAAGCCGCCATCAGAGCCAAGGAAGATGCAAAAATAGAAAAGGTGGCAGCGCGCAATCCCAAGAAAGCGGAGAAGCTGCGCAAGCAGGCTGACAAGCGCGCCGAGAAGCGTGCGGCAAAGCGCAGCGGCGCAGAGAGCGCAGAGAGCGACAACGGATTCCTGCTCTTCTGCTCCACCCTGCTGGGCTTCGGTCTTGCCATTCTGCTGTTCATATTCCTGCCCACATGGTTGGTTGACGGTATGATAAACTGGCTCTTCCCGCAGATACTGCCGGAGGACACTGTGCAGCGCATTGTGGAAAACAGCACTGTATGGCGTCCCATCTTTGAGGGTATCGTCAAGCTGGCTATATTTATTGTATATTTCGCCCTCTGCTCCATGATGAAGGAAATCAAGCGTCTTTTCCAGTACCACGGTGCGGAGCATAAGACCATCTTCTGCTATGAGGCAGGCGAAGAGCTGACGGTGGAGAATGTGCGCAAATACAAGCGTTTCCACCCCCGCTGCGGCACCAGCTTCCTCATTCTGATGATGCTTGTGGGCATTGCGGCAGGTGTTGCGGCAAAGGCTGTGCTGCCTCAGCAGATAGCCGACAGCCGCCTGTGGTATCCCCTCATCAAGCTGGCACTTATCCCCCTCATCATGGGCGTGGGCTATGAGCTGCTGAAGTTTGCCGGCAAGCACGACAACATCGTCACCCGCATCATTTCCGCACCCGGTATATGGATGCAGAGAATCACCACCAAAGAGCCCACCGATGACCAGATTGAGTGCGCCATCGCTGCTCTCAAGCCGGTAATCCCCGAAAACGGCGAGGATATGGCATGAGTGCCATGACCCTCCGACAGCTTTACGACTACGGGCGGCGCACCCTCGCCGCCCTCCCCGTTGATGCCCCCGACCACGAGGCACTGCTGCTGTGTCAGCACTTTCTGGGCATTGGCGGACGCATTGATATTACTGCCAGAGGCGACAGTGTCCCCCAAAAGGACGCGGTCGCCGGCTTTTTGGCTGCACTGGAGCAGCGTTCCCACCGCCCCCTGCAGTACATACTGGGCGAGTGGGAATTCTGCGGAATGCCGCTGGCGGTAGGCGAGGGCGTGCTTGTCCCCAGAGAGGACACCGCCGCCCTTGTGGAAGTGGTCTGTGAACATATATCCCGCCTATTGGAAGAAAATGCAAAGGGCTCAGGCGGGCAGCCGCCCCGACCCGTCAGGGTGCTTGACCTGTGCGCGGGAAGCGGCGCGGTGGGGCTTGCGGCAGTGCGTGCTTTCCCCAATGTAAGCTGCACCTTTGTTGAGTATTCCAAGGACGCACTGCCATGGCTGCGTCGCAACACCGCCCGCTGGGGCGATGGACGCACAGAAATCGTGGAGCTGGACGTGCTTGCGCCGCCGCCGCAGGATTTTCCGAGGGGCCTTGACGTGATATGTTCCAACCCGCCCTACATTCCCGCAGGGGACATTGATGGTCTGGCACGCGAGGTGCGGCAGGAGCCCCGCATGGCACTGGACGGCGGCGAGGACGGGCTGTGTTTCTACCGCGCAATCGCCCGTAACTGGGCACCGCTTCTGCGTGAGGGAGGACTGCTTGCGGTGGAGATAGGCGCAGGTCAGGAGTGCGATGTGGAGCGAATATACGTTCGAGAACTTGCCATGAATCCCCACCAAAAGACCGACTTTAACGGGGTTATCAGGGCGATTTATGGTACTGATGGCGCAAAATCTTAAGAAAAGAAATATTGAACACACTTGTACTTGCGGGCAAAGCAGTATATAATTCTAAAAGGACACAGGCAAGTGTAAAAACCATATGTAAAACGGAGGTTCAGGCATGGCAGCAAAGAAGGGTGCGCCTAAGTCGGCTGCGGCAAAGGGCGCAGAGACGGTGGGTCAGGACGCGAAGAAAAAGGCACTGGACACGGCTCTTTCCGCCATTGAGAAGCAGTTTGGCAAGGGTGCGGTCATGCGCCTCGGAGAGCAGTCTGCGCTGAATGTGGACGTCATCTCCACCGGCTCCATGGGGCTGGATATTGCTCTGGGCGTTGGCGGTTTGCCCCGCGGACGCATTGTTGAGATATACGGACCGGAATCCTCCGGTAAGACAACGCTGGCACTGCACTGCATCGCAGAGGCGCAGAAGCTGGGCGGCGAGGTGGCATTCGTGGACGTTGAGCACGCTCTCGACCCGGTATATGCCGCCGCTCTGGGTGTCAATATAGATACACTGCTGGTTTCCCAGCCCGACTCCGGTGACGATGCACTGGAGATAACCGAGGCACTGGTGCGCTCCGGTGCGCTGGATATGATTGTCGTTGACTCGGTTGCGGCACTGACCCCCCGTGCGGAGATTGACCGCGCCATGGGCGAATCCTCGGTGGGTATGCTGGCACGTCTGATGAGCCAGGCCATGCGCAAGCTGACCGGTATTGTGGGCAAGACCAAGTGCATCGCCATCTTCATCAACCAGTTCCGCGAAAAGATCGGCGTAATGTACGGCAGCCCTGAGGTCACCACAGGCGGTCGCGCGCTGAAATATGCCGCCTCGGTGCGCATCGAGGTGCGCAAGGACGAGGTCATCAAGCAGGGCAGCGAGACCATCGGCGCGCGTACCCGCGCAAAGGTGGCAAAGAACAAGGTTGCGCCCCCCTTCCGTGAGGCTTACTTCGACATCATCTACGGCAAGGGCATCAGCCGTGTGGGTGAGCTGCTCGATGCGGCTGTGTCGCTGGAGATTGTCCAGAAGAGCGGCGCGTGGTTCAGCTACAACGGCAGCAAGCTGGGACAGGGCAGGGACAATGCCCGCCAGTTCCTTGCCGACAACCCTGACATTGCGGCAGAGATTGAGGCGAAGATCCGTGAGAATGCCGTAAAGCTCGCCAAGCCCGCAGGGCAGGAGAGCATGGGCCCCGCTGTGGTGCTGGACGATGATATTCCCCTTGATTTTGACCTTTCCCCCGCCGGCGAGGCTATCGGTATGTCGGACGACATGGAGATAGAGATTGAGCTGCCGGCAGATATAAATATTGATGTGGAATGAGAGAGCTATGACTATAACAGCGATAAAAAGAAAAAAGGGCGACCTTTACACCGTTGAGACCGACGAGGGCAGTGCCGATGTGGACATTCGCACGCTGGAGCAGGCGGCAGACGTGGCGCAGGGCTTCAGCGTAACGCCCGAGCGTCTGGCGGAGCTGGCGTACCAGTCGGAGTGCCGCAGGGCACGGAGCAAGTCGCTCAAGCTGGTGGCTGTGCGGGAGATGTGCTGTGCCGGTCTGCGCAGGAAGCTGGGCGACGCGGGCTTTTCCCGGGAGGCGTGTGAGTATGTTATTGCCGAGATGGAAACGCTGGGCTTTGTCAGCGACAGCCGCTACGCCGAGATGTATGCCGAGGAGCTGTACCGTGTCAAGAAATATGCCCCTCGCAGGGTTTCCCACGAGCTTATCAACAAGGGCATAAGCCGCGAGCTTGCGGAGGAAACGGCGCACCGCCTTGCACCCGACACCGCAGAGACCCTCTCCCTTCTGCTGGAGGGACGGCTGGGCGATGAGCTTGACACCGACAGTGGCCGCCGCCGCTGCGCAATGACCCTCAACCGCTACGGCTACGACCCGGCGGACATACACGCCGCCATACGCCGCCGTGAGGGGCAGGAGTAACGCCCGAGGATAGTATGGAAAAATGAAAAAACCACGCCCGCACCCGCGACAACAAGGGTGCGGGCGTATTATTTTGCATTTTGCCCGATGCGTGCAGGCTTTTTCTCCGGCAGGGAAAGCAGCTTGCCGTAATAAATCAACAGAAAAAACAGGAAAGAAAAAGTGGGGATAATACCCTAAGTCGTTCACAAATCGTTTATCAATTTTGGAAAACTTCGTGATATAATAATCGGTACGAAATCGGCACGAAAAGTGCCGCACCAACCGTTAAGGAGGAAGACCCGCACCGCTTGCGGGTCGTGCAGATATGCTCCACCAGACTATTCCGCTTTACGAGGGTAACCTGCCCTTTTTCTATGCCTGCTATACCGAGGACGATGAGACCCTCGCTTTTCCCATACTTGCCCGTATGTACAACGAGGGCTTCCGTGTCTGGTGCGCCAGAGCGGGTGGCGTCAGCGGCAGCAATTTCCGCTCGGTGCAGCGGCTCTCCTCCAGTGCCTGCGTGGTGCTGTTTATGTCCCGCTCCATGCTGGAGCTTATCCGTCGGGGCGAGCCGGAGATGCTTGCGGTGCTGAAAAGCCCGCTGCTGCGCATCGTCGTTTCCCTTGACGACTGCCGCTTTGACAACAGCCTTTTTGCCCGCTCGGTGCCCGACTGCATCAGCTACAACCCCGGCTCGGATGCCGCATTCTGGCTGTACACCTACAGCTCCGAGCAGCTTGAGCGATGCCGTGGCCCGTGGCCGGAGAAGAAGCTCGCCCTGCGTGAGATGACCGCAGAGGAGCTGGCGGCACAGAATATGGACGAGGAATACCGCTCGCTGGAGAGCATCATCGGTTCTGACGGGAGCGGTCAGCAGGAGGCGGAGCAGACCGAAGAGCAGCCGGAGCAACAGACGGAAGAGGCTGCGGAGGCAATCTCTCCCGCAGACGATTCGGAACGCTATCCCAACCAGCCCGGCTACATTCAGCCGGAGAAGGACGATCGCGTATATATTCCCCTCGGCACCGTCCGTGCGGCAAAGAGCCATCAGGATCTGGAATATGACGAGGTCATGGATATGATAGACAAGGCGGTCAGCCGCCAGTCGGAGATCATCGAGGCGCACAGCTACGCCTTCCCTCAGGAGCAGGGGTCGGGCGTACATATCGCGCCGCCTATGGCACTGGACGCCAAGTGGTACAGTGAGCAGCCCCTGCCCCCGCCCACCGCAGAGGAGCTGGCTGCCTATGACGATGCATTCCCCGAGCCGCAAATTGAGCCCAAGACCGACATTGTGATTACACCGGAGGCTCCCGAGGAGGAGCCTGCGGAGGATACGGCAGAGGCAGAGGAAAACACTGCCGCAGAAGCCGAGACTGCCGAAAAAACCGCAGAACAGCCTGCGGCGGCACCCATTCTCATCACCCTGCCCGACGGCAGCACGCTGCCGCAGATTCCCATGGTGGAGGGCGGCGCCGCCATTATCTACGTTCCCCTTGCACAGAAAACCGACGGCAGCCCTACCATAACCTATCTGCCCATAAATGCCGCACCGCAGCCCGCACCTGCCGCAGAGCAGGAGAAAACCGAGGCTGAGGAAGCGGCGGCAGAGGAAAAACAGGAAGCTGAGAATCAGGAAACTGGCGAAGAGAACAGCTCCGGACAGGAGCCGCTGGAATTTGAAACCATAAATAACTTTGGCGAAAGCCGCCAGAGCGTTGTTTCGGTGCTGGTGCGCCGTCAGCAGCGTTCGGGCGTGCGCGTCAAGCCCATCGAGCGCAGTATAGTCCGCCCTGTGGTGGAGGACAGCACACCCAACCATGTGACCCACTTCAGCCGTCAGCGCCGTCTGGACGAGCGCCTGCCCCGCTCTGTGGGAAGCCCGCAGCAGCTTGAGCAGCTTGTGCGTGATATAGCCCTGTCGGTCATAAGCGATGAGCAGCAGTCGGGCGCGGAGGAGCAGGCAGCCCCCACCGCAAGGAAGTTCAAGGGACGCTCCGTTCCCGTACAGCCCATAGCAGCCGAGCAGCCTGAGCAGCCGGTCATCATGCTTGAGGCGGTGGAGGAGCTGGAGGTCGTTTCCGCAGAGGAGATTCCCTCGCAGGAGGAGAAGCCCTCCCACAGAAAGAACCGCCACCCCCACAGAAAGGGTCTGCTTGCAAGCCTGATGGCGGCACTGCGCAAGGATACCGCCGCGGAGAGCGCGGAAGCCGCCCCCGCAATGACCGCAGAGACTGCCGAAGCTGTTTTGGCAGAGGAGGAAAAGACCGCAGAGGAAACCGCCCCGCACACTGCGGAGGCGCAGGAGGTCATCACCGATGAGCCGATGACCGCACAGCAGCCGGCAGAGGACAAAGGGCTGGAGGGCGCAATCCGTCGGTTTGCCGAAAGAAACACTGTGCCGAGGGTGCAGGTCGTTCCCAGAAGAAAGGAATAGAACAGCCTGCATCGGCAAACTATATTACGGTGATTACAGTGGTTAGCTGCGCAGCGGCAGATAACCGAAACTGATTAAAGAGGTGCGCAGTATGCCTGCATTAGTAAGTCATTGGCTGCTTGGCAAGCGTGTGCTGCCCCTGCTGAAAAAGCGGGAGGACATGGCACAGCTTGACGAAACCTGCTTCCTTTGGGGCTGTCAGGGCCCCGATGTGCTGTTCTTTCTGCGGCTGATGCCGTGGATGAAGGGCCCCAAGATGAGGGAAACCGGCAGCAGGATACACGATGACAGCCCGTCGAAGCTGTTTACCTCCATTGTGGGGCTGCTGGACAGATGCGGCGGCGAGTATTACAACAAGATACTCAGCTACGCGCTGGGTGTGTGCTGCCACTACTGCTTTGACCGCACAGCCCACCCCTATGTCAACTGGCTGGAGAAGCAGATGAAGAAATCCGACCCCAGAGGCGGGAAATTCAGCTACCACGGGGAGATTGAGTCCATGCTGGACGTTATGCTGCTGCGCCACGACACAGGCAGGCTGCTTCTGGACATGAAACTGACCGACTGTCTGCCCGAGGGCAGCGGCATCAGGGATGTGCTTGCAATGGTGTGGAGCAGGGTGCTGATAGATATGTACGGTATGCGGCTGGAGGATAAGTACGCCGACCTGCTCTATTCCGACACCCTTCAGTGCTTCCGCGTGCTGGACAACCGCAGCACGATAAGACTGCCCATATTCAGGGCTGCCGAGCGGCTCTTCGGCAAGAACACCGGCATGGTCAGCGCGTATATGCGTCCCCTGACCGAAAGCCTGCGCTGGGACTACGGCAACATGAACCACGGACGGTGGGTCAACCCCATGGACGCCGCACAGAGCGGCACCGAGGACATCTATCAGCTTGCCGACATTGCCGAGCGGGACTGCGGCGGAATGTTTGATGCCTTCCTGCGTATTCTGCGCCGCCCTGAGGGTGAGCGTGACGACGGCACCGCAGAAGGACGCACTGCCCGCGTGCTGCGTGAATTTATGGAATATACAGAGGAACGCAGCTTTTCATACAACGTCAATACAGCAAATTGTTAACAAAATGTTTCGGGAGTCGGAGAAAATGCACAAAATAGAGCGTGTAAATTCTATTTGTGAAGTAAACTAGATATTGCAATCAGATAAAGCATAAGTTATAATTAAAGAGTTGACTGCGATAAAGTAAATGTATATTATTACTGCATCGTTGTGCAAAAAGACAACAGATACCGCAGCGGCGGTATCGTTACGAAAGGGGCAATATAAACTTGAAACAGTATCCTGCGAAATCCATCAGGAACATAGTTCTCGCCGGTCACGGCGGTTCCGGTAAGACCTCCCTTGCAGAGGCAATGCTCTGGCTGTCCGGCGCATCTGACCGTCTGGGCAAGACCGCGGACGGCAACACCGTCTGTGACTTCGATCCCGAAGAAATCAGACGCAAGACTTCCATAGCCACTGCCATTGCACCCATCGAGAGAGACGGACTGAAGATCAACCTGCTGGACGCACCGGGTCTGTTCGACTATGTGGGCGGTGTCAACGAAGGCTTCCGCGCCGCGGAGAGCGTTGTTATAGTCGTATCGGGCAAGGGCGGCGTTGAGGTTGGTGCAGAGAAGGCCAACAAGCTGGCTCTGACCACCGGACGTTCCCGCTTCTTCTTCATCAACAAGCTGGACGCCGAAGGCTCCAACTTCTATCAGGCATTTGACGCACTGCGCGATTCATTCGGTCCCTCTGTCTGCCCCGTTGTCGTTCCTTTCTATGAGGGCGAGAATGTTGGCGGCTACATAGACCTTATCGAGCAGAAGGCTTATGCATACAAGAACGGCAAGGCTTCCGCTGTTGCCATGCCCGCTCTGGATCAGATGGACGATCTGATGAACGCACTGAGCGAGGCCATTGCAGAGACCGACGAGGCTCTCATGGAGAAGTTCTTCGAGGGTGAGGCTTTCACTCAGGACGAACTGAAGAAGGGTCTTATCGCCGGCGTGCGCAATGGTGACATTGCTCCCGTATACTGCGGCGCTGCACTGACTCTGGACGGCGTTGAGCTGCTGCTTAACGGTCTGTCTGCCTTTGCTCCCTCTCCCGTTGACGCTCGTCCCGAGGTCACCGAAGAGGGCGACGAGATTGCTGTTGACGAGAATGCTCCCACCGCAGCCATCGTATTCAAGACCGTTGCTGACCCCTTCGTCGGCAAGATGAGCTTCTTCAAGGTCATCGCTGGCAAGATGTCCTCCGATGCTCCTCTGGTAAATATGCGCACCGGTTCTCAGGAGAAGATCGGTAAGATCGTTATCGTCCGCGGCAAGAAGCAGGAAGATACCTCCTGCATCACTGCCGGTGATATTGCAGCCGTTACCAAGCTGAACAACGCCCGTACCGGCGATACCTTCTGCGCTCCCGCACGTCAGATCACTCTGCGCGGCGTAGATTATCCCACCCCGCTGCTGTCCATGGCAATGCTCCCCGCCAAGAAGGGCGAGGAAGAGAAGATTGCCGGCGGTCTGGCAAGACTGAGCGAGGAGGATCCCTCCATCACCTATGGTCAGAATCCCGAGACCAAGCAGATGATCGTCAGCGGTCAGGGCGACCAGCACATCGACGTTATCGTTTCCAAGCTCAAGAGCAAGTTCAGCGTTGATGTCGTTCTGGAGACTCCCCGTGTTGCATACCGCGAGACCATCCGTAAGAAGGTCGAGCAGCAGGGTCGTCACAAGAAGCAGTCCGGTGGACATGGCCAGTTCGGTGATGTTTACATCCGCTTCGAGCCCTGTGAGTCCGAGGGTCTTGAGTTCGCGGAAGAGGTCGTTGGCGGCTCCGTTCCCAAGAACTTCTTCCCCGCTGTTGAGAAGGGTCTG
>SVPT01000098.1 GCA_015065695.1 Oscillospiraceae bacterium | reverse complement strand
AGGCAGGTAATCAGGCACCTATTTATCAGTGCAGCAAGTACGAATACTGCTTCATCGCCTCCCGCAACGACATCTACTGCGTAACTGTCAACGGAAGCAACGGCGCATCGGTGCGCGGCTACGCCGACCTGCTTGACACTCCTGCGGTATCTGAGATGATAATGACCGGCAATCATTTCTCCGTTTCCCACAACGGCGACAGCGTACTGACTGTGCTGAACACCGATGATGCAGGTATTATCCCCTCCAGCGGCACAATTATCGAGGACTTCAACGGCGACAGCGGTATCAGCGGCAGCTTTAATGACCCTGAGCCTATTGCACCGTTGCCCGCCGAGCCCACCGAACCCGAGCCCACTGAGTCCGAGCCCACTG
Source organism: Oscillospiraceae bacterium (assembly GCA_015065695.1). Classification (GTDB taxonomy): domain Bacteria; phylum Bacillota; class Clostridia; order Oscillospirales; family Acutalibacteraceae; genus SIG598. Next base: position 8,136 of record SVPT01000098.1, on the reverse strand, counting down.
AGCCTACCATTCCCGAGGAGCCTGCTGCCGAGCCTGACGCAGAGGAGATTGTCGAGGAAGAGGAAGCTCCCATTGTTCCCATTCCCGAAGACCTGCCTGAAGGAATTAACATCTCCATCACCAAGCAGGCAGAAAACGGAATCCTTGAACACACCGATGACCCGCGTGTGCTGCTCTTCCAGTCCAAGGGCGGTGCCGACTGCGTCGGCATTGACAGCGCAACCCTGAGCGTTACCGATGCAGAGGGGCGCAGCGCGGTGTATACTGTACCCATTATCGTGTGCAACAACGCACCTGTACCCGATGTTTCTTCCCTTGATATTGCTCTCCTCAACACCCCAACCAACGTCGGTATGCACTCTGCACGCCTCAGCGCCACTGATGCCGATGGTGACAAGCTCCGCTTTGAGCTGGCTGAGACCGAAAACTGCGCGGTTATGCTCGCCCCCTCCGGCGGCTATATCGCCCGCATCAACAAGAGCTTTAACGGCGACAAGGCGGGCTTCTCATTCACCGTCAGTGACGGACTTATCACCACCGACCCCATCAGAGTGAATTTCCTGCTTTCCAACAACACCGTTTCCACCACACTGTTTGAGGGCGACTTCGTATGCTACGCAGGCACAAACGGCAACTATCTCCTTGACCTGCCCAAGCTTGACATTGACGGTGACCCGCTGAAGTGGAGCATTGTTACTGAGCTTACGAGCGGACTCTACACCATTGAGGGAAGCACCGTCCGCGTTTCCGATGACGGCAGCGAGGTCAGCTATTGCATTGACCCCACACGCGACAGAACATTCCGTGAAACCATCGAACTGCGCTGCACCGATGGCTGGCTGACCAGCGAGACAATCACATTTATCTGCAACGTATCTCCCAACCAGCCCCCCTCCCCTGCCGCGGGAAACATCGCCTCCACAAGCGGCACCCAGAGCGTTGTCTGTCAGCTTGTTCTTGCCCCCGATGACTGCATCTTCGACTCCATTGACACCTATGCCATCACAGGTGTTTATGCACAGTACGGCGGCACTGTCACCCCCAATGAGGGCTGGGATACACTAACATTCACCTTTACCCCTGACGGAACAGCAACCGAATGCAGCGCTGATCTTATCGTAGCAGACACCGTTTCCGGCAAGACACGCAACATACGTTACATTATCAACATAATCTGACACACTGCCATAATTTATTCAGGCGTTCAAGGCTTTATGCTTTGAACGCCTGCTTTTATTTTTGTCGGGTTATTTCTTGCTCACAAAAGCACCGGCTGCACAGGGGGTTAGTATCCTGTGCAGCCGGTTTAATTTTTTATAGTTTATTCGGTTTCTGTCGCTTCTTCTGTGGGCTTGGTTTCCTGCGCCGGTTGAGCGGTGGCTGTCTCCGCAACAGCCTGTAAATCCATACTCTGCGGCACATTCACCATTGAATTTATCGGTGCTGAACCGTCCTGCAGCATATCTATCATGTGCTTTACAATATCCGGGTCGAACTGGGTACCTGTACCGTTCTTCAGCTCGGACAGTATCTTATCATGGGGCAGCTTTGAACGGTAGCTTCTTGCGCTGGACATAGCGTCAAAGGCATCTGCTACGCAGATTATTCTTGCACACAGAGGTATCTCTTCGCCCTTAAGACCGCTGCTGTAGCCCTTTCCGTCGTATCTCTCGTGGTGATAACGGGCACCGTCATCAATACCGGGAATGGAGGAGAATTCCATAAGTATATTTCCGCCAACAGAAACGTGCGCCTTAATAAGATTCCACTCTTCCTCAGTAAGCTGAGTCTTGCCTGTGAGTATGCTGTCCGGCACACCAATCTTGCCGATGTCATGCAGCAGAGCGATGTGGTAGATGCGCTCCTGCTCTTCTGCGTCCAGCCCCATTCTCTTTGCAAGGGCTCTGGAATAAATACCCACCCGGTAGGAATGACCGCTGGTGTATTCGTCCTTGGCGTCGATGATGCGCGCGAAGGTGTTGAGCGCCTGGTCTGTAACCTCCCTGTAGATGCCGTACTTAACCTGCATTCTCTGGTACTTGATACTGTTTATCATGTTGGTGATTGCGATAACAAGCACAGTAAACGCAATGACTATCAGTGCCCAGAAGAGAGGTTTGTCGTACAGTGTATTGACCTTTTTTGCGGAGATTGCGAAGCTTTCAATTTTTGACCACGGGCCGGGCGTGTACATTATCATACCCAGCTTGATTGACTCTTTTGCGGCTATCTCTTCGTTGTAGCTTACGCAGGTAACCGTGAGCATATTATCCTTGTCAATGGTATAGACACCATTCCACGCGCTGTCAATGTAGCTGTGCTTAGGCACCTGAATCTGGATTTCCCAGTCGTATATGGAGGATTCTGTGTTGTTGTACAGCATCAAATCATACTGGGTGCCATAGAGAGCCTTGGATTCCTTATCGGCATTCTCCCAGCCTTCCCCAATATGCACGTCCATATAGTAGTGAGCCGCATTTGCATTTGCCGCAGTGAGGTCAAGTTCCTCATAAATATCGCTGCTTGGGTCGTTCTTTACACTTAGCCAGATAGCACCGCAGCCACCAAGCAGGAACAACAGTATAACGATATATACAAGGAGTATTTTTTTATTGAACATATTAACCCTCCCATTATGCAATACCAACATTTTGATATTACTTAAAACAAGTATACCATTGCCTCGTCTATATGTCTATTATTATTTGCTATTTTAATATTTTTTTAAGCATTTTGTTTTTGTGCATTGTTATATGTTCCGATATTGAACAAATAAAAAAGCCAGCGAAGTTTCCTTCGCTGGCCATTTCATTGCATTAGCTTATGCCTTAACGAGCTTGCCTTCCTTGTCCTTTACGACATCAACAAGTTCGATGAAGCACATCTCAGCAGCGTCACCGCGGCGGGGCTCGGTCTTGATGATGCGGGTGTAACCACCGTTGCGATCAGCGCAAGCAGGGGCGATAACATCAAACAGACTCTTAACAACGTCTTCCTTAGTGATGAAAGCCATAGCACGACGCTTGTTGGCAAGCGTATTATCCTTAGCCATGGTGATCATCTTTTCGGTAAGAGCGCGGACCTCTTTGGCGCGAGTGACAGTAGTCTCGATTCTGCCGTTCTCGAGCAGATAGGTAACCATGCCTCTGAGCATTGCAAGACGGTGAGAGGTCTCTCTGCCAAGCTTTCTTGATCCGGGCATCGTATTCACTCCTTCATATTAGCTATTCGTCATCTCTTCTGAGGGTGTAGCCCAGCGTTGCAAGCTTGGCTATAACCTCCTCCAGAGACTTTCTTCCGAGGTTTCTGACCTTCATCATGTCTTCCTCGGTTCTGTTTATCAAATCCTCGACGGTATTGATACCGGCACGCTTGAGGCAGTTGAAGGAACGGACGCTGAGGTCCAGCTCCTCGATGGTCATCTGAAGTACCTTCTCGCTGCCTGTGGTAGAGGTCTCAACGAGAATCTCAGTGCCGCAGACACCGTCAGACAACTGAACGAACAGGTCGAGGTGAGAAGTCAGCACCTTTGCGCCGACAGACACAGCTTCCTGTGCGTTGATGGTACCGTTTGTCCATACCTCAAGTGTAAGCTTATCGAGGTCGGTCACGTTGCCAACACGCGTATTGTCAACGCGGTAGTTGACCTTGGTAACCGGTGCATAGATTGAATCGACAGGCAGTGTTCCGATAACACTCTGCTGCATTGCAGCCTTGTTGCGCTCGGCGGATACATAGCCGCGGCCGGTATCCAGCGTTATCTCCATGTAGAGACGTGCGCCCTCTGCAAGGGTAGCAATATGCATATCGGGGTTGAGAATATCAACTTCACTGTCACACATGATCGAGCCAGCAGTAACCTCGCCCTCTCCCTCTGCATCAATCACGACCATCTTGGGGCCGTCGCCGTTGAGGCGAGCGGTAAGACCCTTGATGTTAAGAATGATTTCAGCAACATCCTCTTTGACGCCGGGAATCGTTGAGAACTCGTGCAGCACGCCGTCAATCTTTACATACTTGACAGCGACGCCCTCCAGAGAGGACAGAAGCACACGTCTCAAGGAATTACCAAGCGTGGTACCGTAACCCTTCTCCAGCGGTTCTATGACAAAACGGCCATAGGTTCCGTCGGGGGTAAGCTCCTCTATTTCTATTCTGGGTTTCTCTATCTCGATCATTCAAAACCCTCCTTAGTGGTTAAGTTCGACACTTATAACGATTGTAACACCACACAGGTGTAGAAAAATGCCATTACTTGGAATAAAGCTCGACGATGAGCGTCTCTTCCACAGCAAGATCGATGTCAGCACGCTCGGGAGCGGCTATGATCTTTGCGGCACAGTTTTCTCTGTCAAGCTCAAGCCACTTAACAATGGGTTTGGATGCTGTTGCTTCAAGAACAGCCTTGATCTTTGCGCTCTCACGGCTCTTGGAAGCGATGCTGATTTTCTCGCCGACCTTGGTCAGGTAGGAGGGAATGTCAACGCGCTTGCCATCGATCTGGAAGTGACCGTGAGTAACAAGCTGACGGGCTTCCTTTCTGGAGGAGGCCCAACCCAGTCTGTAGACTACGTTGTCGAGACGGCTCTCGAGAATAGCCAGAAGGTTTTCACCGGTGATACCCTTGCGGGTAGCAGCCATTTCATAATAATGATGGAACTGGTTTTCCAGCACGCCATAGTAGCGCTTTGCCTGCTGCTTCGCACGAAGCTGAAGACCGTACTCAGAGGTCTTCTTGCGACCCTGACCATGCTGACCCGGCACATAGTTTCTACGCTCGATGGCGCACTTCTCACTATAGCAGCGATCGCCCTTCAGGAACAGCTTCTGACCCTCTCTGCGGCAAAGCTTGCATGAAGCATCTGTATATCTTGCCATTAAGGATTACCTCCAATTTATTGTGTAGAAACTAGACACGTCTTCTCTTGGGAGGACGGCAGCCGTTATGCGGGATAGGGGTGACATCCTTGATCATGGTGACGTCCAGACCAGCGGTCTGAAGGGCACGGATGGCAGCCTCTCGTCCGGAGCCGGGACCCTTTACGAAGACCTCAACGGTCTTGAGGCCATGCTCCATAGCAGCCTTAGCTGCGGTTTCTGCAGCCGACTGAGCCGCAAAAGGAGTGGATTTCTTGGAGCCTCTGAAGCCCAGCTCGCCGGCGCTTGCCCAAGAAAGAGCATTACCCTGAGTATCGGTAATGGTGACGATGGTATTGTTGAAGGTAGACTGGATATGCGCCTGGCCTTTTTCTATGTTCTTGCGCTCACGGCGGCGGCGAATCGCAGCACCCTTTTTGGCGGGTTGTTTAGCCATAACGTACTTTCCTCCTGATATTACTTCTTCTTATTGGCTATGGTCTTCTTGGGACCCTTTCTAGTACGTGCGTTGGTCTTGGAGCGCTGGCCGCGAACAGGCAGTCCCTTACGGTGACGGATTCCGCGATAGCACTGGATATCCATAAGACGCTTAATGGCGAAGGAATTGTTTCTGCGGAGATCGCCTTCCACCATGCAGTTCTTGTCGATGTATTCACGCAGCTTGGATATATCGTCCTCGGTAAGATCTCTAACGCGAACATCGGGATTTACACCGGTAGCGGCGATAATATCAGTTGCAGTCTTGCGGCCTATGCCAAAGATATAGGTAAGACCGATTTCGATCCTTTTGTCTCTGGGCAGGTCAACACCGGCTATACGAGCCATATTGTTTAAACACCTCCGAATTATTTATGGGGCTTATTAACCCTGACGCTGTTTATGCTTGGGATTATCGCAGATAACCATGATTCTGCCCTTACGCTTGATTATCTTGCACTTCTCGCAGATTTTTTTAACGGAAGGTCTGACTTTCATGCTTGATTTCCTCCTATCAGGATTTTTGTTGAGGAATTGTTTACCTTACTTCGTGCGCCAGGTAATGCGTCCGCGAGTAAGGTCGTAGGGCGACATTTCGAGGGTTACCTTGTCACCCGGCAGTATGCGGATGAAGTTCATGCGCAGCTTGCCCGAAATGTGGGCGAGTATGATCTTACCATTGGGAAGCTCAACCTTGAACATTGCGTTGGGCAATGCTTCACGAACTACGCCTTCTATTTCAATAACATCTTGCTTTGACAAAGGAAAACCTCCTTAAACTGCTGAACTGCGCGCTGTGTAATCGGCCAGCGCACGTCTCAATGCCTTGTTGGTTCTCATAACCTCTTCGGGAATGATGTCGTCCGTTTTCTGAATGTGACGGGGATTCTTCCTTTTCGGGCGTTCCAGCGGTCTGCGTTTGCCGTCGCAGATGAGGATATATCCGTCTGCTGCGGCAATCACGGCATAGAATGCGCCTTCCTTTTCCTTATCCCTGCCTGCTGCTGCCTTGACAATACAGCCACGCATCATCTCTTCGCACATCATTGCTGCCATAAGCTTACTCCAGTGCAGTCAGTATGACCGGACCGTTCTCGGTAATGGCCACGGTATGCTCGAAATGCGCGGACAGCTTGCCGTCAGCAGTAACAACCGTCCATTCATCTTCCAGGATTTCTATCTCATGGGTACCCATATTGACCATCGGCTCAATGGCGATGACCATTCCGGGGCTAAGCCGTGCGCCCCGACCGGGTCTTCCATAGTTGGGAACGCTGGGTTCCTCGTGCATACTCGCGCCTACTCCGTGGCCGGTAAACTCCCGTACAACCGAGTAGCCGCGTGTTTCGACATACTGCTGAACAGCAGATCCGATGTCACCGATTTTGTTTCCCGCGGTTGCTTTGCTTATTCCCTCCCACAACGCTGCCTCAGTATCCGCAAGCAGCCGCTTTGCGTCGTCTGAGATTTCTCCGCAGGGGAAGGTTCTTGCGCTGTCTCCGTGGAATCCGCCGATGCAGGCGCACAGGTCAATGCTGACTATGTCGCCTTCCTTCAGACGTTCTGTTCTGCTGGGTATGCCATGGATGACCTTGTTGTTGACCGAGATGCAAGTGCTGTTGGGGAATCCGTCGTAACCGAGGCAGCTTGGAATTGCGCCCAGTCTGATTATCTCGTCGTGGGCAATCTTGTCAAGCTCCCAGGTCGTCACACCCGGACGAACAGCTTTGCCTGCTGCTTCCAGCGCACGGGCTGTTATCAGACCGGCAGCTTTCATCAGCATGATCTCTTTGCTGGACTTTAATATGATCATTTACTCAGCCCTCAAGGAATGCAAGTGCTTCTGCTGTAATGGCTTCGATGGCTCTGCTGCCATCTACCTCACACAGCTTGCCCTTTTCCTTATAATAGGCCTTGAGCGGTTCGGTCTGCTCATGGTAAACCTTAAGACGCTCGCAAATGGTCTCCGGCTTGTCATCCTTGCGCTGGATCAGGGTGCCGCCACACTTGTCGCAAACACCTTCCACCGCCGGCTTTTTATGGTCGAGGTGGTAGGAGCTTCCGCAAGTCTCGCAGACACGGCGTCCGGACAGTCTGCGCTCAATCGCCTCGTCCGCGACCTCGATGTCGATGACACGGTCGATTGCGATGCCCATGCTGTCAAGTGCCTCGGCCTGAGCGATGGTCCTGGGGAAGCCGTCCAGAATAAAGCCGCCTGCACAGTCGTCCTGTGCAATTCTGTCCTGAAGAATGCCAATGACAATCTCATCAGGAACAAGCTGACCGGCTTCGATGAACGTCTTTGCCTTCAGACCATTCTCAGTGCCGCTTTTCAGCGCTTCTCTGAGAATATTACCAGTGGAAATCTGGGGTATAGATAAACGGTCAGAGATTATCTCTGCCTGAGTACCTTTACCAGCACCGGGTGCGCCAAGAAAAATGATTTTCATAACTACTGTATGCAGAACTGTATTCCGCACACTCCTCTCTTGAAAATCGGCACTCTCAGCGGACGCTGCTCTGCAGCACCCGCTGAGAGTAAATAGGATAATTTGCTTTGCAGATTACTCCAGGAAGCCCTTGTAGTGACGCATGAGCATCTGGGATTCGATCTGCTGCACTGTCTCGAGAGCAACGCCAACGAGAATGAGGATGGAAGTACCGCTCATTCCGATGTTCTCGCCGGTAGCTGCCGCAATGATGATGGGCAGGATAGCGATGATGCTGAGGAACAGTGCGCCAATGAGGGTGATTCGTCCGATAATCTTCTGGATGAAGTCC
>SVPT01000097.1 GCA_015065695.1 Oscillospiraceae bacterium | reverse complement strand
ACAGCCTTTGCGTCCATTATGCCTGTGGTCAGGTTGATAAAGCCGTCCGGCTCTTTGGTGCCGCGCAGGCGGTAGGACACCGTATCCCGGGAGCCATCGGTAAAGCTGCCCGCATTATTGATGAAGCTGTCCTCCAGCTCCTCAGGCTTGGGCTGCTCATTTCTGTCGCAGATACCCTCCTCACAGGGTATATCTATATGATACTTCTGTGTAAGGTACTCGGCAGCCAGTGTTTTCATAAATATAAGGCCGCCTGTACCGTCGGTGAGGGAATGGAAATACTCGACGGCTATACGGTTTTCGTAGTAAAGCACACGCACCGCGCATTTTTTCAGGTTCTTGCGCGACATAGGCAGGCAGGGGCAGGGGCCCTCCGGCTGCACCTTGGGCATTTCCTTGATTGGGTCAAGGTAATTCCAGAACAGACCGGCTTTCAGCGCAACGGCTATGCCGGGGAAACGGCGCAGGGTTTTCTCCAGTGCGCTCTGCAGCACCTCCACGTCCACTGGCTCGGTGAAGGTGGTGGATATACGGAACATCGGCGTCCACGAGCGGCGGGTGGAGGCGGGGTAAATTTTCGCGGCATTATCCAGCCGCATCCAGCCAATCTGCGGATTCTCCGGCTCGCCGATGGGTTTATTTTTCTTTTTGGGCGGGTTGGGTATGGTTGCGGCAGTCAAATTTGTTTGGGTGTTGGGGGTATTATGATTATTCTTGGCTTTTTTATTTTTCTTTCCCATTGTTTTTTCCTTTTGAGGTGGTTTAGGGGGTGCGGGTGCAAACTTCTTTCTTCTGTTAAATTCTTATGTTAACCGAAAAGTTGTACAGTGGCAGAAGGGTTAAAGTTTCAAGCGTATAAATAGTGAATGAAGCGTAAGTGGGCGGGCGGGTGGGTGCTCAAGCCTGAGCATCTGACCGCTTGAAGACAACTAGGTCTTGGCGGAATAATTCAGCACAGGGCTTTTGCAGCACCTCCGGTTGCCCGAGATACCAATGGTATCTCGGGGTACCTACGCTGTGCCTCTATTTTTACGTTGGTACTCGCGCCCTTATTGGCTCGGACTTGGGTTAATGCCATGCCTCTAACGCTGGCGCACCTTACTTTTCTTTCTGCGGGCGCGAGCTGTTTTTCTTGGTTGGGTGCTATTGTTCAGGTTTCTTTTGGGGCGCTGCCGCCAGGCTTTGCCTAGGCACCCCGCAGAACAGCCTAGCATGAGATTCCTATGAATCTCATGCTGGCAAAAAAGTTGATTAAAACTTTTCTGTTTTAATTTTGGGGGAGCTTGCATTGCAAACTCCCCCTTATGCGCTCTTTTTACTTCGAGAAGCTGTCCTTCAGCTCCACCGAACGGTTGAATACCGGCATCTCTGCTGTGGAATCCTTGTCCTTGCAGAAGTAGCCCAGCCGCAGGAACTGGTAGCCCTCCCCTATCTTTGCCTCAGCCAGCGACGGCTCCAGACGGCAGCCCTTCAGCACGGTCAGAGAGTTGGGGTTGATATGCTGCAGATAGTCACGGCTTGCGCTGTCCGGGTCCTCTACAGTGAACAGGCGGTCAAACAGGCGCACCTCTGCCTCAATGCAGTTGGCTGCGTCTACCCAGTGGATAGTGCCACGCACCTTTACGCCCTCAGGCGGGTTGCCGCCGCGGGTCGCGGGGTCGTACTCGGCATAAACCTCCACAACATTGCCCTCTTCGTCCTTCTTGCAGCCGGTGCAGGTGACAATGTACGCACCCTTCAGGCGCACCATGTTGCCCGGATAAAGCCTCTGATACTTCTTGATGGGCTCTTCCATGAAGTCGTCCTGCTCGATATACAGCTCACGGGAGAAGGTGACCTCACGGGTGTCATTGGGGTCGTCGGGATGATTCTCAACGGTAAAGGTCTCGCTCTGTCCCTCGGGATAGTTGGTGATAACCAGCTTGATGGGACGCAGCACCGCCATCGCTCTCGCGGCATGGCTGTTCAGGTCCTCACGCAGGCAATGCTCAAGGAAGCTCCAATGCACCACATTGGGGTTCTTCGCAACGCCGATGCGCTCGCAGAAATTCTTGATGGACGCAGGAGTATAGCCTCTTCTGCGCAGTGCGGCGAGGGTGGGCATACGGGGGTCGTCCCAGCCGTTGACAATGCCCGTTTCGATAAGGTTGCGCAGCTTGCGCTTGCTCAGCACAGTGTAGTCGATGCCAAGACGTGCAAACTCTATCTGACGGGGACGGGAGGGCACCGACACATTGTTGATAACCCAGTCGTACAGAGGACGATGATCCTCGTACTCCAGCGAGCAAAGCGAATGGGTAATATGCTCGATGGCGTCGCCGATGGGGTGTGCGAAGTCGTACATGGGATAGATGCACCACTCGTCACCGGTGCGGTGGTGGGTGGCGTGCTTGATGCGGTAGATAACCGGGTCACGCATATTCCAGTTGCCGGAAGCCAGGTCGATCTTTGCGCGGAGGGTGTACTTTCCGTCCTCAAACTCGCCTGCGCGCATACGCTTGAACAGGTCAAGGGATTCCTCGATGGGACGGTCACGCCACGGGCTGGTGGCGGGGGTATCGTGAGTGCCGCGCATCTCGTGCATCTGGTCAGGGGTCAGCTCGCAGACATATGCAAGACCCTTGTTGATAAGCTCGATGGCGTACTGATAGGTTTCCTCAAAGTAAGCGGAGGCGAAGTGATAGCGGTCGCCCCAGTCGTAGCCCAGCCAGCGAATGTCGTCCTTGATGGCCTCGACAAACTCCTCACGCTCCTTGGTGGGGTTGGTGTCGTCCATGCGCAGGTTGTAGATGCCGCCGAACTGCTCGGCAATGCCATAGTCGATTACCAGTGCCTTGACGTGACCGATGTGCAGGCAGCCGTTGGGCTCAGGCGGAAAACGTGTGTGAACCTGCATACCTTCACAGCGTCCACCCTCTGCCAGATCCTCCTTTATGGCCTGAACAATGAAGTTATTGCTCTCTACAGCGGGAGTTTCTGCGGTTTCTATGACTTCTCTTGTTTCCTCAGACATATCTGTTATTCCTTCCGTAAAGTAATTTAGCTATACACGAATTTGTATTATTCTTTCAGTTAGCTGAGCATTTCAAGTGCCTTGTGCAGGCGCAGCAGGGACTGCTCTCTGCCCACCATGCCCAACACCTCCACAGCACCACCGGGGGTAACCGTCCTGCCGGACACAGCAATGCGCACCGGCCACATGAGCAGACCGTTCTTGACCTGCAACCCCTCCGCAAGACCGATAAGGCTGTCGTGGATAGCCTCCTGTGTCCACTGGGGCAGAGCCTCCAACACAGGGATAGCTGCCTCAAGCATGGCCTTGGAGGTCTCGGGGTTGGACTTGGACTTCTTATTGGTGAAGAGGTCTATGGAATAGTCCTCGATGCCGCTGATGAAATCTATCTGGGGCGGAATCTCCGAGAGTACCTCGGTGCGCTGATGCAGACAGCCTGCGATGAGCATGGTGTCGGTCTCTGCGCCCTTTGCGCCCTCAAGGATATAGGGCAGTGCCGCCTCGTGGAACTGCTCAAGGGACATGGCACGGATATACTCCGCATTGAGCCAGCGCAGCTTCTCGGGGTCGAAGATGGCGGGGGACTTGGAGATGCCCTTGATGTCAAATGCCTGAACAAGCTCCTCAAGGGAGAACTTCTCCTGCTCTCCTCCCGGACTCCAGCCCAGCAGAGCAATATAGTTGAGTATAGCCCCGGTCAGGTAGCCCTTTGCGACCAGATCCTGATAGGAAGCATCGCCGTTGCGCTTGGACAGCTTGTTCTGCGCGTCCTTCATAACAGGCGGGCAGTGGATATACACAGGGGGCTCCCAGCCGAATGCCTGATAGAGCAGGTTGTACTTGGGGGTGGAAGAAAGGTACTCGCTGCCGCGCACGACGTGGGTAATGCCCATCAGGTGGTCGTCGATGACGTTGGCGAAGTTATAGGTGGGCAGACCGTCGCTCTTGAGCAGAATCTGGTCCTCCAGCTCGCTGTTGTCAACGGTGATGAGACCGAATACGGCGTCATCAAAGCTGGTTTCACCCTCGCGGGGCATACGCTGCCTGATGACATATGGCTCACCTGCGGCGGCGCGCTGTCGTGCCTCCTCGAGGGGAATATCCCGGCAGCAGCCGTCATACTTGGCGATGCCGCCTGCCTCGGTGTGAAGCTGCTCAAGACGCTCCTTGGTGCAGAAGCAGTAATATGCGCCACCCAGCTCACAGAGCTTTTCGGCATACTCGCGGTAGAGGGGTCTGCGCTCCGACTGAATGTAGGGGCCATACTCGCCGCCCACATCGGGACCTTCGTCCCAGAGCAGACCGGTCTCGCGCATGGTGTTATAGATTATGTCAACTGCGCCTTCGACGTAACGCTCCTGGTCGGTATCCTCGATACGGAGGATAAAGCTGCCGTTTTCCTTTTTGGTGATAAGGTAGGCATAGAGGGCGGTACGCAGATTACCGACGTGCATATAGCCGGTAGGAGAGGGTGCAAAACGTGTACGGTACATTATATTAACAACTCCAGTTATAAGAATTTGGTGCGATATTACATTATTAAGTAATTATATCAACAGCCCCAAGTTATTGCAACATAAAACAGAAAAGTTTTGCTCAATTTTTTTCCGCTATGAGCTTTGTCATAAGGTCCTACCGGTAAATTATGCAGGGTCGAGGGAATTAGTCCCTGAGAAAGCATAGCCTATATATAGATTCCTCCCCCTCACCGGCAAAAAACGCCCGCACCGAAATTCTCACTTCGGCGCAGGCGCAATAGCCACTATTCTGTTATTTTGCTCGACGCTTACTGTGCAGCGGCTTCCTCTGCGGGAGCCTCCACAGCGGCTTCCTCTGCGGGAGCCTCCACAGCGGCTTCCTCTGCGGGAGCCTCCACAGCGGCTTCGGCGGCGGGTGCTTCCACAGCAGCCTTCTTCTTCTCGGGAATAACGAGCATGAGGATGATGGCTATAAGCTCAACAGCAGTAACGCCAAGACCGCCCTCAAGACCGAAGCTGCCGCCGTTGATGATGGCACTGCCCTGTGTGGCTGCCTCAAGGAAAGAGGACATCTGGGTCAGACCGCTGACCTGTGAGCCGATGACGTGACCCTGGAAGAAGTTCCATGCGGAGTGAGCGGCGCAGGCAACCCAGATGTTGTCGGTGCGAATGACCATCAGGGCAAATACGATGCCGGCGAGGGTCAGGTTGACGAAAGCCAGAGCAGTCATGCCGGGGTTGCCCAGATGCAGCGCGGCAAAGATGACCGAGCTGACGATGACTGCCACAGGTACTGCTGCCTTGCCCTTGATGGAGCCTATCAGAGAGTTCATCAGGTAGCCGCGTACCAGTACCTCCTCTGCCATGCCCTGTACCAGATAGCCGAGGAATGCAAGACCGATGACGACAAGGTCAGGCTTTACGGAAACGCGGAAGGTCAGTGTGCCGGCAAGCAGGCAGATGAGCGCAGAGCCGCATATCATCAGCGCGCCGATGCCGTAGCCGCTGAGATAATCCTTGAACCAGCCCTTTTTGCGGAAGCCCATGGAGCGCAGGGAGCGCTTTTCAATGAGGCGGCAGTAAATAATGGCAACGATGGTCTCAGCAACGGTGATGAAAAGCTGAACGATCATCATTCTTTCGCCGGTGAGAAGTTCATAAATCTTACCGGACATAATGATTTCCCTGAATTCGGGGCTGAGTATGGCACCCGCTACAACAGCAACCGTAGTGACAATGGTTATTACGATGTTGATGGCAAAGAATACCAGCAGGAATATGGGCAGCTGCCAGATCAAACGAGGCATACGCTTTGCCTGCCTTACCTCGTCAATCATTTCACTCTGTCGGTTAATAAGTTTCAGCATAGTCTTTTCTTTCCTTTCTGATTTTGTATTTTTCTTAATCCGTGCAGATTGATTGTATATTCATAAACCCGTCTGAAAATACAATTCTTAATAAATATTAAACACTATAAATTTCCCTTTGTCAACTGATTTATTTCACTTACTCAGCCCGAGCTTCTTTGCACAGTAAAACAATAATAATGACAGCAGTGAATAATGCAAAAGACAGCCGAAACGTGTGTGTAATCTCTGTTAATATGTCATATGGCAACCACTTGGCAACCAAATGGCAACCGAGTATAGTATAGTCTAGTCTAGTTAAGTCAAGGTAAGTAAAGTAAAGTCAAGCAAAGACACTCTCCTGTGCGCACACGCGCACAAGGGTGTGCCTGTGCAGCAATGCTGCTATGCAAATATGACGCTGCAAAGCAAAAACACACCAACCCATCACATTTGCATGACAAAAAACTCTGTAAATCCTCCTGCATATGTGTTATTATAGACTGGCAATAACTGCATGAAAATTCTACATACGAAAGGCAGTGGTCAATCATGCCAGGACCCGGAAGAATGTCCCTTGGACCGAGAGGCTTTTTGACGGACGAGGAAAAGCAGAATATGCCCAAGGTGACCAAGGAGCTTCTGCTGCGCATACTCTCCTACCTCAAGCCCTACTGGCCGCAGTTTATCATGGTGTTTGTCGCAATACTGCTCTCCTCGGTGGTGGGTCTGCTTCCCTCACTGATTACAGGACGCATTGTTGACGAGGCACTAGTGGGCGAGAATATGCAGCTGCTCATCAAGCTGGTCATTCTGGCTTTCCTCACCCTCGGTCTGTCGCAGGTCATCGGTGTGCTGGAAAACTACATCAACGCATGGATTTCCCAGCGCATCATCTTCGATATGAAGAACCAGATGTACGACCACCTGCAGCATATGCCCCACTCCTTCTTTACCAGTGAGCGGCAGGGCGACATCATCACCCGCATGAACACCGACATCAGCGGTGTCAGCAGCGTAATCAGCGGCACACTTTCCAGCATTGTCAGCAACACCGCAACGGTGGTCACAACGCTGGTTGCCCTCTTTACCATGAGCTGGAAGCTGGCACTTGTGGGCATCGTGGTTATCCCCCTGCTTATCCTGCCCACCAAGCGGGTCGGCAAAACACGCTGGCAGCTTCTCTCGGAAAGTCAGGCAAAGAACGACGAGATGAATCAGCTTGTCAACGAAACCCTCAGCGTAAGCGGCTCGGTGCTGGTCAAGCTGTTCACCCGCGAGGAGGAGGAATACGAGCGTTTCGTCAAGGTCAACGAAGAGGTCACTCAGCTTGCGCTCAGGGAGCAGCGCAGCGGCAAATGGTTCCACGTTATCATGGGTATGTTCACTCAGGTGGGTCCGCTGCTCATCTACCTCGCAGGCGGCTACTTCCTCATCAAGGGCGACCCCGCCATCTCCGTCGGTGTCATCACCGCCACTGTTGCGCTGATCAATCGCCTCTACCGCCCTGTACAGTCGCTGCTGAACATTCAGGTGGACTTCACCCGCTCGCTGGCACTGTTCACCAGAATATTTGATTACTTCGACAAAGAGAACAAGATCGTGTCCCGCCCCGGCGCAAAGAAGCCCAACATGGACTGCCCCCGCATCGACTTCAAGCACGTCAAGTTCTCCTACGACCCCACAAAGCCGCTACTTACCGACATCAACTTCACCGTCCCCGGCGGTCAGATGTTCGCCATTGTCGGTCCTTCCGGCTCGGGTAAATCCACGGTGGTCAACCTTATCCCCCGCCTGTATGACGTATGCGGCGGTCTGGTTACCATCAACGGCATGGACGTGCGAAACATAGACCTTACATATCTGCGCGAGAACATCGGCGTAGTAACGCAGGACACCTACCTCTTCAACGGCACGATACGCGAGAATATGCTGTACGCGAAGAGCGATGCCACGCAGGAAGAGATTGAGGCAGCCTGCCGCACCGCCAACATACACGACTTCATTGTCAACCAGCCTGATGGATACGACACCGAGGTTGGCAACAGAGGTCTTAAGCTCTCCGGCGGCGAGAAGCAGCGTCTGTCCATTGCGCGTGTTATTCTGAAAAACCCGCGTATACTGATTCTGGACGAGGCAACGTCGGCACTGGACTCCATTTCCGAAAATGCCATACAGGACGCTCTGGAAACAATGATGAAGGGCCGCACGAGCATAGTAATTGCACACAGACTGTCCACGATACTGAAGGCAGACCGCATTATGGTAGTCAAGGACGGCGTTATTGCGGAGCAGGGCACACATGATGAGCTGCTTGAGCAGGGTGGTGTTTACCGCGGACTGTACGAGACGCAGTTCAGGAAGATACTGGACATGGAATCGGAGCAGAACGACTAAGCGAATATACATAATTAAGTTACGGCGGCACCTGCACGATGATGCGGGTGCCGCTTCGCATTAGCAAAGAACAAGAAAAGTTTTAATCAACTTTTTTTAAAAAGTTGCGGGGTTTGGGGCAGAGCCCCAAGAAAAGCCTGACCAAACAGCAACCAACCAAATGAGAATCACACCTCGCGCCCGCAGAAATATCAGCAAGGTGCGCCCAAAGCAAAAGATTGATAGCAACCAAGTCCGAGCAAATAAGGGCGCGAGTTCCAACGTAAAATAGAGGTACAGCCTAGCTACCCCGATGCGCCACTGGCGTATCGGGCAAGCGGGGGTGCTGCGAAAGCCTTGCGTGGGTTATTCCGTCCTGTTTTAGTTGTGTGCGAACGGTCAGATGCTTAGGTTTCTGCGCCCACCCGCCCGCCCCTTTACGTTTTTGCCTCTTTTTTACGCTTTATAACCTGACGCTTCAGTGCCTGTGGAACATGGCTGTTGCTTGAGGACAAGGAATATGCCCTCCTTGCTCTTTTCGCTCCCGTAAACCAATCGCAGTGCAGGCGACCGATGTGTATAGTGCAGTAAGATAGTTAACAGAATGTGCAGAGACATGGTTTACAGTTTTTGATATACTCAGGTTATACCGAACAGGAAAGG
>SVPT01000096.1 GCA_015065695.1 Oscillospiraceae bacterium | reverse complement strand
TGGGTCATAGGGCGGACGGCGCTTCTTCTGCGGAGGCGCACCGGCAGGACGTCTGGCGGCATTGGGGCCGCCGCGGCGCTCTGCGCCCGGTCTTTCTCTGTCGCCCGATTCCGCTCTCTCACGCGGGCGGTCGTCGTTGTTATCTCTCACTTCTTCGCTGCCCTCCCCATCACTTTCTGTTTTTTGGGAATCGCTCGAATCTTCCTCTTCGTCGGCGTCAAGCACCGCGATTACCGGCTTGTCCTCGTTGTCCTCATCACTGCTGTCAGCAGGAGAAGAGACTGCAGGTGCCGGCGATGACTGAGCAGGTCTTTCGTCTTTTTTCTCGGAGAAAGAAGACTGTGTCTGTGCGCGGGCAGGCTGCGTTGCCTGGAAATCCACACCGGCGGCAAAGGCATCCAGTCGCTGACGCTTCTTTTCCTCGTCCGCAATAATATCAAAGATATTCTCGATGGACTTTTTGTCTACGCTGGTGTACGGATAGCGTTCCTGCTGTTCATACTGACTTTCGACGCGCTTTTTCGCTACGATGGAAACAATCAGCAATCCCACCAGACAGCCAAGCACCAGAAGTTCACTGACAAGTACCGTTTTAGGCATTTTGCTGAAGCCGCTGAACAGTATGGTAAGGCCAACAGCAACTATGCCGACAACAAACAGGAACACCGAAAGCGAGTACCCCTTTACCGGTGCAGCACTGCCGCCATTTTTTCCCGGTTCTGCCAAAATGCCACCCCCCTCATAATTATTCGTCTTTTATCTCTACATTATATGTTACAATATAATAAACTTTCTGTCAATAGAATATTCACAATTGTAATATCTCACTGAACAAGATCGCCTTCCGGCTGGACATCATGTCCGCCTGTCTGCTCAGAGAAGAAATAATAATCGCATATATCCTTGGCTATCGGCGCCATATAGCTGCCGTAACCGCAACGTTCACCGATAATGGCAATTGCTATCTCGGGCTCCTCAAAGGGAGCGAATGCGATAAACACAGCGTTTGCGGTTGCGTCATCGCGGGTATCCGCGGTACCGGTCTTGCCGCCTACGCGCATGGCGTAGTTCTGGAAGGTATCAGATGCGGTACCGTCCTCGGTAACCGACAGCATACCGTCCTTAACCACGTTGATGATGGTCTTTTCGACGTTAAGCTCGTTGCACACAACGGGGTTATCGCTGGTATCCTCCACCACAGTCTTGGTCATGTCGTAGGACTTGATGGTCTTTATCAGACGGGCCTCGTAGCGGGTGCCGCCGTTAGCGATGGTTGCCATGTATGCCGCCATCTGCATGGGAGTGAACTTGTTATCGTTCTGACCGATGGCCGCAGTCAGCGTATCTGCAGCGTACCAGCTCAGCTCCTGCGCCTCGCGCTCCTCGCGTCCGGCGAGAATACCGCTGGCTTCGCCCATTCCGATGCCGGTCTTAACACCCAGACCAAGCTGCTTGCAGTAGTCATTCATCTTGGTTATGCCAAGACGGTAACCTGTTTCGTAGAAAAAAATGTTGCACGACTCAGAGATGGCCTGAGTGACGTTGAGGCTGTTGTGAACGTGCAGACAGGACAGAGAGAAGTTGTTGTACTCGGTAAGAACGTACTTACCGTTGCAGTTGATGGTCTCGTACTTTTTAATCTTGCCTTCCTGCAAGCCTGCAAGTGCTACAGCGGGCTTGAAGGTAGAACCGGGTGCGTAGGTGCCGCTTACTGCACGGTTGAAGAGCGGGCCACCCTTCTGCTCGAGCAGCTTGTTGTAATCCTTACCGTATGTGTTCAGGTCAAAGGAAGGATAGGTTACCGCGGCAAGCACCTCGAAGGTGCGCACATTCATAACGACAACGGTACCTGCGTCGGCGTCCTGACCGGTCTTGAAACCGCCGCTGGCTGCGATGCTCTTGATGGTTCTTTCCATTGCGTTCTGCGCGACCTTCTGCAGCTCCGCGTCTATGGTAAGAACAACGGTGTTGCCGGGGACAGTATCCTTGGTGATCTCGGAATAGATTATCTCACCGCGGTCGTTGCGCTGCACCTTGCGGACACCGTCGGTGCCCTTGAGGTACTGTTCATACGCCTTTTCGATGCCGAATTTACCGATTGTTGCGGTAATCTTATAGCCCTGCTTCTTCAGCTCTTCGTATTCCTCGGCATAGATAGGGCCGGTATTACCGATAAGATGCGGGGCGATGGTTCCGTCGGTGTATTCACGGATAGGCTCGACCTCCACCTCCACGCCCTGAAGTATGGCAGAGTTTTCAAGCACAGTCTGCACAGTTTCCAGAGAAACGTCCTCGGCAAAGGTGTAGGGGTTTGCGGAGGAGAAATCCATCTGGTCCATGTTAAGGCGCACGCCCATGATAATGCGTGCCATTTCCGGATCGAGATTGCCTACCTCAAATTCGGTGTTCATGGTATCCAGACAGTTCTGTGCGGTAGCGTATGTCTGGAGGTTCAGGGTAGCTTTCATTTTTTCAACGGCCGATTCCTGACCTTCAACATAGGAGGCGTAGCCTGAGGGACTGATGATGATGGGGCAGTTGTCTATCCACTGCTCACCCGCCTCGGTCATTATCTCAACAAGCTGCCAGATTATCTCGTTCTCCTTGCCCTTGGGCAGATCGGAGCGGTTGAACTTTATTCTGTAGCCCATGCGGTTCTGGGAAATCGCACGACCGTATCGGTCAACAATCTCGCCTCGCGCAGCCGTAATCGAATAGGACGTAGCGGTATACTGAATGGCTTTTTCCTCGTACTGCTCGCCGTTGACAAGCTGGGTGCGCATCAGCACGATGGTGTAGCCTATTACCACCATAATGACGAAAGCCGCCATTACGACAAATCGCTTAGTATATGTATTGGTTTTATCCATATCATTTACCTCAAAACAGGGACAAAGGGTTTACCGATTGGGGGAAGCTCTATTCCTCCTCCGAAAGATGAGCAGCAATGGAGCGGTTGAAGTAAAAGGCTATCGGCATTATCACCGCAGAATACACAACCTGAGGAAGCATAACCGCGTACAGATAATACCACATCTTTGCGTCTCCCCACAGGACGTAGAAAAACAACCAGCGCATTACCTCGATGACGATAAGACCGCATACACCGAGTACCATTGCCGAAACGATGTTGTTGCGCATGAGAAAGATGACCAGTGCACCGCAGAAATAGCACACCACCATCAGCATAATGGTATTGAAGCCAAACACACTGGTTGACATCACGTCCATCAGTATGCCCGCAGCGCAGCCAAACCACATTGCGGAGGTTTCACCCTCGAACATGGCAATGCTGATTGCAAACACCGACAGCAGCAGCGGCTTTACCCCGAGAAATGTCGGCAGCAGATTGGGTGTGTACTGCACTATGCACACAAGAAGCAGCTCCAGGGCATAGGCTACCCACTTGAGCCGGACACGCGAAAGTATTTTCATATCTGAAGCTCCTGCACCCTGCTGTTATTCGGTCTGCTCAGCATCGCTGTCACTGGTCAGCGACGGCAGCGTAAGAGTACCGTCCTCTGCCAGTTCACCCTCTACGACTGCGCCCTGCCCATCGAAATAGGTGATTACGAAAACATCGGTACATTCGGTGACGTTGGCACTGGGGGTGATGATGGCGTACAGGGAAATATCCTGCGCCTCGGCTTTAATCTCCGCCACCTCGCCGATGATGAGGTTCTTGGGATAGATGCCGCCAAGACCGGAGGTGACAATGATGTCGCCGGCGGTAACGTCGCAGTCACGCTGGAGATAGCCCAGCTTGGTGCGTCCGTTTTTCGCAAGCTCCAGATCGCCGCCCAGCACGCCGCCGTCAAGGGTGCGGCGGTCTATCGCGCCCACATCGGTGGCGGGGCTGAGTATGGTTGTAACACGGCTGGATATAGGACCAAGCTGGGAAACAAATCCGACAAGACCGTCCTCGGTAATAACGGGGTCCAGCAGAGAGACACCGTGCATTGAGCCTCTGTCGATGACAAAGCTGCCGTAGGTATCGGTGGTGTCGCGGGAGATTACCGCTGCGTCCAGAAACTGGAAGTCCTTGTTCTCTTCCTTCAGCTCCAGCAGAGAGCGCAGACGGGCATTGTCCTGCTTGAGCTCCTCGTAGTCAACCACCTGTGCGGTAAGCTCACGAGCCTTCATTTTCAGCAGGTCATTCTCCGCTTTGATGGTTTCTATATCGGTGAAGCTGTCACCGAAGTCGTTGATATTGCCGGAGAGCAGCGCACTTATCTTCTGCACCGGTGCAGTAAGGAAACTGGTCACCGCCGTTATGAAGTTCTGCTGACCCGATGTGCTTGCTGAATAAAGCATTATCGCCAGCACAACGAATACCGCTATAAGCAGCATCTTGAAACTGCGGGATTTCAGCAAATCACGCACCGTTTTTCACCTCGCATTGTCCTTTCCGCCTACCGCGGAACGTGCTTATATAAATAGGTTTGGATATTTGTGCAGAATAATTATCTGCGGCGTGCGTTCCAATAGTTATCGGGCATGACGATGTCCAGACGCTTGCCGGTGCCGTCAACAACGCAGTCAAGGGGACGCTCGGCAATGTGTACGGGCATACCGGTCTCCTGGGCAACCAGCTTATCGAAGCCGCGCAGCAGTGCGCCGCCGCCTGTGAGCATAATGCCGTGGTCGATGATGTCCGCGGACAGCTCGGGCGGGGTCTTTTCGAGGGTACCCTTTATTGCATTGATGATGCTGGTGAGGGGGTCAGCCAGTGCCTCACGCACTTCGGCAGCGGAGATGACCACATTCTTGGGCAGACCGTCAACCAGATTACGTCCCTTGATGGACATACTCTCTTCGTCCTCATAGGGGAATGCAGAGCCGATGGCAATCTTTATTGCCTCGGCGGTGCGGTCACCGATGAGGAGATTGTACTTCTTCTTTACATAGGAGATGATGGATTCATCAAAGTGGTTGCCCGCGACACGCACGGAGGTCGATTCGACTATATCGCCGAGGGAAATGACAGCCACCTCGGAGGTGCCGCCGCCGATGTCAACGACCATGTTGCCGGTAGCCTCCGCAACGGGCAGACCTGCGCCCATTGCCGCTGCCATAGGCTCCTCGAGCAGCTCTATGTAGCCGCCGCCTGCCTGACGTGCAGCATCTTCAACGGCGCGCTCTTCAACCTCGGTAACACCGGAGGGAATGCAGATGACTACGCGGGGCTTGGAGAAAAGGCTGGTGTGAACCGCCTTCTTTATGAAATACTTGAGCATTGTGGCGGTTATGTCAAAGCAGTCAATAACGCCATCCTTCAGGGGACGCACTGCTCTGATGGCACCCGGCGTTCTGCCTATCATTTCCTTTGCCTGACTGCCTACGGCGAGAACGGTGTCACTGCGGGTATCTACGGCGACAACCGACGGCTCACGCATGACAATGCCCTTACCCTTTATATATACCAGCGTATTCGCTGTGCCAAGATCTATACCGATGTCCTTTGAAAAGATGTTCATCAAACAATACTCCTTTTAAATTGCATAAAACCGCATTTAATTATAGACCCTTGCGGGCTATTTCTCAATACAAATATTGTGGCAGCCACAAAATTAACGCGAAGTTCACAATATAGCAGCGCGAATAATTTCATGGGCTGAGATTGGTCGCAGGTGAGTTTATACGCGGAAACCGCAGGCACGGAGCTGGCGTATAAGCAGCCCCAGCGGGAGACCGAGAATGTTGTTGTAATCTCCGTTTATGCTCTCGATGAGCAGAGAGCCGCGGCGGGAAATATCGTAGCCGCCCGGGCGGTTGCTGTACTCATTGTAGCGCAGATAACGCTCTATTTCCTCATCCGTCAGCTTGTACATATCCACAAATGTACGCTCGGAAAAGCTGAGCTCGACGTAGTCGCTGCAGATGTGTACGCCTGTGTATACCTCGTGATGGGAGCCCGACAGCTTCTGAAGCATTCTGCGGGCATCTTCCTTGTCCTTGGGCTGACCGAGTATCTCGTCGTCAACCACGACTATGGTATCCGCGCCCAGCACAATCTGACCGTCGTTGCGGTCCCAGACGGATATGGCTTTCTGTGCCGCAAGCGAGCGAGCCACCTCTACAGGGGGCAGACGCTTTCCCGTAACTACCGTTTCATCGATATGCGGCATTCTAACTTCGTATTCAAAGCCTGCCAGCTCCAGCAGTCTTGCACGGAATATTGATCCTGATGCCAATACCAGCTTCATATTGCCCTCCTTAACTCAGCTATTACTGCAGTTGTCCGTAGTCCAGCGTGATGGAATACACATTGCACCACGACGGGTCGTCCGCACTGCGGTTTATTCGGGTGCAGCCCTTTATTCCCGCGGCTGCCTTTCTGTTGGCATTCCTTATGCCGTTGTAGAGGGCATCATCCAGCCATGCCTCTACAACCTTGTAATCCATGCCCTTGGGGAAGTTGATGAGCATTGAGGTTTCCTTGGTCTGGCTCATTGCTGTGATAAGCCTTTCAATCATTTCGGCACTCTCATCGCTGAGGGTCTCCACAGGCACAGCATTGAGCTCATAGTAGTTGTGCTTCATTGATGTACACTCAGGAAGTGTGAAATTGAAGAAATAGCCCTCTGTTTCGTCCTGATTTGCAATCATTTCTTCGGTAAGCGTGTTGTAATGCTCGGCAAACTCGTGGTCGAACCCGATATTCTCGTCGTTGAGATTGAAGTAATCGTAGTATCTCAGCGGCTCCTCCGAATAGGTTATCGGGTCGTTCCATGTGACATCGAGATGATACCAGTTGTCGTCGATATTCACCAGATTCCACATATGCGCTGTTCCCATGCTCATGCCCTTTATGGTGGTGCAGGAGATGCCTACACGGTTGAGCAGCAGCTTGGCGGCATGGGAGTAACCGCTGCACAACGCCATCTTGTTGACCAGCGCTCCGTAGGAAGAGGACGGCTCAACCAGTGATTCGCCCTCCTGCTCGGCGGCTTCCACATCGTACTGCACATCGCGCACGATTATGTCGTGAATGATAAGCTCGCGGTCGTATTCGTTGAGCCCGCCGGGAATCTCGCGCAGTGCCAGAGCCACGTTGTCCTCCAGCGCACCGATTCGCTGAGTAAGCTCGCCGTATGAGTAGTTGGTGTACAGGCTCATGTAGTTGCCGTCGTGGAAGTTGTAGCCAAGGGAGTAGTTGTTGTTGACCCAGAATACCTCGGGGTGGTCGGCAAGCACTGCTTCCTTGACCATCAGTATCTCGCCTGAGGTAAGGGAATCGGGCAGGTCTATGCGCCGCAGGGCATAGCGCCCATAGGCACCGCCTGCCTCGCTGGTCACCTGCCAGACGTTCTCCTCTATCATTCTGTAAGCCTCGCGCTGGTCTTGCTCGGTGAGGGAATCATACGCATACTTATCCTCCACCATGGCATAGCCCGAATGACGGGGCAGTGCCATCTCCAGCGTATTGTAATACTGCTCGCCGCAGCCGAAAAGGTCTTCCTGCAGTGCGCCGAGTACATCTTCAGTTGGGCTGCCGCTCATCAGCATATCAACCGATGAACAGCCGGACAGAAGCGCAGTCATTGCTGCCAGCACTATAAGTACCGCAGCCACGCCATACAGCTTTCCGGGCTTCATCAATGACCTCCATCTGGCAAGGGCTGTTTGCCTGTTTTTACCAATTACAATATCTCTGTTATTCAACGCCGCGGTAGTACATACCACGGGTTATGCCATCGGGTGCCGCTGTGCCGCTGACAGGCTGTCCGTTTGCGCAGCAGTGCAGAATATCCCTGACCGCCTGCGGGCTTTCCACTGTAAAGCGCATCAGCAGATGGTCCGCACCGGCTATCTCCGACTGCCTTTCCGCAAGGCTGACGGGAACGGTGTTGAACACCTCCGAGCAGCGGGCTGTGCCCACTCCACGGCAGCGCACCTGCATGGTTTTTCCTGTTCTGTCGATTATGGAGCAGCCGCCCTTTGCGACTTCCCCGCCTGTGCATTTCCCGCCCAGTGCCGCAGGGCAGTTGCGGGTCAGCATCAGGGGAATGTATCCGTATATGCACACGGCACGCGGCAGACTGCCGCCCAGCCGCGCTGTGCGCGCAAGGGTCAGCTCAAAGCTCAGCTCTGTGCCGCATAATCCCCACTGCTGGCACTGCTGCAGTGCCTCGGTGTTGACTATATTCAGCCCAAAACCGCCGTAGACCTCAAAACCAGCCTCCTGCGCGGGCAGTATATGTCCAAGGTTATGCACCATGCACACCCTTATGCCCAGCGCCCGCACCTCGCGCAGCCGCCTGCATATCTGTACCTCTGCACCGAATATGCCACGCTGCAGCTCCACTGCGGTTTCCACGCCCCGCTCCCGCAGACGCTTCATTGTCTGCTCAAGCTGTTCGGCGGGCGTTTCCATCGGGAGATACACCCGCTTTACCTCCGTGGGCAGGTCGTCGGGAAGTTGTTCGATGGAGCGGAAGAGTGCGTGAAGCTGCCGCTCCTTCACTGCGTGTGGTGTATGGCTTTTCTGCTGCCAGCACACCTCCACAGACTGCGGGGCGCGGCGTTTCTGCGAAAGCTTCTCTGCTACCTCTCTGCGCAGGGCATTGAGGGCAGACGCAGGAAGAAATACGCCCTCTTCCAGACCGCTGCAGTCGATGTGGGTGATGATATAGGGCGTGCCGCCTGTCTTCTTAAGCTGAAGCTCGGCGCGCTCCTGTGTGAGGGGTCTTTCCTGCGAGGGAAGGGGCTCCTGCCCCTCGCAGCGGACGGTGTTTGTGCCATCAGTCAGCTCAAACACCGCAGGGCTGCCCAACCGCGCCGCAAAGCGCGCTGACAGCTCCACCCTCTGGTATTCGTTTTTGTAAAGCTCATGCAGGGCGGCAAAAGCGGTATTGCCTGCCTTTACGTCCTCATGGGTGCGGAAACCGAACATTGCTCTGCCCCGCTTTGCGGCAAAGTAGCCATCGGTAAAGCCTGAGCGGGAAAACACAGCCTCAAGCTGTCTGCCCAGCTCGGGCATCACCGCTCCGTCATCACGCGCCTGACGGCAGGCGGTGACGGCTGCGGCACAATACTCGGGACGCTTCATGCGCCCCTCTATCTTCAGCGAGGCAA
>SVPT01000095.1 GCA_015065695.1 Oscillospiraceae bacterium | reverse complement strand
GGCCTGCAGCGGAGTACAGCCCAGATCCTGCGCCGCCTCGAAAAGGTGGGGGTTCATCTGGCGCAGCTTGGGCAGAATGGACAGAATGACGTAGGGCAGGCAGAAGGTGATGTGGGACAGCAGCAGTGTCGCAAAGCCGGGCTTGAGCAGTCCGGTGGCACGGAACACTACCACGAACATCAGCATCATGGAGATACCGGTGACGATTTCCGGGTTGACCATGGGAATATTGTTGACCGACATCATCAGCGTCTGGGTCTTTTTGCCCAGTGCGCGCAGACCGATGGCAGCCATTGTGCCCAGAACAGTGGAAACCAGTGCCGCCAGCACAGCCACCAGCAGCGACATACCGAGGGCGTTCATTATGGTCTGGTCGTTGAAGAGAGCCTCATACCACTTGGTGGAGAATCCCTGCCAGACGGCGCGGCTCTTGCTGCTGTTGAAGGAGAATACGATCATCACAAAGATGGGCGCATAGAGGAAAAACATCACAAGGCCCATGTATATGCGGGATACAGCTTTTTTCATACCATCAGCCCTCCCGTCTCTTCGCTGTCATCAAAGCGGTTCATAATGGTCATGCACACAAGCATGAGTATCATCAGCACCAGCGAAAGTGCTGAGCCGACGTTGTAATCAACCGCGTTGCCCACGAAGAGCATTTCGATAACGTCGCCGATGAGCATCTCCTTGCCACCGCCCAGCAGCTTGGAAATGATAAAGGTACTGACGGCGGGGACGAATACCATGGTGATGCCGGAGATGATGCCCGGCATACTCAGCGGCAATATCACACGGCGGAATACGTTGAAGCTGTTGGCTCCAAGGTCCTGCGCTGCCTCGGTGATGCGGTTGTCAATCTTGGTCATGACCGAGTAAATGGGCAGCACCATGAAGGGCAGGAAGTTGTACACCATGCCCAGCACCACCGCGCCGCGGGTGTTAATCATCTGCAGCGGGCCGATGCCGATTTTCTCAAGCATATTGTTGATGAGGCCGTTGCGCTCCAGAATGGTCATCCATGCGTAGGTGCGCAGCAGGAAGTTCATCCACTGGGGCAGCATTATCAGCATGACCATGGTGCGCTGGGAAACGCCCTTGAGCTTGGAGATGAGGTAAGCCAGCGGGTAGCCCAGCAGCAGGCACAGTACCGTTGCCAGAAAGCCCAGCCAGATGGAGGTTGCGTAGGTTTTTGCGTAGCTCTTTATCTCGATGATGTTGCTGAGGGTAAACGCACCCTGATCGGTGGTGAAGGCGAAGTAGATGACCATGCCGAGGGGCACCAGCGTGAAGATGACCGCCCACAGGGCATAGGGTGCGGCAAGCACTCTTCTGTTTTTATTCAACGCTCTCCCCCCCCTATTCTTCCGCTTCGGGAGTGTCGTCAAAGTCAATATCACTGGCGTAGTCGCCGGTGTACTTCTTCATGATATGGATATTCTCCGGGTCTACGCGCATGCCGATTTCATCGCCCTCGGTCTGGGCGATGGTGGACTGAATCAGCCAATCCTCGTCCTGTCCGGGAATATCAACGCGCATCTCGTAATGCACGCCCTTGAAGGTGGTGGAAAGTACCTTTCCGCAGAACTGTGCCTGATCCTTGGGAACAACGATAACATCCTCGGGGCGGACGACCACGTCCACCTCTTCGCCGGCGGCAAAGCCGGTGTCCACGCAGGGAACACGCGCGCCGCAGAACTCAACGTCACAGTCGGCGTGCATGATGCCGTCCACGATGTTGGACTCACCGATGAAGTCGGCGACAAAGCCATTCTTCGGCTCGTTGTAGATGTCGGTGGGAGAGCCTATCTGCTGAATGACACCGTGGTTCATGACCACGATGACATCGGACATGGAGAGGGCTTCCTCCTGGTCGTGGGTGACGTAGACGAAGGTGATGCCCAGTCGGGACTGAA
The DNA here is from genome assembly GCA_015065695.1 of Oscillospiraceae bacterium. Taxonomy (GTDB): domain Bacteria; phylum Bacillota; class Clostridia; order Oscillospirales; family Acutalibacteraceae; genus SIG598. Next base: position 7,228 of record SVPT01000095.1, on the reverse strand, counting down.
TCTGCTTGAGCTCCACCTGCATATCCTTGCGCAGCTTGAGGTCAAGCGCGCCCAGAGGCTCGTCCAGAAGCAGCACCTTGGGGTCGTTGGCGATGGCGCGGGCGATGGCAACACGCTGCTGCTGACCGCCCGAGAGGGTGCCTACTCTGCGCTTCTCAAAACCGGTGAGGGACACCAGACGCAGCATCTCCGCAACCTTCTCACGAATCTCCTCCTCCGACTTCTTCTGGATACGCATACCGAATGCGATATTCTCAAAGACGTTGAGGTGCGGGAAAAGGGCATAACGCTGGAAGATGGTGTTGAGCTGTCTTTTGTGGGGGGGCAGGTCGTTTATGCGCTGACCGTTAAAGAAAACATCTCCCTCGTCCGGCTCAACGAAGCCGCCGATAATACGCAGTGTGGTGGTCTTGCCGCATCCTGACGGACCAAGCAGAGTAACAAAACTGCCGTTTTCTATGTCCAGATTAAAGTTTTCCAGCACGCTTTCACCATCAAAGGAAATGGAGATATTGCGCAGGCTGATAATTGCGTCAGACACAAGGATGACCCCCTTACATAATTATTTGGTATTCTGTGCAGCTATACGCTGCCTGTTGATATATTGCCTTTTTCGACAGTGTTCTATCCAATCAATAATATATTGGGCAGAGGTGTATGTCAATGTTTTTTTATCGCACAGCCGCAGAATGTGTTACGGCTGCTCGTCTATCGCGCAGAAGGTGTAGCCCTCACCCCGCAGACAGTCGATAATTTCCGGCAGAGCCTCCGCCGTTGTGGTCTTTGCGGGGGAGTCGTGCAGCAGCACCACAGCGTCCTGCTGACCGTTCATCTGCCGCTTGAGATTATCCACAATGGTGTCCTTGGGAACAGACAGCGCCGATGCGTCACCGGGGTAGATGTTCCAGTCGTAGTAGGTGTAGCCCACCGTCCTGACGCCCTCACGCAGGCGAGCCATGATGCCCGGGGTGCGCTGCTCGCCCTCGGGACAGTTGGAGCCGCCGGGGAAGCGCATGATGTCCGGCACAACGCCCGTCACCCGCTCCACATAGGCGGCGATGGAGTCCAGGTCGTTGTAGAAAGCCTCGTCACTGCTGTAGATGGTATCATAGCTGTGGGTATAGCTGTGCAGACCGAGGGTGTGCCCCTCCTCCACGATGCGGCGGTACAGATGCTCGTACTGCGGGCGGTATACCACGAAGAAGGAAGCCTTTATGCCTTCCTCCTTCAGCGTGTCCAGTATATCCGCTGTGTTGGCTGATGGGCCGTCGTCAAAGGTGAGCCGAGCGATATGCTGCCCCTCTTCGGGGACTTCGGGCAGTGCGGGGTCTGAGGGCGGCGTGATATTTATGCTGCCCGAGAGCATCAGCTTGGCGGTGTAGTCGCTGATAACGCCTGCGCCGCCCAGAATATACACATTGCGTGGTGTGCGCTCGGCGATGTAATCGGCGGTGTCGTCCAGTGCGCTGTAGTTGCTGACCAGCACCAGCGGCGCGCCCAGCCTTGCAGCCAGCGCACCGCCCGCCAGAGCATCGGCAAAGCCGTCACCGGTGGCAGCAACAATGGCATCATTGGGCGCATAGCTGTCAAAGCGTCTGTTGAGCTTGAGGGCGGTAGCATATCGGTCGAGACCGCCTATGCGCTCCAGTTTGGCATCGGTAATATCGCCCAGACGTGGGAACACCGCGCTGGAAACCGCCGCTCCGCCGCCCACCACCAGTATCTCATTGCACTGTGCGTCATCAATAAACTGTACCGTGGAAGCGTCCATGCTTCCGTCCGGCTCGGCGTAGAGGATAACTCCGTCAGAGGCGGCAGCTGCTGCGCCTGCGGCAAGACCATCGGCAAAGCTTTTTGCGCTGGAGAGGAATACCCGCTCCGCGCTTCCGCAGAGCTTCTCCACCTGCTCGGCGATGCGCACCGCCGTCTGGCTGCGGTTGTCACCGCTGAGGCGGGTGTACACAAAGCCGTTCTCCTCGCACTGGTGGTCGTAGCTGTATGTAAGTGTGCGCGGGCCGCCCAGCAGCCACACCTCGTTGGCACCCAGCCGCTCTATCTCCTCCATGACCTCCGGCTCAATGCCGGTGCCGCGGGTAAGCAGTATGGGGGCATCAAGTGCCTTGGAGAGGGGCACGCCTGCCAGTGCATCAGCGTAACTTTCGCTGCAGGCAAGGATAACACTGTCGGCCTGCTCCCAGCCGGCACGGGCGGCAAGCAGCGCGGTATGCAGGCGGTCGGTGCCGCCCAGCCGCTCGCAGCTTACAATCCACGGCACCTCGCTGGTGTCTATGTAATTGTCTATATGGTTATCGGCACTGCTGACGGTGTTGGGTGCCTTGGTTTCCATTATGCGGACGGTTTCCACCTGCGGCTGGCTCAGATGGGAGCTTACCGTTGAAAACGCTGTGGCAGCAAACATCGTCATTGCCAGAATAAGTGATGCAAGCCGTTTGAACACCGGCAAGTCACCTGCTTTCAAGAATTTATATTAAATGACATAAAAGGATAAATATATAAATATGTATATCCAGTCCTTTAGTATATCATATCTTTTTCGATATGTCCAGCAAGCAGAGCAATTGTAATAATGTGTCATTTTTTTGCTTTTCCCCGCAGGCGGTTGACTTGCCCACAGGTGGGATATACAATTATATATAGTCACGCAAAATACGCACAAGCGCAAGGAGCATCACATGGACATCAACGAAAAGAGAGCGGGCGGGCTTGTACGCCGCCTTGGCTTTGACTTTGCCGCCATCGACAGGGCAGAGATAATCCGTCTTATCGAGGAAGAGCTTGCCCGACCGCAGCAGGGCAGCTCGGAATACATTCGTCTGCTGTGTGGTTATCTTTACTGCCTCGGCAATCCCGCTGACGCACAGCTTATCCGCAGGGTAAAGCACAGCGGCAGCATGGACCTTGGCTGCATGATAGACGGCGAATGGATAGAGAGCCTTGAAAACGGCGGTGCGGAAACCGACACCTGCGGCAGCCGCGCCGCGATTATCGACAGCTTCGTCAGGTATTACAGTGGTTACGCCAAGGACAGCCGCCCCTTCGCCTACCGCTGCGCCGACCGTGAGGACGTGCCGCTTATCCTGCACTTCATCAGGGAGCTTGCCGCCTACGAAAAGCTGTCTGACGAGGTGGTCGCCACAGAGGAGCTGCTTGAGCAATGGCTCTTTGACAAGCGCAGAGCGGAGGTCATCTTCGCGCTGGACGGCGAAAAGGAGGTGGGCTTTGCCCTCTTCTTCCACAACTTCTCCACCTTCCTCGGACGTGCAGGCATCTATCTGGAGGATTTGTTCGTACTGCCCGAATACCGTGGGCGGGGTTACGGCAAGGGCTTGCTGCGCACACTGGCGCAGTTTGCCATGGACGAGGGCTGCGGCAGGCTGGAATGGAGCTGCCTTGACTGGAACAAGCCCAGCATAGATTTCTACCTCTCACTGGGGGCACAGCCCATGGAGGACTGGACGGTATACCGCCTGACAGGAGAGACCCTTGCAGCGCTTGCGGAAGAGGACGGCTGAGGGGCGGATTTCCCATAAACAAACAGCGGGCAGAGAGGCTTACCCGAACCTCTCTGCCCGTTCTCTTTTTTCTTTCCTTTTTCTGTTTTCCCTTTTCAGACTATCAATCTATCTGCACACAGCAGCGGGTCAATACGCTCCCAGAATATCATCGGCATTCTTCACCAGTTCGCGCAGGCGCACTGCTTCTTCCCGCAGCACTCTTCTGCCCTCATCGGTCAGCTCGTACAGTCTCCTGCGCTCAAAGCCCGGCTCATCGGAAACCACCTCGGTTATCCAGCCCTTCTTTATCATACTGCCCGTTGCGCCGTACATGGTGCCCGAGCCTATCTTCACCCTGCCGCCGGAAAGCCTCTCGGTCTCCTGCATGATGCCGTAGCCGTGCATGGGCTTTTCGTACAGACAAAGCATGATGTAGAAATAGCTCTCGGTCAGGGTCTCTATGCTCTTTGCCATTTATCAGTCACCTTCCTTTTCTATGTGTATACATTTATCGGCAATGGTTATTGTCAGTCAATAATCCCCAGCCCGTCACGAACGATGGATATGCTGAAATCGGCGTTGCTGCTGCCGTTCTCCACGTACACGTTGGCAGCATAGCCGCCTTCCTCCAGCTCCAGCTTTTCGCCCTTGATACTGCACTGCAGGGAAGGCTCTGCTCTGTACACCACATTGCCCTCTGCGTCCACTATCTCAACGCTTATCGGCGCCTCCTCACAGCTGTACACCAGCCTGAGGCTGTGGGTGCCGGCTTTTCTCACATCGAAGTCCAGCTCATGGACAACCTCGTCCTCTGCCGTACCTTCTGCGCTGCACAGCTCCCACGTCATGTTGGTCTCCAGCTCGGTGCGCTTGTTGTTCAGCACACCCAGAAACGGAACGGCGAACAGCATTACAAGCATCATGCACAGCATGACCGTAATAGCCTTGCCGCTGACGAATATCTTCCTGGTTCTGTCCTTCGCCTTGCGATATATCGCTATCACGCTGAAGAGGTATGTGACGGCCAGCAGCAGGTAGCCCGCCATGACAATAAACGAGATGGGATTGGGGTCTGACAGATAGGCCATCACATAGCTGATGCTTAACGGAAGGTATGCCGCCAGCAGCCACCAGTAGGTCTTGCTCGTTGCCTTGATCGCCTTTTCGTAGCTTTCGTCGTCGGTGTATATCTCATACTCGCTGTCGGGCAGGGTGCTGTCGTATTCCTTGCGGAACCAGTGGTAGTCCATGCTGTTATTGCACACTTCCTCCCAGCCCTGCTCACGGAAGGTCTCGTAGTAGCGTCCGTCCGCATTCTTGCAGTAGTCCGCCTGATAGCGGTACACCTTGCTTTCGTCCCGCACAAGGGTTATTACGAACGCCCCCACACGCTCAAGCTGCCAGCCCTCCCCGGACAGGCGATTGAGCTTCTCGCATCCCTTGTCCATCTCCCAGGGGGTATAGGTGTTGGATATTCTCTTTCTCTTCTTCATGTCTTTCTTTCCTTTCCATGTATGTTGTCTGTCGCTGTATCGTCGCACGATGTGTCGCTTTACGCTATGTCGTTTAACGATGTATCGCTTACGAACTATATCATAGCACGACATATGTCGTTTGTCAACATATTTTTTGAAAAATATTTCATGTGCGCTTTTTGGCGTATACAAATTTTATATAATCTTTTGCGCTGTCCGCATTTTGCATGGGGCAGATCATATTCCCACAAAATTTTCTTTGCCGAAAGCGAAATTGTAATAATAATTTAACATTTTAGTATTACATTTCCTGTATAATAATAAAAATTAAGATAATGGTGCAATGTTTGCATTAAGTAAGGAGTGCGAGTAAATGAAGAAGATACCTTCCACCAACAACTTCTCCGCCATCACACCGGAAATCGAAAAACTGGCGCAGATTTGCGTTGACAACAGCTCCATTGACCCGCGCTGGTATGTTGAGTACAAAGTCAACCGCGGTCTCCGCGACCTCAACGGCAACGGCGTTCTCACCGGTCTTACGGAGGTTTCCGAGATTCAGGCTTCGGAGATGGTTGACGGCGTAAAGCAGTCCCGCCCCGGTCAGCTTTTCTATCGAGGCATAGCCATCGAAGACCTCGTTGACGGCTTCATCTCCGAAAAACGCTTCGGCTTTGAGGAGACCACCTACCTGCTGCTTTTCGGCAGCCTGCCCACAAGGGAGCAGCTTGACGAGTTCAAGGCGATCCTCGCCGGTTACCGTTCCCTCCCCACCGGCTTCGTCCGCGACATCATCATGAAAGCCCCCAGCTTTGACATGATGAACACCCTCGCCCGCAGCGTGCTGACCATGTATTCCTACGACTCCCGCGCCGACGACACCAGCCTGCCCAACGTGGTGCGCCAGTGCCTGCAGTTCATCTCCATCTTCCCCCTGCTGGCCGTCTACGGCTTCCAGGCATACGAGCATTACTACAACGACAAGAGCCTGTTTATCCACCCGCCTCTTGCCGAGCTTTCCACCGCGGAAAATATCCTTTATATGCTGCGCCCCGACAGCAAGTACACCGAGCTTGAGGCGCGTATCCTCGACCTCTGTCTGGTGCTGCACGCAGAGCATGGCGGCGGCAACAACTCCACCTTCACCACCCACGTTGTGGGCTCCTCCGGCACCGATGCATATTCGGTCATCGCCGCAGCCCTCGGCTCGCTGAAAGGCCCCAAGCACGGCGGCGCCAACATCAAGGTTGTGCGTATGTTTGAGGACATCAAGGAGAACATACGCGACTGGCATGACGACGAGGAAATTGCCGCATATCTGCGCAGAATCCTCTCCAAGGACGCCTTCGACCGCTCCGGTCTTATCTACGGCATGGGTCACGCCATCTACTCCGTATCCGACCCCCGCGCTCAGGTACTCAAGGGCTTCGTAGAAAGCCTCTCCGCCGAGAAGGGTCTGCTGGAGGAATACAAGCTCTATTCCTCCGTCGAGCGTCTTGCCCCCTCCGTCATCGGCGAAGCCCGCCGCACCTACAAGGGTGTCAGCGCAAACGTGGACTTCTACAGCGGCTTTGTATATGATATGCTTGGTCTGCCCACCGAGCTGTTCACCCCCATCTTCGCCATTGCCCGCATCGCTGGCTGGAGCGCACATCTGATGGAGGAGAACATCAACGCAGGCAAGATTATCCGTCCTGCCTACATGAACGTACAGCCCCGCAGAGCCTACACCAAGCTGGACGACAGAACCTGATTGCACCCAATTGTCCTGTAATGCGGTAAATCCCCAAAAATCACCGCCATCGCACATAATACAAAACAAAAGGTCCGTGCCCAACCAAACGGTTCGCACGGACCTTTATCATAAGTGCTTATTCAGTTTGCTGATGTACAGGGCTGAAAATTACTCAGCGTCCTCTGCCTCAACAGCAGCGGCAACAGCAGCAGCGGCGGCGGCAGCTTCAGCAGCTTCCTCGTCTACCTCTTCAGCAACTTCTTCAGCAGCTTCGACAGCCTCTTCTACGACCTCAGCAGCCTCGGGAGCAGCCTCGACAGCCTCTTCTACAACAGCCTCAGCGGCCTCGGGAGCAGCCTCGACAGCCTCTTCTACAACAGCCTCAGCAGCCTCGGGAGCAGCCTCGACAGCCTCTTCTACAACAGCCTCAGCGGCCTCGGGAGCAGCCTCGACAGCCTCTTCTACAACAGCCTCAGCAGCCTCGGGAGCAGCCTCTACAGCAG
>SVPT01000094.1 GCA_015065695.1 Oscillospiraceae bacterium | reverse complement strand
GCAGCTTGCCGATAGCATCGCGGTAGGCGGGGTCGGGGTTGACCTTGGAGATCATGCGCGGGTTGTCATGGTTTTCAAAGAAGAGGACATTCCAGCAGCTCTTGGTGTAATCTATCTGCTGTGCGGTCAGCACCTTCTTCATCCATCGCAGGTCGTATAGATAATTGTCGTACTTGTTCTTGCCCGGGCAGTCCAGATGGTCGAAGCACAGTACGGTGTCCAGCTCGCCACGCTCCTCTGCGGTGAGCATCTGGTTCATGTGCATACCTGTGCCGGGAGTTTCACCGACAGTGAATGCATCGTAGCGTCCGAAGCTGTTTGCGCGCAGCTCACGCAGAAATTCGTGCAGGCGGGGGCCGAAGAAATAATGCTCTATGCCACGGAAGCCCAGCATGGAGCCGAGAATGTCACTTCCGTCGGGCAGACCCTTGGTCTTGGAGATGATGCTGATGACGTCCAGACGGAAGCCGTCAACGCCCTCGTCCAGCCAGAAGCGCATGATGTCAAACAGCTCTTCACGCAGCTCGGGATTCTCCCAGTTGAGGTCCATCTGCTTTTTGGAGAAGGAGTGAAGTGCCCACTTTCCAATTTCGGGATAGTAATTCCATGCGCTGCCGCTGAAGAAGGACAGCCAGTTGTTTGGCGGTGTGTCAGGCTCACCGTCCACAAAGTAGTAGTAGTCCTGATACTTCTTCTCCCCTGCCAGTGCCCGCTGAAACCACTCATGCTCGTCAGAAGAATGGTTGAGTACCATGTCCATGATAACTCGTATGCCGCGCCTGTGAGCCTCTGCCAGCAGGCAGCGGAAGTCCTCCATCGTGCCAAACTCCGCCATTATCTTTCGATAATCGCGTATGTCGTAGCCGTTGTCGTCGTTGGGGCTGTCGCAGATGGGTGACATCCATATGGCGTTAATGCCAAGCTCTGCCAGATAGTCCAGATTTGCGGTGATGCCCGCAAGGTCGCCCACGCCGTCACCGTCATAGTCGCAGAAGGAGCGGGGGTAAATCTGATAGACCACCATCTCCTTCCACCACGCGGGAAGATACTCACCCTCGGTGCGCAGGGGACCCATTGCCTCCACGCTGTTGAGCATATTGATGATGGTGTCCAGCAGTGCTTCGTCCACCATACCCTTGGAAAGGCGGGGCAGTGCGCCAAGACGTATGCCGCCGATGATTTTATTGTTCAGCAGCGTGGCATTCTTTCCGAAGGTATTGAGCAGTCTTTCGGCGATGTCGTAGCCCACAGGGGATTTCAGCAGCTCACGGAGGGGAGTTTTTCTGCTGAAAATCGGCTTGCTTTCGTTTTTGTTCATCTTTATTTACCTCTGTTACTTCTGTGTGTTATTCTCAATCATTTCCTGAACGTCTTTTTCATTGAGCTTGTAGAAGAAGAGCATACATATCAGCATTACCACATAACCCGCTGCGGGCAGCAGGCTCATGCACAGCCAGATGCCCTCGAGTGCGGAAGCGGTCTGCGTTTCCGCCTGCTCCACAAAGCCGAAGCTGCCCATGATGGCAAGGCTGAGTATGCTGACTACGCTGCCCGAAAGCTTGGTCATCAGCGTCTGCAGGGAGAATGAAACGCCCTCGGTGCGCTTGCCCGTCTTGGCGGCGCAGTATTCGATGCAGTCGGCGGTGAACATACCGTACATCAGCATGGGTATCTGCATAAAGAGGACACGCACTGCCGCAAGACCAAGGAAAAGCCAGAAGCTGGTGTAGCCAAGCATATACTGCACCACGCACAGCGCAATGGAGATAATCGAGCTGACGATGGTCAGTCTGCGCTTGCCAAAGCGTTTTATCAGCGCGGGAATCAGCATGGAAACAACCACCACAGGCAGTATTGCCACCGCCATCAGCAGGGTGGTCAGACCCTCGTTGCCCAGGTTGTAGCGGGCAAAGTATATCGCCAGTGCCTGCATGGTGTTGGTCGCGCTGACGGCAAAGTAGCCGATGTAGAAAATCAGCAGCGGCTTGTTGCTGAAGAGATACTTGAATATGCCGATAAAGCTGATGTTGTTGTCCTCATGCTGCACACGCTCCCTTGCGCTGAAGCACACTGGCAGCATGAACAACAGTGCGATGATGCAGTAGATGCCCACAGTGGCGGTGGTGCCCACCTGCAGCTTTATTGTGGCATACACCGCGCTGGAGATGGCAGCCAGTGCCGCCGCCAGTCTGCCCAGCATCATCAGCTTGTCACGCTCAAAGAGCCTGTCGGTCATGACCGTCGCCATGGAGAAGATGGGCGCATCGGACAGCGTGTACATGAAGTCCCACAGAATCAGCGCAATAAGGCAGTAGGTTGCCTTTAATATGGTTGACGCGCCGCTGCCGAAAAATACCTCGGGATTGATAAAAAGCATGAAAAGCGTCAGCGGAATACCGACGGTGGAAATGCGTATCCACGGCAGGAATTTATTCTTCTTAAAGCGTACCTTGTCGATTACTGCTCCCATGATGGGGTCGTTGACTGCGTCCCATATGCGGGCAATGCCCAGCAGCAGTGCCGCCGTTGCCAGCGGTATGCCGGCTTCCTCGGTCATGAAGTAGGTAAGGTATTGGTACTGCAGCACATAAATTATGTTCTGCCCAAGAAAAAAGCCGAAATAGGAGAACCGCTCAAATGGGCTTGTGAGCATTTGGCTGCCTTTTGATTTGTTCATATTATACCTCCGCTTTGGCATATCACGCAAATCTTTTGTCTGCTGTGTATATCAATTATATAATAACGCAGCACGATATGCAACGGTTATTAACAGTTATTCAGTTTTTCCGCAGGCTTTATTTTCCTGTTATTCAATATTTTACATATCATCATTTTCCCAAACGAAGTCTGCAAAGAAGAAAAACCGACCCGGCGGTTTGTACACCGTCGGGTCGGCTGTTATTGCGAAAGATTACTCGGCTGCGGGGGCAGCTTCCTCTGCTGCGGAAACATCTTCCTTGAAATACTTGCGTCCGCAGAGCAGTGCGATAGCACCGGCTGCGAAGAGCAGAATGACGCTCAGGATACCGTAGGAAGCTCTGCCGGTCAGGTTGAATACCAGAGAATAGAGAGCGGGGCCGATAACGCAGGAGAACTTGCCGAATATATCCATGAAGCCGAAATACTCGTTGGAGCGTTCCTTGGGGATAATCTGTCCGAAGTAGGCGCGGGAAAGTGCCTGAATACCGCCCTGAACAGTACCCACAAGACCTGCGAGAATCCAGAACAGCACGTTGCTCTGAGCAATTGCCTTCTCGATGTCGCCGCCGGTCATCTCTGCATAGTCGATGTTGAAGCCCATCAGGAAGCCGACAATGGTAATGATGAAGTAAACGACAACGGCAATGGAGATCATTCTGATTGCGCCAACCTTCTTTGCGAGGTTGCCGAAGAGAATGGAGAAGGGCACTGCGACAACCTGAGTTACCAGCAGGGCAAGAATCATTCCGATTGCGCCCAGGCCCAGAGTGGAGCCGTAGTTGGTTGCAAGGCTGATGATGGTGTCTACGCCGTCAATGTAGAAGAAATAGGCGATGATGAAGCAAAGTATGCGCTTATCCTTGCAGATTTCCTTGAAGGTTCTGCCCATGTTGCGGAATGCCTCTTTTGCGAGGTTCTTGGGCTGCTCGTCAACATAGTGAACCTGCTTGACGTTGCGGAGGAAGGGAATGGAAAACAGAGACCACCAGATGACAACCAGCAGAATGGAAGCCTTGTATGCCATTACCTCAAGGGTGTCGTAGGCGGCGAGGGTCGGGAAGGTTGCCTCATACCATGCAACGCACTTTTCCATGGTGGAGAGGAAAATCAGCACGATGGACAGGATAAAGGGAATGGTGCTGCCGCCGATGTAGCCCATTGCGTAACCCCATGCCGAAAGACGCTCCATGCGCTCCGGCTTGGTTACGTCGGTGAGGAATGAGTCGTAGAAGAGGCAGGAGCCGGAGAAGCCGATGCGGGAGATTATCATACCCACAAGCATCAGCACCCAGTTATCAAACACCGCCATGGTGATGGTGAATAGCAGACCGACAATAAGGAATCCTGAAAACAGCTTCTTCTTCATGCCCTTGAAGTCGCCGATTGCACCAAGCACAGGTGCGAGTACGGCAACCAGCAGGTTGGCGAAGGATACTGCGTAGCCCAGCATCGCATCTCCTGCATCGGTGGCGCGCATGGCGAAGTATATCGGGAAGATAGCCGCCATGATGTTCGTCGCGTAGATGGAATTGGCCCAGTCGTACATTATCCACGACTTTTCGACCTTGGTAAATTTCTTCTCTGCGCGAGCCTGTTTCTTTGCCGCCCTCAGAGCAGCTCTATCTGTTGCTGTAGTTGCCATTGATAGACCTCCTGTTTCCTTTTATTTTGGGAACAGCCCAGCTATTCCATAAAAGCCTTTTCTTTTTAATATCGGTTTTTCTGTTTATTTTCTGCCCTTTTTTCCGCGCTTATTCGTCGCTGTCCGCAGCAGGGGCTTCCAATGACTGGCTGGTCAAATTTTCCTCAGCGGCTGTTTCTTCAGCTTCTGCGGCCTCTGCACTTTTTGCCGTTTCATCAACTGCAGGAGCAGCTTCCTCAACAGGAGCGGCTTCTGCAGGTTGCTCGGCAGCACCCTTTGGCGCAGTCCATTCGGCTGCAAGCTCCTCTGCGCGGGCGATTACCCTACTGAGCAGCGAGCTTTCCTGAGTTTCCTGCTGAATTTCCGCAGGGGCAAGTCCCATTGCCTCAAGCTGTGCGGGCAGACCTGCCGCAAAGCCCTCGCTGTCGCTGTAGAAATCGGTGGCGCGCAGGCGGAGGAATCTCCAGCCCAGACGCTCCAGCACCGACTGCTTGTTGATTTCCGCGCTGATGGTCTCGCCGTCGGCAATGCTGTCGCCGTCACACTCGATGGCAACACGACCGCCCTCGCCGTCACATACAAGACCAACAGTGTAGGTACCAACCTTCTGGCGGGGTGTTACGCTGTAGCCAGCTTCGGTCAGAGCCTTGCACACCGCCTCTTCCATGCGGGTAAGCACCGCCGCCTGTGTTTTCTCAAGGGCGGCTGCCGTTGCGGCGGGGTCGGCTGCGTGGCGTATCAGACCAAGACGTATGTCGTCCGACTTCAAATCCTTATCCGGGTCGAGGGAATGAACCACCCACATCTGGTCTCGGGCACGGCTGGCGGCAACGTTGTAGCGTTTTGCGTACACCTCGTTGTAGCCCTCGCGGCGGGCTGCAAGCATACCGCCATCCTCCTTACCGCTGTCCACAAGGGAGATGAAGATAACATCACGCTCGTCGCCCTGGAAATATGAGGGATTGCCGCAGAGGATTTTGCGTGACTGGTAGACATTCTCCGAGAGCTTCTCACGCAGCAGACGGTCGATAATCAGTGTTTGTTCGTCACCGGTCATGGTGATGACACCGAAGGTGGAGCCGTCGTATTCCTTCTGCTCTGTGCAGGCAGCGATGAGCGCCGCAACCATCAGAGCTTCCTTGCGGTTAGTCTTCTTGCCGCCTGTTGTTCCGCCCTCAACGTGGTAAGCCACTGTGGAGGGGTGCAGTTTTATACTGCGGGAATCACGCAGGGGGCAGATAATTCCGTTGTAGGTATAGTAATTGGAGTAGTTGATGATGTCATCGGCGCAGCGGAAATGCTCGCGCAGCGTGATGGGCTCGTAGTTGGCTTTTGCAATGTCGTAGAGGGACACCATCTCATCGTACATGGAAGCAGCGGGTATGCTGCTGAGGAATTCCTGCCGCAGCTTGGCGGAGGTTTCAATATCCAGACCGATGGGCGTGGGGCTGACCTGCCGGTCATCGCCCACAACGACCACCTTGCGTGCAAGGTAGAGGGCAATTAGGGAGGTAATGTCCGCCTGACTGGCCTCGTCCACTATAAGTACGTCAAATTTCTCGTCAGAGGGCTCAAAATACTCTGCCACAGCACTCAGGGGCATAATCCACACAGGCACTGCGCGGCGGCAGTTCTTCATCGCTCTTCTCAGCTCGCCCGAGGAGCGAAGCTGCTCTGCGCGCTTGCCTGTACCCTTGCCCACTCGCTTGACCAGCTCCACCCATTCAGCGAGGGAACGCTTCTTGGACTGGTCACGCATGGTGCGAAGCTGTGCAGCCCACGCACGGGCGGCGATAAGGTCACGGGTGAGTGCGGAAAGCTGCGCCGTCTGCTTCTCTATCTCGTCCTGCAGCGCAGTGACCGACACCGCGCTTCTGCGCTCCAGCTCACCACGGAGCAGGGCGCGTGTCCAATGGCTGCTCAGGTCGTCGGGAATGACGTTGCCGCCGTTGACACCCTCGCGGGCTTTTATCTGGCTGCTCCACAGGGGGCAGACCTCTGCCAGCAGCTTGATAAGCCGCTGACGCTCATCACACTGCTCACGCTTGATGCATATGACATCGTAGCTGTCAAAGGCATCGGCATACGCGGCAGGGTCGCACTGCTCAATTGCATCACGGAGTGCGGCGGCGGGGGCAAACTGTGCCGCAAAGGGCAGCAGCTCATGGGAGGCTCGCTTGAGCATATCCTCACATTCGCTCTTGTCACCTCGGCAGTATTCTGCGTCAACTATCAGCGCAAGGTCGCCCTGCAGTGCCGCCATGGCAGAGGACATCTCGCCCGCCATGCGCACAGGCACAGGCTGACGCTCAATGTAATCGTCATAACGGAAGCCCATGGAGCAAAGGGTGTTCTTTATGGGCTGCCATACGTCACCGTACCAGCTTCTCCAGCCCTTTACCGTCTCCCATACCATGGAAGCCTGCTGCTCCGGCTCTTCGGAATCCAGCGCAGGGCCGCCAAGGCTTACAACCGCGCTTTCCCAGCGGCGCACAAGGCTCTTGCGCTCCAGCAGCAGGTCGTGGTAGCGGCAGATAAGCTCCATCTCGTCGTAGGTATCCAGCTTGCTGCCGCCTACGGAGCAGCCCTCAAGCAGGTGCTTGGTCTCGCTGCCAAGGCTTGCAAGGGCAAAGGACAGCTTGCCGAAAACGCCCTTGATGCCGTTTTCCGAATCCTTGAGCTTCTCACGCAGCTCGGCAAACAGCTTTCCGCTCTTGTCCGAGACTATTTCATCGGGAATATAGGGTTTGCGGTCAATGATTTCCAGCTTCATCTCTGCGGCAACCGCCTTGATGCTTTCAATCATCTCACCGATGGTGGAATACAGCTTGCCGTTTTCGTCGGCAACGCCTGCCTGCGCCAGCTTGAGCATCCATGGCTCAGCGGCTTCTACACGCTTTGCCTGCAGGATAAGCTGCTCGCGGAGGCTGCCCAGCGTTTCCACACTGCGCTCAGTGCCGCTCTGCCAGAGGTCGCTGCTTGCGCTGCTGCCCTCGCTGCCCAGCACTGCGCATATCTGGCGCATACGGGAGGGCTGAATGAGCTGTGCGCTGTCGGGCGCACCGGAAAGCAGCAGGGCCTCTTCCTCCGGGGAAATGGTGCAATTGGTGCTGTAGAGCATCTGCACCTGCTCGGTGGTCAGGGGCAGCTCTGCGTCCAGAGGCAGTGCGTCGGGGATAAATTCGGTATCGTTAAGGGAAGCGACAAACTGCGCCGCCTCCTTGGGTGTAAAGCTGCGTCCGTTGACAGCAATGGGCGAATACTGTGCTGCAACAAGGGAGAACAATTCTCCCTTCATGGTGGAGATGCTGTCAATCAGCGCGGTACGCTCGCGGGCAAGGCGGTCGCCCTCACCGTCCAGCGATTCCACATTGTGGGCGGACATATACTCGTTTATGGCGGTCAGTGACTGCTCAAGCTGACGGCGGTTGTCGTCCAGCACGCTGACGCACAGCGGACG
Organism: Oscillospiraceae bacterium; assembly: GCA_015065695.1. Taxonomy (GTDB): domain Bacteria; phylum Bacillota; class Clostridia; order Oscillospirales; family Acutalibacteraceae; genus SIG598. Next base: position 1,976 of record SVPT01000094.1, on the reverse strand, counting down.
CACCGGCTCGCTTATCTTATCACGCAGCACCGAAAGAGCCTTGGAGGTGTGGCTGGTTACCAGCACGCTCTTGCCCTGCGCCAGCAGGTCGCCGATTATGTTGGCGATGGTGTGGGTCTTGCCGGTGCCGGGAGGACCCTGAACCAGCACTGCGGGGCAGCGGGTCAGCTTGCGGGCAATGATAAGCTGCTCGCGGTTGGCAGCCTTTTCCAGCAGTACGCTGCTGTCAAGACCGTTGACCTCCATCGCGCCGGAGCTTCCCGGGCGGTCGGTGTCCTGCTCCTGCTCGGGCTGGTCGTTCTCGCCAATGATACTGAGCAGCGAGGGGGCAAGCTCTCCCCCATTTTCTATGTCCTCGATTATCTTATCCAGTATAGCGCCGTAACCCGAAGCTCGCGGACGGGTGAATAACACCGCGCCACGGCGTATGGTGTACTTGGCCTTGGAACTCTCCCCAAAGGGCACATACTCGCAGTCTGAGGAGATGGAATTTGCAAAATTGGTGAGCAGCTCATCAAAGCGGCTGCCCTCAAAGGGGTGTATCTGCTCCCGCTCGATGATGGAGGCATACTCCGAAAGGCAGGAGTTTTCCAGCTCGGGTATACCGCGCAGCAGGCGGGAATAGAGTATCGGGTTTGCATCGGTGTCACGAATGGTAAAGCTGGGCACACCAGAATCAAATATAAGCAGCACACGTTCAAGGAAAAGCGGGTGGCACACCTTTGTGCCGTCGCTCAGTGTAGCTTCCAGCAAGCCGTCGCCCACCATAAGCTCAAGGCGGTCACGGTCACGCTCCAGCTCGGAATAAAGGGCATACAGCCGTTCATACAGCTTGCGCGCTCTGGCGGCTTCGCAGGCGGCGGCAGCCCATGCATCACGCTGTCCCTTCCACAGTTCAAAGAGCTGTACCCTTGCAGGGTCATCGCTCAGGTATTCAATTTCCTCCGCAGCCTTCAGCGGGGCGGCAGTTTCCTCCACCGCTTCCTCGGCTGCTTCTTCTGCCTCTGCAATTTCACCATCGGCGGCAATATCCTCGGCCGCCACTGCTTCCTCAGCGGCTTCGTCGGCTGCTGTCGTTTCCTCCTCGTCCTTTACGATTGCCTCTTCGGCAATTTCCCACACCACTTTTCTGTCCTGCGGGTTTTCGTAAACCAGCGGCGCAGCAAGGTCGGCGGCCATGCGGTAACGCTTCTGCGCAACGCACAGCGGAACAGACGGGTCGTCCCAGCCCTTCATCAGCCAGCCCGCCAGCGAAACCGGCGGCTCGGGGCACTCCGGCACGTCGGTCTTCCGCACCTCGAGAATAAGCTCTGCGGCTGCGGAATCCTCCGGATCGGAAAAGCTGGGGCAGCTTACCGCCTGATGCTGAGGCAGCTCGCCCAGCGCATAGCAGAAGCCGTAATCCTTCCAGTCGTACATTGTGGTAAAGCGGCGCTCCGACAGTGCGCGTATGTAGCCGAAGAGCTGCTTCAGGCTGCTTCTTCCGTTATCCGGCAAGAACCATCATCCCTTTCATTCGCAAAACAAAAAATGCCTTGTCACAAATATATTAATACACAAAACTGCACGGGTATTGTTAATTGATTTTTCAGCAGTTTTGTAAAGCTTTGGGCTGTCGCAGAATGCATCGGCAACAGCCCATTGGTTACGGTAATTTCGTCCTTACACCTTATTTAGATGCAAGCACTCTTTTTGCCCAAGCGGCAAAGTTGGGGAATACCACTCCCGCCTCTTCCAGCTCGGGATTCCACTTTTTGACCCATTCCAGAGAAACGAAGCCTTCGTAGCCGCTGTCGCGGAGAAGCAGCAGTATCTCCTTGGCGGGGATATTGCCCTTGCCCAGCATCTTGTAGCGGATAGAGCCGTCCTCGGTAACGAGAGAATCCTTGATATGCACGTGCTTCAGCAGACTGCCGATGCGCTCATAGGTGGTGGCGGGGCTTTCGCCGAAGTAGCGGTAGGGGTGGTGAATGTCC
>SVPT01000093.1 GCA_015065695.1 Oscillospiraceae bacterium | reverse complement strand
GCCGCTCAAGCTGCCTTGTTATGCGCCTGATGCGCTCATCGGTGTACATGATGCCGCAGCCGTAATCGGTGTAGCAAAACCAGACGTAGTCCTCGGTCACATACGCGCAGTCAAATTCGTAGTATCGGCAGTTGCTCTGTACGGTGTACAGTGCGGCACTCTGCTCCTCGGTCATGAGGAGGGGATTGTGGTCAACGTCGGTGGCACCGTCCATGTCAAGGAAGTATACGCCCTCGCCGCAGTCCTCGAAATAGTCTTTGACAATGTCAAATTGCTCACGATACTGCCCGAAGTTGTCGTAATGACCCCACTCTCCGTAGCCTGGGTGATGCATCAGCAGAAAACTGATGATTACCACCGCGTAAAACAGGACAACAGCCAGCAGTGCAGTACCCAGTGCGCTGCCTGTGATAATGGCGAGCTTCTGCCACAGGGGCTTGTTTTCCAGTAAGCCTTTCAGTTTTTTCATTGCGTGTCACTCCTTTGACGAAGATGCTCCTTAATAATGCTCCTCAAAGTAGTAGTACCCGCCGCCCAGCGGCTCGTAGTAGAAGGTGTTGTCGCCCTCCGCCTCGGTGTAGCGGTAGCCCGCGCCCTCCTTTGCCCACTCATCGGGCTTGGTGGCAACGGAATTATCAAAATCCACCGTTTCGGAGTAGAAAATGCCGTAATAATGGGTGCTGGAGGCAAAGCCATTTGCGCCGCAGCTAATTTCTGCCTGAAAGCTGCCGCCGTCCTCTCGGATGTCCACCTCCTGAACACCGATGATTTTCTCAAGCTTCTCAAAATCGCCCGTCTCAGCCGCCGCCGCAAACCGCTCTTCGTTGCGCTCGTACAGCCGTATAACGCTGTCCCTGTCGGTAAGGTTAAAGACGCATGAGGTCAGAGAAAACACCATCACTGCCGCCAGCAGCATCGTAAATATCCGTTTCATTGTGCAATCCTCCTTTGCGTAAGGCTTGGCTTTCTTGTAATATTTTCTTTCCCGCAGGAGCGGCTGTGTTGTGCCGCCCCGCGCCTGCATAGATTATACCACAGGAAACATATGCGGTCAATTTGCCGACACGTCGCACCAGAAAATTTACAAAAACCGCCTGCACAGGAAAATGAGCCGCAGCTCTGCGTGTTTTGTAAAAATCTGCCTCGGTAAAAGTGCATAAACAACAATATGTAGAAAAATCAGCGCACTTTGCCCCTCGCTTTTGGCGCGGTGCGTGATTATTTATGCTGCGAAATTATTGATTTATTGCCGCTGTCACGATATAATAGTATGCGATTTATTATTTCTAGGAGAGTAAATATGTTTAAAATTGCAGAAAAAAGAGAATTAAATGCATCCATGACCCTCATCAAGGTGGTTGCCCCCCATATCGCGGAGAAGGCACTGCCCGGACAGTTTATCATATTCCGTGTGGACGAACAGGGCGAGCGTGTCCCCCTGACCATCGCTGACTGCGACAAGGAGCAGGGCACCGTTACCATCATCTTCCAGAAGGTGGGTAAGTCCACCCATAAGCTGGGCGAACTGAACGAGGGCGACAGCATCGCCGATTTCGTCGGACCTCTCGGCAAGCCCACCGAGCTTGAGGGCTACAAGCGCGTTGCGGTCATCGGCGGCGGCGCAGGTTGCGCTATCGCCTATCCGCAGGCAAAGCACCTCCACGCAAACGGCGCTGAGGTCGATATGATTGCCGGCTTCCGCAACAAGGACATCATTATCCTTGAGGAAGAGATGGCCGCCGTCTGCAGCAAGCTGATGGTCATGACCGATGATGGCTCCAACGGCAACAAGGGCTTTGTCACCAACGCACTCAAGGAGCAGCTTGAGGCAGGTGTTCAGTATGAGCTGGTCATCGCCATCGGACCGCTGCCCATGATGAAGGCTGTGTGCAACCTGACCAAGGAGTATGGCATCAAGACCATCGTAAGCATGAACCCAATTATGATAGACGGCACAGGTATGTGTGGCGGCTGCCGACTGACCGTTGGCGGCGAGACCAAGTTCGCCTGTGTTGACGGCCCCGACTTCGACGGACATCAGGTTGACTTCGATGCCGCAATGAAGCGTCTGGGCATATACCGTGACCTGGAGCAGCAGGAGCTTGCCGACCATGAGGCACACGTCTGCCGTCTTACCGGCACCGTCCGCTCCCACGAGGCTCCCGAGCAGCCCGCAGAGGCACCCGATGTGCCGGAGTTTGCACGCAATATGTCCCTGCAGAAAAACCCCATGCCCGAGCAGGCCCCCGAGGTGCGCCGCCACAACTTTGAAGAGGTGGCAATGGGCTACACCGCAGAAATGGCTATCGACGAAGCACGCCGCTGCCTCAACTGCAAGAATAAGCCCTGCGTCAACGGCTGCCCGGTCAATGTCCGTATCCCCGAGTTTATCGCCAAGGTTGCAGTGGGCGACTTTGCCGCTGCATATGAAATAATCAGCTCCACCAACGCACTGCCCGCCGTGTGCGGTCGTGTCTGCCCGCAGGAGACCCAGTGCGAGAACCAGTGTGTCCGCGGCATCAAGGGCGAGCCGGTCGCAATCGGTCGTCTGGAACGTTTTGTTGCCGACTGGCACATGAAGAACGGTGAGCAGACCATTGCCGAGATAACCCCCAACGGTCATAAGGTTGCCGTAATCGGTAGCGGTCCTTCCGGTCTGACCTGCGCAGGTGACCTTGCCAAGAAGGGCTTCGATGTCACCGTCTACGAGGCACTTCACATGGCTGGCGGCGTACTTATGTACGGTATCCCCGAGTTCCGTCTGCCCAAGGCAATCGTCCAGAAGGAGGTTGACAGCCTGCGCAAGCTGGGTGTTCACTTCATGACCAACATGGTCATCGGCAAGGTGCTGTCCATCGACGAGCTTATCGCAGATAAGGGCTACGAGGCAATATTTGTCGGCAGCGGCGCCGGTCTGCCCAGCTTCATGGGTCTTGAGGGCGAAAACCTGCTGGGCGTATATTCCGCAAACGAGTTCCTCACCCGCATTAATCTGATGAAGGCATACAGAGAGGAATACGATACTGTTATCCGCAAGCCGAAGAAGGTTGCGGTCATCGGCGGCGGCAACGTGGCTATGGACGCCGCACGCTGCGCACTGCGTCTTGGCGCAGAGGAGGTCAGCATCATCTACCGCCGCAGCGAGGCAGAAATGCCCGCCCGTGCCGAGGAAATTCACCATGCCAAGGAGGAGGGCGTCACCTTCCGCCTGCTGAACAACCCGACCCGCATTCTTGGCGACGAAGCCGACCGTGTTGTGGGCATCGAGTGCGTGGAGATGGAGCTGGGTGAGCCCGATGCTTCCGGACGCAGAAGACCCATTGCCCGTCCCGGCTCGGAGTTCCAGCTTGAGGTTGACTGCGTAGTCATCGCAGTTGGCAACACTCCCAACCCGCTCATCAGCATGACCACCAAGGGCATCGAGGTCAACCGCAAGGGCTGTCTGGTGGTTGACGAGGATACCCTGCGCACCACCAGAGAGAAGGTCTATGCCGGCGGAGATATAGTAACCGGCGCGGCAACAGTAATTCTGGCAATGGGCGCAGGCAAGAAAGCCGCCAGGTCCATCTGCGACCTGCTGGGCGTAGAATAAGATAAAGCCCCCAAACATAACACCCAACTAAACAGGAGAGATATTGCGCCCGCACCACATCAAAAAGGTGCGGGTGCTTTTCTGTTTGCAGAGAAATAAGGAAGTGCCATGAATCGGGCTGCGCAAAATCCGAGAGCGATACTGTTTTGTCACATACGATTTGCGCCTGCCTGAAAGCAAACCTCGCTATACTTAATATATATGAACAAACGCTGAACAATGAACGAAAAGTAAAACCCAGTCCGCAAATGAAAACAAACAACCCACCCCATTGAATACCCTCCCCGGCAGAGCTATAATACAACCAATAAGCAAAACGGAGGGAACGGAATGAGCAGAAAATCGGCGGACGGCGCACAGCGCGCTTCCTTTGTGGTGTATACCGACTGGCGTGAGCATATCAACCGCCTGACGGCAGAGGAGCGGGGGATGCTGTTTTCCGCAATGTTTGACTATATCGTCGATGGTACGGAGCCGCATATTTCTCCCTGTGCGGATATGGCGTTTTCCTTTATCAGTGCGCAGCTTGACAGGGACAGCGAGAAGTACGAAACCACCAGAAGAAAGCGTGCGGAAGCAGGTCGCAAGGGCGGTGAAGCCAGCGCGGCAAATGCAGCAAATGCTTCTTTTGCTAAGCAAACAGCAGCAAATCAAGCTGATACTGTAACTGATACTGTTACTGTTACTGATACTGGTAATGTAACTGACACTGATACTGTAACTGTCACTGATAGTGATTACCAAGGCGGCTGTGCGCCTGTATCAGCTTGCGCTGATGAGTGTGATAACATCGCTGACGATGCGGTAACTGACGATGGGGTGGACTATACGGCGGTCATCGACCTGTTCAATGCTGTATGCACAGACCTGCCGCAGGTCACCAAGCTGACCGATAAGCGCAGAAGAGCCATTCGTGCCCGCCTGAAAGATGCGGACTGCGACCTGCAGAGAATGCTGGAGGTTTTCGAGAGCGTGCAGGACTCTGCCTTTCTCTGCGGCAGAAACGGAGGGTGGCGTGCCTCCTTTGATTGGCTGATGACCGAGTCCAACTTCCTCAAAGTGCAGGAGGGGTGCTACAGGGATAAACAGCCCGACAGCCGAAGCAGCAGTGATACCGACTGGGGAATATCAGAGCTGTGTATGCTGCAGTGACGCACCTGTGAGCATTGTCCGCAGCCTGTCCGAAAGAGTAAAATAGGCATTGCAACAGCCGACATTTTGTGCTATTATTATATACAACTCGAACATCTCGCGCTGACAGCATCAGCGTGGTGGAGAAGAGGTGCAGTATGCTCTATCTTGGCATTGACTGCGGCGGTTCCAATATTGCCGCAGCTATCGTTGATGAGTCGATGAATATTGTCGGCAGAGGCAAGGTCAAGTTTGCTCCCGGTCGTTCCGCAGAGTGCTTCTGCGATGACATTGCCGCGGCTGCCCGCATGGCGGCTGACGATGCGGGTGTGCAGCTTTCCGACTGCGCCTACTGCGGTCTGGGCTGTCCCGGTGTGGTCAATTCCGGCTCCGGTATGCTTGAGTATTCCGCCAACCTCGGCATTGAGAATCTCTCCCTCGGCGCGGAAATGGAGCGTCGGCTTGGTCTGTCCATCTACATTGCCAACGATGCCAACTGTGCCGCCCTTGGTGAGGTCAAGGCGGGCGCGGCAAAGGGCGCGGACAGTGCGCTGGTTGTCACCCTCGGCACAGGCATAGGCGGCGGTATCGTCATCGGCGGCAGGATTTATGCCGGCGTCAACGGCATTGCCGGCGAGATAGGACACATGGTCATCTTCCCGGGCGGGGAGGAATGCAGCTGCGGCAGACGTGGCTGCTGGGAGGCATACGCCTCTGCCACCGCGCTCAAGAGGCAGACCCGCCGCGCAATGGAGGCTGCCCCCGATTCCCTCATGTGGAAGTACGCACCCAGTCTGGACAAGGTCAGCGGCAAGACCCCCTTTGTCGCACAGCGGGCGGGAGACGCGACCGCCGCCCTTGTGGTGGATTCCTACATCAACTATCTGGCACTGGGTCTGGTCAACGTCATCAATATCCTCCAGCCGGAGGTGGTGTGCATCGGCGGTGGCGTGAGCAACGAGGGTGACCCCCTGCTGCTTCCCCTGCGAGAGCGCGTGGAGAGTATGCGCTTTGTCAGAGGCAACCTGCGCCACCCACGCATAGAGCTTGCCACCCTCTGGGGCGATGCGGGGCTGATAGGCGCAGCAATGCTTGATGCCTGACATATACCGATTCGGCACTTTGTACAACAGCTTAACAAGCGAAAGCTTTACATAAAACAAATATCAGATTTAAGGAGTAACGTACCATGAAAATCTTAGTTGAAACCTCTGCACGTCACGTCCACATTACCGAAGAGCAGCTCAATATCCTTTTCGGTGAGGGTCATCAGCTTACCAAGAAGAAGGACCTTTCCCAGCCCGGTCAGTTTGCCTGCGAAGAGCGCGTTAAGGTAGTAGGCCCCAAGGGCGAAAAGGGCGGAATCTCCATTCTCGGCCCGGTGCGTCCCGCTGCACAGGTTGAGCTTTCCATGACCGATGCCCGTTCTCTGGGCTTTGCCGCTCCCGTCAGAGAGTCCGGCTGCCTCGAGGGTACCCCCGGCTGCAAGCTGGTTGGTCCCTGCGGCGAAGTGGAAATCGACTGCGGCGTTGTCGTTGCCAAGAGACACATTCACCTCAGCACCGAGGAAGCTGCTCAGTTCGGTCTTACCGATAAGCAGGTCGTTTCCGTCAAGGTCGATTCCGACGGCAGAAGCATCATCTTCGGTGACGTCGTTGTTCGCGTCAACCCCAAGTTTGCTGCTGCAATGCACATTGACACCGACGAGTCCAACGCCGGCGGCTGCTCCGGTGAGGTCTACGGCGAGATCATCGTTGACTGATTGACTGCATAGTCAACAATTTGCGTAAATAATTATAGCCGCGTCTGTCAGGTAAGCTGTCGGGCGCGGCTTTATGATTTTGTCGTGTTCTGTCAAAATTTATGTAAATCACACCAGCACGGCCCAACCGATTGACAAACGTAAAAAGCTGTGCTATACTTACAGTGCAGTCGGGAAAGCGGCTGCATCGGCAGAACAATTCTCCGAACATATGCGGGGACGCAATGGTCTCGACGGGGATCTTGAACTGCGGCAAGCGAGCAGTGGTGAGGCACCACTATAAAAGCTTCACTTATAAATTAAACAACACTAATACTGTTGCACTCGCTGCCTAATTAAGGCGGCCGTCCGAGCGGAGAGTACCGCGGCTTCGTAAGGGCGTGATTTAGCGGTGAACGTGAGCAGGGGGATGGCTGTGCCCCTGCCATGCATTACAGCCTACCGCAGCACGAAGCCGGTCACACGGCGGCGTGTGAGGGGAATCCTAAATGTGTGACTGCGCTCGGAGAAGGCTGTACGGATGGGTTTTCGGACAGGGGTTCAATTCCCCTCGTCTCCACCAGAAAAAAGCACCGACAAGGTCGGTGCTTTTTTCAACTAAATCCGTCCTTGCGGACGGGATAAATCCACCTGCGGTGGATGAAATCACTGCGTGATGAAATCCGACTTCGTCGGGAGATAGGGACGGATTTAATTTCATCTGCGAAGCAGATTTCATCCGAGCATAGCGAGGATTTCATCGCGTTTGCGCGATTTCATTAAAAGCTTGGGTTTCCGACTACTTTAGTTATTTTCGCTTTTTTGTTGTCTGAACAAAAATATAAGAAATATAACATATATATGAGCGCAACAGGAGAGTAACTAAATCCGTCCTTGCGGACGGGATAAATCCACCTGCGGTGGATGAAATCACTGCGTGATGAAATCCGACTTCGTCGGGAGATAGGGACGGATTTAATTTCATCTGCGAAGCAGATTTCATCGCGCTTACGCGATTTCATTAAAAGCTTGGGTTTCCGACTACTTTAGTTTTTCGCTTTTTTTGTTGTCTGAACAAAAATATAAGAAACATAACATATTGGTTATGTTGTTTTTGAATTTGGGAATGAATGTTTTTATATTTCCGTTGATGGAATATAGACAGTTATTCCTCCAAAAAAGAACGTGAGAGAACTTCCTGTTTACGAAAGTGTGCTTGATACCTTTGTTGGTGCTGTTCTTTCCTCTGTGGCTTTTGATGGAGAAATATATACGATCCAGTTTGAGGGTATGGATATTCTTCAAGGGTGGTATGAGCCAAACGATGGTATGACAGATAGATCCCATTTTGAATTGGAGTTTCCTTGGATATAGAAACGCTGCTATTTCACCAACGAAAGGAGCCCTCCCCATGAAAATCACAATCGACACCCTTCTTGCCTACCTCTCTGACCGCTACAGCGGCTGGGCAACCGAACAGAGTATGTTCATGAAACTGGTGGAGGAAATGGGCGAGGTCGCGGAGGTGCTGAACAAGCGTGCGGGGCGCAAGGCTTCCGACGACACCGACCTGCAGGAAGAGCTGGGGCTGGAGCTTGCGGATATGCTGCACTACATCATCGCCATAGCTGCCATCAACAACATCGACCTCGAGAGAATCATCATAGAAAAGGACAGAGCGGCTTCGGCAAAGTACAACCACGAGGTCAATCTGGAAGAGTTTATGTCAACTCATCAGGAGTGACGGATTACATATAATGATTTGGACAATGTCCGGCAAAAGGAGAAAAACACTATGTCTACGATTTGCAAAATCGACTGCGGCGGCTGCGGCTTCAAAGATAAATGCAGGGGCTGCGCTGAAACAGGCGGCAGACCGCTGGGTGGCGAGTGTGTCGCTGCAGAGTGCATAAAGGCGGGTGGCGAGACTGCCCTTGCCGAGTACAAAGCCAAGGTCATCGCAGAGTTCAATGCCCTGAAGATTGAGGGTATGCCGGAAATTACGGGTCTGGTCAGCCTGTGCGGTGCTTATGTAAACCTCGCCTATCCCATGCCCAACGGACAGCAGATGAAGCTGCTGGACGACAGCAAGGTGTACCTTGGCACACAGGTGGAATGTGACGGCAGCGACAAATGCTTCGGTTTGGTGGCAGGCACCGACTTCCTGTTGGTCAGCCGTTACGAAGCCTATGGCGCAAATCCCGAGCTGATTCTCTTCAGGAAGAGATAGGGCAGGGGAGAGGCAATTATACGTTTACATAAATATATAGAACAACACCCGCGCCTCAACATTGGGGTGCGGGTGTCGCTTTGTGTTTATTTGCGGGTGAGTGTATATATATTCACTTCTGCCTTGTCCTCGAAGTATCGTTTGAGCGCAAGATTGGTGTCCCACTTTTCCTGCGGATATGAGCCGTAACGCATCTTTACGTCTGCCATTCGCTCTTCTATGTCAAGGACACCTTCGCTGCCTGCGAGGGCATCGCAAAGCTGAATGAGCCGGTCGTAATCGTCAATCCGCGCCGCCTGCAGTGCCCTTTCCAGCTCGTGCTGCTGCTCGTCAGGAATGTCGAATCTGCCGATGTAGGTGTGCATCTCCTGCGTGTTGAAGGAGTGGGTCAGGCATATTCGGGCGGCATCGTCATAGCCCAGCGAGAGCATATATTTGTAGCCGTCATAGACGTGTCCAAGGTGCTTTACGCCGAATTTTCGCCCTATATCGTGCAGCAGACCGAGGATATATGCCTTCTCGCTGTCCATGTCGGGGCAAGCCTCCGCTATGCGCTGTGCGCAGTGCGCGGCAATGCGGCTGTGGTCGCCCCACGGACCGGGATTGCACCGCTCGGCTTCGGCAAGCAGGGCTTCTGCCGTTTCTCGGTCAGGATACATCCTTTTCATTATATATTACCCTTTCTGTGCTTTTCGTTTGCGCTGTGTTTCGCGCCGTTTTTGGCTGTTTCGGCTGCTTCTTTAATAATTTATTAATAAACTGCCGTAAATTATGCTTTGTTGCCTTGACAAGCCATTTTCTCTGTGGTATAAGTAACAATGTTGGTTTTATTCATTAATTGAATATTGCGACATAAAACAAAAAAGAAAGGTGATTTCCCATGAACGACAAGACCATCGTAAAAGCAGTCAAGAACTTTAAGACTGCACGCTCCGTCATCGGCGCACTGGCACTGCTCACTGCAGTCAACGTACTGATGTATGTACTCGGTACCGGTAAGTATTTCCTCTTTACTGCTACCATTCCTTACCTGCTGGCAGTTCTCGGTATCGAATTCGGCGGCATTGGTCTCCTTATCTGCTCTGTCCTCGCTATTGCTACCTGGATCGTGTACGTACTCGGTTGGTTTGGCTCCCGCAATAAGCGCGGCTGGCTCACTGCTTCCCTCATTTTTGTTCTCATCGACACCATCGCAACCGTGTTCGTTCCCATTGGCAACCAGTTCATCGACATTCTCGTTCACGTTGTTGTTGCTATCATCATTGCCATGGGCATGGCCGGCGCAAAGAAGCTTGCCAAGGCTGGTCTGGCTTTCGTCAAGCCCGGCACTGAGGCTGCTGCTCCCGCTGTAGAGGCTGCTCCCGCCGCTGAGGCTGTTGCTGCTGCTCCTGTTGCCGCTGCTGCCGCTGCTGCTGTTGCTCCCGCTGCTGCTGAGGCCGCTGAGGTCGTAGAAGAGGCTGCTGTAGAGGCTGCTCCCGAGGCTGCTGAGGCCGTTGAAGAGGCTGCTGTAGAGGGTGCTCC
>SVPT01000092.1 GCA_015065695.1 Oscillospiraceae bacterium | reverse complement strand
TCTGTGGGGGATTCAGTGCCGCCGGAAAACTCCTCCGGCTTGCGGGGGAAGAGCAATGCCGCCGCCGCGGAGATGATGACCGTCAGCACGATGGTGCGTGTGCCGCCGGAAATCTCCGAAACCACAGGCAGTGCGGAAGCCGCCCAGCTTGCGGCAAAGCAGAAGAGGATAAGCCCTGCAATGACCTTGCTCTTGCGGGCGGGGGGAATGATGACCGCGAGGAACATGCCGTACAGGGCTACGCTGAATGCGCTTACCAGCCGCAGGGGCAGCAGGTTGCCTGCCAGAGTGCCCAGTGCGGTGCCGCCCGCCCAGCAGGGTGCGGCAAACAGCACCGCGCCGTAGGTGTAGGCGGGGTCGAGATAGCCCGGGCGGGCAATGGCGATGCCGAAAAGCTCGTCGGTGACGTAGTGGCTCATCAGCAGGCGATGGCGCAGCCTGGTCTGCGGGGAGATGCGCTGGCTCATGGCACAGCTCATCAGCACATACCTTGCGTTGGCGATGAGTGTCACAAGTGCCATCTCAAGGAAGCTCGCGCCCGCCTCAATGACGGTAAAGCCGGCGTATTCACCCGCAGAGGCGTTGCAGAGGAAGCTGGCAAGGGCACTCTGGAAAGGGGTAAGCCCGGCGTTGCGCGCCGCGATGCCCAGAGAGAAGGAAACTGCCAGATAGCCCAGACCAATAGGAATACCGTCCCGCAGTCCCTTGAGGAAAACCGCGCGGCGGTGTTTTCTGTACTGTATATCATGCTTCATTGTTCACACTCCGATTCGATTGCATTGTGCTGCTGTGCAAGGAATAAAAACACCCTATAGCATACCACAAACACCCCAAAAAGTAAACATCTTGTGAACAAGCCCAATATGGAAACGAAAATTCTTGCAAATTGCCCCCGATGATGTCATAATACAATCAATAATTTTTCCGACAATGATTTTTCTGAGCAAGCGCACATATAAAGCGCAAATTTGATAAGGAGAAAAACGCTATGAAGATCGGAACCACAAAAGAGCTGAAAAACCACGAGTACCGCGTTGGTCTGACCCCTAGCAATGTTGCTGCATTCGTTGAGAGAGGTCACGAGGTGTTTGTTGAGACCCGCGCCGGTGAGGGCGCAGGCTTCACTGATGAAGAGTATGTAGCTGCCGGTGCGCAGATTCTGGATACCCCCGCTGAGGTGTTTGAGCGCGCCGATATGGTTGTTAAGGTAAAGGAGCCGGAGCCCTGTGAGTACGGTCTGCTCCGCAAGGATCAGATTCTGTACACCTATCTCCACCTTGCCCCCAACCCCCAGCTTACCGATGCGCTGATGCAGCGCGGTGTCAAGGCTGTGGCATTTGAGACCATCACCGACAACGCCGGCAACCTGCCCTGCCTGCGTCCCATGAGCCAGATTGCAGGCCGCCTGAGTATTCAGGAGGGTGCAAAGTACATCGAGCGCAGCTTCGGCGGTCGTGGTATTCTGCTGGGCGGCGTGCCCGGCGTAGAGCGCGGCAAGATTGTCATCATCGGCGGCGGTGTCGCCGGTACCTATACGGCAAAGGCTGCTGTCGGTATTGACGCACAGGTTACCCTGCTGGACATCAACCTCAACCGTCTGGCATACCTTGAGGACGTGTTCGGCGCATCTGTCACCACCCTCTACAGCACCGAGTACAATATCCGCAAGAGCCTTGCTGAGGCCGATCTGGTCATCGGTTCGGTGCTTGTTCCCGGCGGTGCTACCCCCAAGCTGGTGCGCAAGGAGCATCTCAAGCTGATGAAGAAGGGCGCGGTCATCGTTGACATCGCCATCGACCAGGGCGGCTGCTGCGAGACCTCCCACGTCACCACCCACGACAACCCCGTATTCATTGAAGAGGGTGTTGTTCACTACTGCGTTGGCAATATGCCCGGTGCAGTGCCCTACACCTCCACCGTTGCCCTTTCCAACGCAACCTTCAGCTACGGTCTGAAGATGGCTGACAATGGACTGGAAGCCGCCGCAAAGATGGATCCCGGTCTTGCCAACGGCATCAACATCTACGACCACAAGTGCGTCAACAGAAACGTCGCACAGAGCCTTGCTCTGGAGTATGTTCCTGTAAGCGACCTGTTCTAAATCATGCACCCGCAGTGCCTCGCCGTTTGGCGGGGCACTTTTGATATTGCCTGTTCTGACGGTCGGTCGACCCGCCGATAATGACCACCTATGATGCAAAAACGACCGACTGTCGCAAAACGGTTGAAGAAGCCCACTCAAATTCCTATAATACAGACACAAGGAAGGAGGTGTTCCAATGGAGATCGAGGTAAAGCTTGACAGCGCATATCCCGAACCCAAGGTGGTGATACTGACAGCCGCTATGAACGAAACAGTCAGTGAAATCGTGCGAAAGCTTTCGGAGGAACAGTCGCAGATAATCTCTGGCACGCGGGACGGTCTGGTGGAGGTGCTGGAGCCGCAGGAAATAATCCGCATCTACGCCGACAGCGGCAAAACCATAGCCGCCACAACCAAGGACGAGTACACCCTGCGTCTGCGGCTGTACGAGGCAGAGGAGCGGCTGGACGGACGGCAGTTTGTCCGCATATCAAATTCGGAGATAATCAACCTGAAAAAGGCTGCCTGCTTTGATATGAGCATCACAGGAACTATATGTGTCAAACTCTCCGATGGCACTGTGACCTATGTGTCAAGAAGGTATGTAGCTGGAATCAAAAGATTATTAGGAGTATGAGGAGGCTAATTATGAAAGAGATTATCAAGCGAGGACTTATCGGTATCCCTATGGGAATCACCATCGGTCATCTTATCACCATAGGCATTTCCCTGAGCATGGGCATGAAGGAGCTGCTGCCCTGTGTGCCGCAGCTTACAGAGCAGCTTGGCAGTGAGCTGACGGCAGTTATCGTCCAGACGCTGCTGTGCGCACTGCTGGGGGCAGGCTTTGGGGGTGCTTCGGTCATCTGGGATAAGGAAAACTGGGGCATAGTCAGGCAGACAGGCATATACTTCCTCGTCATTTCTCTGCTGATGCTGCCCATCGCCTACGTCACCTGCTGGATGGAGCACACCGTCATGGGCTTTATCAGTTACTTCGGCATCTTCGCGGCAAGCTTTACGGTTGTCTGGACAGTTATGTTCTTCGTTGCCAGAAACAACGTGAAAAAGCTCAATGCCGGTCTGGGAGGCAATGATTGATCAGGCAGTCTTTGCTATAATATATCGAAAAAACAGCAGCACCGCAGGAAAAAAATCTTTCCTGCGGTGCTGTTTTTCTGTTATGCTATAATGAAAACATAGAAAAGCAAGGGAAAACAAAAAGCCCCCGCCCTACGGTACGGGACAACAGACCAGTCTGCAAAAAAAGCAAGAGAAAGCACCCTTTAACACCGCCGGCTTTCAAGGAATTTATGCGCACAAAAAATAACCATAATCGTTGGCGGGGGCTTGCTCCCGCCGAAATATGCCACCATGCTGAAATGTGCCACAATACAAATATTGATAATACCTTGCAACCGTGATACAATCAGTTTGACAAATCGGAAGTTTACTTAATTGGTTTCAAATGCTTTAAAGTATGAGGTGATTAGCGTGGAGGAATTTTCTATTAGATTTTTAAATAATGAGGGTAATCCGATTACAAGAGAAACAGTGAGCGAATTAGTAAACAATATTCAAAAAAATTGCTGTAGTTCCGCATGGTTAGCGTTGGATGAATATGGGGAAGAGGATTTCCTTTCGGTTGATATATGTAATGGTTGGGCTGCACTTGCTTTTAATACATGGGATGACGATGGGACTGCTCATATGTATCAGCCGGTCAATCCTGAATATGCTACATCACAAGAAGATGCTCCTGTAAATATCGGCGGGCAAACACCGGTTCTCAAGAGAAATGCGCTCAATAATTTAGATTTAGTTGCCGAATGTGTTCTCTGTTTTGCCGAGACTGGGGAATTGTATTCTGAATTAAAGTGGGAAGAAATAAAATAAGAGACATATTTGTAGTTGACGGAAGAGACATGAAGAAAAAAAGGAGTTAACTTTATAACTAAAAAATAAGATACGGATTTATGGATAAATTGCAATTGTAAGTGGCATTGTGTATATGTGTTATGCAATCGTTAACCGCAGCACCATTCATTTGGTGCTGCGGCAGTTTGTTCAGGTTAGCAGCGGGAGCAAGCCCCCGCCCTACGGTATAAAAAGCACCGTCTGTCTTGAATGCAGATGGTAATAAATGCACACCTGCGGTGTTGCTTCTGCTTTATGCTATAATGAAAACATAGAAAAGCAAGGGAAAACAAAAAGTCAATCGTAGGGCGGGGGCTTGCTCCCGCCGAAAACACTTCGGATATTGAAACCATGTTATCTCCGTAGTATAATCAATTCGATATGAGCAAAAAATGCTAAGTTATTCGTATAAATGATGGTGAAGTGGTTTTTGTTGATAAAGAAATACATATATGCAAATTGTAAATAGCAAACTGCACCTTATAATGATACTACATAAGGAAGCGAGAGAATATAATGAAAGTTGCTTTTTTAGATAGAGATGGAACGATTAACCGTGATTATCCAGATGATGTTTGGATTCAGATTCAATATCCGGAGATATTGCCGGGAGCAATTCGGGGAATGAAATATTTGAAAGAAAAAGGGTATGAAATAATTATTGTAACCAATCAATATATCATTGGAGAGGGAATTATTTCGATAGAGCAATATCATGAATTTAATAGCAAGCTTTTGGCGTTACTCATAGAAAATGATATTAGTATTTTGGATGTTTTTTATTGCCCTCATGCACGAACCGAACAATGTGATTGTTGCAAGCCGAGAAGTGGGCTAATAAAGCAGGCAATAAGGAAATATCCGGAAATCAATTTGGAAGAATCTTTTATGTGTGGAGATTCATTGAGCGATATGAAGTGCGCAGAAAGTGTTGGACTGAATTTTTGGGGTATAGGCATTGGAAAACAAAGAATTAGTGATTTGTCGGATTTGTGTAATCTGGTTTAAAAAGATCTTATTAGATAACCCCTTAGATAACCCCCAATTTATCGAATCGTTAACCGCAGCATCATTAATTTGGTGCTGCGGCATTTGTTTAGATTAGCGGCGGGAGCAATCCCCGCCCTATGGTATAAAAAGCACCGTCTGTATTGAATCCAGATGGTAATAAATGCACACCTGCGGTGCTGCTTCTGCTTTATGCTATAATGAAAACATGAAAAAAACAGCGAGAAAAACAAAAGGAAAAAAATACATGAGACCAAACGCCCATTTCGTGCATCTAATAGGTGAAAACACAAAGTCGGCCGACGGAAAGGATACCCCATGTGAAAGGATAATTCTGCCCTATGGATAAGGAAAAACTGGGCGAGCTGATAATGACCTCGCAGGAAAGTATGTACCGCGTGGCAAAGAGCCTGCTGCGCAGCGATGCCGACTGTGCTGATGCAATACAGGAGGCTGTCGTAAAGGCCTTTGCCTCACTGCACACCCTGAAAAACGAGCGGTACGCAAAGACATGGCTCACCCGAATCCTCATCAACGAGTGCTATGCCATAATGCGGCAGAGAAAACGGCTGGTACCGCTGGAGGATATATCGGAGCAGGCAGACAGTGCCGCGCCGGACTATTCCCCGCTCTATCGGGCGGTCTCGGAGCTGCCGGAGGATATGCGGCTGGCAGTGACACTGTGCTATGCCGAGGGCTACAGCATCCGGGAGATAGCACAGATAGAGCATACCACCGAAAGCGCAATCAAAAACCGCCTGCTGCGTGCCCGGGCACGCCTGCGGGAAGCATTGGAGGAAGAGGATATATGAAGCTTTATAATCTGAGAAAGGAATTTCCCGCCATGCCGGAGAGTATCCGCAGCATGGTCGGGCAAGAGGTGGAAAGACAAATGAAGATTTTTGACGCAAAGCAAACAAGAGAAAGAAAAGGCAAGGCATTCTGGCTGAAAGCAGCCGCCGTTGCCGCCGCAGCAGCACTGGTGGTTGGTGCCTCCGCCTTTACTGTCCGTATGCTCAACCTGCACACCGAAAAGCAGGGCGATTACGGCTTTGCCGCTGTGGCAGTTGCCGAAACAGAGATTCCCGAAGCACTGCCTTCGCTCAAGGTGCAGCCCGGCTGGCTGCCCGAGGGACTGACACTGATCGATGAGGGCTGGAAGTATTCCAATCCCGAGACCCCCTGGCAGGGCGGTCTGTCCGTCGAGCTGGTGGCAATGGACAGCGAGATTTCCATTGAGAATCTGCCGCTGATTGAACGCTATGTGCTGTCTGCCGATGAGCTGACAATTGCCGGTCGCGATGCTGCAGCAGTGCAGGTGCAGGACACAGACGACAGCCGTCTGGGCTTTGACAAAAGACTGTACATCGCTCTGCCCGAATACTGGCAGGTAATGATAGTCTATGCGGGCGAGGACATCACCATGGAAGATGCCATCAGCTTTGCCGAGAATATGACAATCATTGACACCGGCGCAACACGCAGCAATATGCGCACCCTGAGCAGCCTGACCGAGGAGGTCAGGGTACTTGATGAGCAGCTTCCTACAGAGTACACCGCAACTGCGGAGCAGCTTGCAAACACCCACAGCATCGGCGAAAGCTTCTCTATCTACGAGGCGCACAGGGAAGGCTATGAAGGCATCTCCGTCAAGGTTACCGATGTGCAGTATCTGGACGACTACTCCCTGCTTGACCCGCAGTACATCGACAGAGAGATGGCTGCCGCTGTGGACGAAAACGGAAAGCTCGTCAAAAACAGAGTCAGCTTTGTCGATACCGGTGACGGCGTCAATACCCTCAACGAGATTCTCTACACCACAGAGATTGAGCAGAAGCTGGCATACGTCACCGTTGAGGTGACCAACAGCAGAGAGACCGACTGCCGCGACCTGCTCTACTTTGCCGAATTCTGCGGCATAGAGCCTTATGCCGACGGTTTCCGTGCCTGCGACAGCTACACCGACCGCGCCATGCTTGACGCAGATGACCGTACCGACACTGTCCGCTACAGCAGCATCGGTGGCTTTGGCGAGATGGAGTATTACGACGTACACGGCGGCGAGCGCAATAACAACTATATCCCATTCATCGGCGCAGGCGAAACCGTAACCATTCACATCGCCAAGGTGCTTAACGCTGACGAAACCGACAAGACCTACTTCACCTTCGGCTGCAGAGGCGGCGGAATGTACTTCTCCCCCGAAGTGCTTCTCACCGGCTATGTGGACATCAGAGCATAACGCAAAGAGCAGAAAGAGCATAATGAAAAAATAAAGCCAGCCCGACAGCGATTGCATTTTCGCTGTCGGGCTGCATTTTTGTCTGCATTGAAAATCCTGCAACTCTGCGCTATAATGGAAACAAAGAAGAAGGTACAGGAGGGAGTGTAATATGCACAGCAGCACAGAGAAAAAGCACATACGCATGGTGGTCACCGACCTTGACGGCACATATCTGCGCGGCGACAAAACCTTATCCGAATACACAATGGAGATAACCGAGCGGCTGCGCAGCGCAGGGGTGCTGTTTGCCGTTGCCACAGCCCGCCCCGTTCGTGCGGTGAGGGATTTCCTGCCCTTTGTGCGGTACGACATCGGCATCTTCCACAACGGCGCAGTGATTCACGGCATGGAGGGGGAGCGTATGGGCTTCCCTGTGCAGCAACCCTATCAGATAGTGCGGCGTATGCTGCAGGCACAGCCTGAGCTGCACATCGCCGCGGAGTTTGAGGACAGCATCTGCGCCAACTTCGATGCCGCCACCATCTGGCGGGGCATCGAGTACACCCACACCGAGGATTTTGCCATGCTTCAGGGCAAAACCGCCGACAAGCTGCTGGTGGAAGCCCGCTCCCTTGAGGCGGCGCAGGCACTGGAGCAGTATCTGGACAGCGGGCTGTACGTCAGGCTTTCGGAAAACGTGGTGGCAATGATAATGGACGAGCAGGCCACCAAGCTGCGTGCGCTGGAGCTGCTGTCGGAGCATTATGGCATTGCCATGGACGAGATTGCCGCCTTTGGTGATGACCGCAACGATGTGGATATGCTGACCGGCTGCGGCATTGGCATTGCCGTTGCCAATGCGCTGGACGAGGTGAAGAGCATCGCAGACGAGGTATGCCTCAGCAACGAAGAGGACGGCCCCGCACGATGGCTGGCCGCCCATTTCTCACTGTGATGTTGTAACACAAGCCGCAGATGGCTTAAACAAAGGGGTGTTCTGCCTGAATGAATACCCTGCATTGCGGCTGCTTTTCCGATATGCGGGCGGCAACCAGAGCCGCGGCTTCATCGTCGCTGTACTTGCTGTCGGTGGGTATGCACAGGTCAAACACCAGATTGACAAGATTCTCACCGGCCGTCATGCGGAAATCGTGAATGGAGAAAGCGGGGTCTATCTCTAGGGCGCACTGCTCTGCCATGGCGCGCATCTCACCCACACGCTGATTACCCACCGCCATGGGGTCGATGTGTATGGTGACCACGCCGCCGAAATGCTCCTTCATGTCCCTCTCGATGCCGTCAATAACCTCGTGGGCGGCAAGCAGGTTGGTGTCCTCGGGCACTTCGGCGTGCAGGGTGATTATCAGCCGCCCGGGACCGTAATCATGCACCATCAGGTCGTGTATGCCGATAACATCGGGATACTCCCTGACAAAGTCGTATATCTCCGCCACAAGCTTCGGGTCGGGTGATGCACCCAGCAGCAGCTCGATGGTCTCTTTTGCCGCCTTGACGCCGGTGAAGATGATAAACGCCGCCACAAGAAGTCCCGCCCAGCCGTCCAGTGCCACACCCGCAAAGCGGGAAACCAGCGCAGAGCCAAGCACCACCGAGGAGGCGGCAACATCGGAGATGCTGTCCAGCGACGCTCCGCGTATGGCAGAGGAGTTTATGCGGATACTGATGGTGCGGTAGAAAAAGTACATCCACAGCTTGACGAGTATGCCTGCCCCCAGCAGTATCAGTCCCGCTGTGCTGACCTGCGGCAGCTCGGGGTTAATAATCTTGTTGATGGAAGAGCCAAGCAGCTCCGCACCCACAAGAATAATCAGTATATCAACGATGAACGCGCTGATATATTCCAGTCTGCCGTGACCGAGAGGGTGCTTGCTGTCCTCATGGCGGGCAGACATACGGAAGCCCAGCAGGGTCACGATGGCAGAGCCTGCGTCGGATATGTTGTTGAATGCATCGGCGATAATGGCGACCGAGCCGGAAACCAGACCCACCGTCAGCTTTATGAGAAACAGCAGACAGTTGGCGGCAATGCCGGTGCCGCCGGCAAGCGATGCATAGCGGCCGCGCACAGCCGTCTGTGCGGCTTCGTTTTTCTCGCCGGCATTGTCCCTGACGAAGATGCGTATAAGTGTTCGGGTTAGCAGACAGGCTTTCATATAATCATTCCCGTTTGTAAAATTTATAGGCAATATTGCTTTGCGTCATCTTATATAGTATGCGGCACATCTAAAGACAGATAACACAGCAACAGAAAAAGGAGGAAGAAAAAATGAAAATGGTACTGTTGACAGCCCTCGGAGTGGGAGGAGCTACGCTAATAGGTGCGATTATCGGCTTTGTCGTCGGTAAGGTTTCCCACCGCATCAGCGATATAATCCTCGGCTTTGCCGCGGGCGTAATGCTTTCGGCGGCAGTGATGGGGCTTATCATTCCCTCAATGGAAAGCGGCAGCGTGGTCGTTACCGTAGTAGGCATCTTCTGCGGCGCAGTGGTGCTCAATCTTATCGACAAGCTGATGCCCCATCTGCATAATCTGAGCGGCGGTGGAGAGGAAAAGCACCCCGCCTCCGCTGAGAAGCTCAACAAGATACTGCTGTTTGTGCTGGCAATTGCCATACACAACTTCCCCGAGGGAATAGCCGCAGGCGTGGGCTTCGGCTCGGGCAACACGGCAGACGCCCTGACCATCGCGGGCGGTATCGCCCTGCAGAATATCCCGGAGGGCATGGTCATCATCGCCCCCATGCTTGCGGCAGGCATCAGCAGGCGCAGGACGCTGCTCATCGCCTCTGCCACAGGCGCAATCGAAGTTGTCGGCACGCTGATAGGCTATTTCGTGGTCAATATATCGGCGGCAGTGCTGCCCTTTGCCCTTGCCTTTGCGGGAGGCACCATGCTGTACATCATCAGTGACGAGATGATACCCGAGACCCATGCCCATGGCAGTCAGCGGGGCGCAACCTATGCCATACTGACAGGCTTCTGCCTGATGCTGGTGATGGACGTGCTCATCGGCGGCTGACCACAATTTTGCTGCTTGTTTTGGAAAGGGCAGCCGCACAACTGCTGTGCGGCTGCCCTGTTTGCTT
>SVPT01000091.1 GCA_015065695.1 Oscillospiraceae bacterium | reverse complement strand
GTTGAGTGAGGACAAAGAGGAATTGCTTCTTATACGCTTGAGCCTCTGTTTCTGCGCCCGTAAAACGTATCGCAGAGCGGGCGACCGATGGTCGCCCCTACGGGGAACGCGCGTCGCGTTTGCAGAAATATCAGTAAGGTGCGCCCGCCCGCCCCTTTGACGATTGCGCGAATGTATTTACGCTTGAAAACCTGACGCGTCTGCACCTGTGGAAGATAGTTGTTGAGTGAGGACAAAGGGGAATTTGCTTCTTATACGCTTGAGCCTCTGTTTCTGCGCCCGTAAAACGTATCGCAGAGCGGGCGACCGATGGTCGCTCATACGGGGAACGCGCGTCGCGTTTGCAGAAATATCAGTAAGGTGCGCCCGCCCGCCTTGCGTCTGCACCTGAAATATATGTTGCCATTACATAGGGAAGAGGGGCAAGGCTTTATGTGCCCACCCCAAAAACCAGACAGACGGCATTTGGCGGGATATCATACGATACCCCGCCCTCGTTAGGCAGTATTTGATTATACTATACGTCAATAGTTTGGCGAATATTACCGAAATCCGCCGCGCAGCCCCTTCGGAAACCCGCCCTACAGCGTGTATTCCTCCAGATGACAGTTGTCCATGACGTAGGCGGTAAATTGGTCGGCGGTCATGTCAATGAAGTAGGTGCGCATGACACGAGCCAGACCTCCGTGGCAAACCAGCAGTACCGTCTTTCCCGCGTAACGCTGTGCTACGTCGTCCAGCAGACTGTATACCCTGTGGGCTACCTGCAGTGCCGATTCGCCGCCCGGGCAGCGGCAGGCAAGATTGCGCTTGCAGAAGAGAAATCCCTCGGTCAGACGATCCTTGCCCTCAAATTCGCCGTAGTCCTGCTCCATGAGCAGCGGCTCGGTGATTATCGGCAGCCCTAAACGGCGGGAAACGGCAGCCGCCGTCTGCTGTGCCCGCAGCATGGGGGAGCAGAGTATTACCTCTATGCCCCGTCCCTCTGCCGCGTCAGCCAGACGCTCTGCCTGCTCCAATCCCCGCTCGTTGAGCGGAACATCGGTGAGACCGCAGATAACACCCTTGGCGTTCATGTCGGTCTGACCGTGGCGGGCTATAAGTATCTTAGTCAAGTGCGTCAATGAATTAACTGCGCCGGGTCAATCAATACTGACCTGCCTTGGCGGTTTCGTCGTCGGTTGCCTCGACAAACATACGGTCGATCATCGGGGAAAGGGGCAGATCCTCGTGTACGCAGGTGATGGCGTTGGCAATGTAATCGGCGGTGGAGAGAATCTTGAACTTGCTGATCATCTTCTCGGGAGGAACAGGAACGCTGTCCAGCAGTACCATTTCCTTGATGGGGGAGGCCATGATGCGATCGCAGGCGGGGCCGGAAAGTACAGCGTGGGTGGCTGCGGCGTAAACCTCGGAAGCACCGTGCTGCATGGCTGCCTCGGCAGCGTTGCACAGAGTGCCGGCGGTGTCAACTACGTCATCAACGATAAGTACCTTCTTGCCCTTTACGTCGCCGATGAGGTTCATGACCTGGCACTGGTTGGCACGCTGTCTGCGCTTGTCAACGATGGAGATGGGGCAGTCAAACAGGTTGTGGGTGAAGGAACGGACACGACCGACACTGCCGACATCGGGAGAAAGACAGACAAAGTTTTCTCTGTCTTCGTTGACCATGTCGCGGAAATACTTGGCAAGTACGGGAGAGCCAACCAGATGGTCAAGAGGCATATTGAAGAAGCCCTGAATCTGCGGTGCGTGCAGATCCATAGTCATAATGCGGTCGATGCCGGAAACGGAAATCATGTCGGCAACCAGCTTGGCGGAGATGGGATCGCGGGACTTTGCCTTGCGGTCCTGCCGTGCGTAGCCGTAGTAGGGAATAACGGCGGTGATGCGGGAGGCGGAAGCCCTGTGCAGAGCGTCTGCCATGATAAGCAGCTCCATCAGATTGTCGTTGACGGGTGCGCAGGTAGACTGAATGATGAAGCAGTCCATGCCGCGAACCGATTCACCGATGCTGACAGAGCATTCGCCGTCAGCAAACTTGCCGACCTCGCACAGACCGGTCTGTATACCCAGCTCCTTTGCGATGGAGGAGGCGAGACCGGGAAGGGAATTGCCTGCGAAGATCTTGATGCCTTTGCCGCGAACATTCATTTGAAAATTACCCCCGATTTTGATTGTCGTGGGTGCCCCGAGGCACCCGATTGGTTTTTTATATCACTGATGCAGGACTATTTCCTGCCGCCGAATTTCTTCTGATACCAGCCGTCCTTGACCGTTGTGTGCGGACGACCTATCGCCATAGCTCCGTCAGGAATATCTTCGGTGACGGTGGTACCCGCTGCGGTAACAGTATTGGCTCCAAGATGTACCGGCGCAATAAGGTTGGTGTTGCAGCCGATTATCGAGCGGTCACCGATGGAGCAGCGGTGTTTGTTGATGCCGTCATAATTGACGGTGACGCTGCCGAAACCGATGTCTACCTCAGAGCCAACATCGCAGTCACCGATGTAGGACATATGGGAGATGTAAGTGCTGTCGCCGACGGTGGTGTTCTTCAGCTCCACATAGTTGCCGATGTGGCAACCGGTGCCCACGGTGCAGCCGGGGCGTACCTGCGAGTAAGGACCAATATCTGTGCCCTCCTGTACGGTGGATTCCCGTACCTGAGAGGCGTTGATGCAAACCTTGTTGCCGATGGTTGAATTGTCAATGACCGAGGTGGGGCCGATAAGACAGCCGTCACCGATGACGGTGCGTCCGGTGATTACCGTGCCGGGAAGTATGGTGCTGTCCGAGCCGATGACAACGTCCGGACCGATGATAACGCCATCGGTGCAGGGAATGTTGACTCCGCTCTCCAGATGGTCGCTGATGATGCGGGTGCGTGCCAGCTCACCCAGATTGTGAAGCTGTACGGGTGTGTTGGCTCCCATGACCACTTCCTTGTCGTGGGCGGCGTATGCGCCTGCGCCCTCGCCGATGGAGATGATGGCGGCGACGGCATCGGTGAGATAATGCTCGCCGGTGATGCCGCTGGCTGCCAGATGGTCAGGATTGAGTACCTCGAGCAGGGTGTCTACGTTGAACCAGTATGCGCCGGAGTTGACCTCGTGGACGTCAAGCTGCTCGGGAGTGCCCTCCTTCTGCTCCACAATGGCCTTGACCGCACCGGTGGCACTGCGGATAATGCGTCCGTAGCCGTAGGGGTCGTCAAGCGTTGCGGAGATGACCGTCACAGCGTCGCCACGGGCGTTGTGCTGCTCCAGTGCGCGGGTGATGGTTTCGGAAGAAAGGAAGGGTGCATCGCCGCAGGCGATAAGCACCTTGCCGCCACGGTGGCGTTCAAGGAAGTCACGCGCCATCATGACGGCGTGACCGGTACCCTTGCGCTCGTGCTGGGTGACCGTCTCGGCGGTGTCGCCAAGGTAGGCCTTGATCTGCTCCTCCAGATGTCCGGTGACAACGCACAGGTCTTCTACCCCTGCGCCGCGGGCGGCATCAAGCACCCAGCCAAGCATGGGCTTGAGCAGTACCTCCAGCATTACCTTGGGCTTGCTGGAACGCATTCGTTTTCCTTCGCCGGCGGCGAGGACAACAGCGCAAAGCCGGTTGGGAGTATGTTCCATGATACAGCTCCTTCAATATATTTTTCGCTCCGCCCTGCGGCGGTAAAGCGAGGTGGTTCGGTTGTCTGGCAATGCCGGCACGCCCTTGTGCAGGGCACGCTTGTGTCCATTATCGCATCTTTTTCGGAATATTGCAAGCGGCTTATGGCATAATCGACAATTTCTCCAATTATTATTCCTTAAGGAAGCAGGGCTACAGCATTTAGCTGTTATCGTTTCAGGTAATATGTGAAAAAACAGGAAAGGCATCGTGCTTTTTACGTTCGCACAATGCCTTTCCTGCAGGTACATTGAAAAGGAGATAAAACAATGAGAAAATCGCACTCTCATGTAAGCAATATTAACCTGCCCCACTGTTTGGCGCAGACAGGGCAGAGCGGCAGATTAATAATTCTCTGCCTTTACCTCAAAGAATGCCTTGGGATGTGCGCAGACAGGGCATACCTCGGGGGCAGCCTTGCCGATGTGAATGTGACCGCAGTTGCGGCACTTCCAGATGGCATCGCCATCGCGGGTGAATACTACGCCGCCTTCAACATTCTCCAGCAGCTTGAGGTAACGCTCCTCGTGCTCGCGCTCGATGGCTGCAACGCCGTCAAAGAGGTTGGCGATGTAGTCAAAGCCCTCCTCGCGTGCAACGCGGGCAAACTCGGCATACATCTCTTCCCACTCGTAGTGCTCGCCGCCTGCTGCGTCCTGCAGGTTGGCTGCGGTGTCGGGAATACCGCCGTGAAGCAGCTTGAACCACAGCTTTGCGTGCTCCTTCTCGTTTTCGGCAGTCTCGAGGAAGAGTGCGGCAATCTGCTCGTAGCCGTCCTTCTTGGCACGGGATGCGTAGTAGGTGTATTTATTTCTTGCCTGCGACTCGCCGGCGAACGCTGCCATCAGATTGGCTTCTGTGCGTGAACCTTTAAGCTCCATAATAAACCCTCTCTCTCCCACAGATGATGCGGCTGCCGCCGCTTAGTGGGTGTGTTTGTTCCAATTATACTATAATGCCAACAAATAAAAATGAACAAATTGCTAACTTTTATTTATATTTTCTTTATCTGTTGCCGTACAAGTTATTAAGAACTCATCGCTTGTCCTTGGGCTTTGCGAATAATGCCGCCAGATAACCGAACACCACCGAAGCAGTTATGCCTGCCGCAGCAGCGGTTACGCCGCCGGTGAATATGCCGAGGAAGCCACGCTCCTGCACCTCCCGCCGCGCACCCTGCGCCAGCGTGTGGCCGAAGCCGGTTAGCGGCACAGTCGCGCCTGCACCGCCGAAGTCCACCAGATAGTCGTACAGCCCCAGTGCCGAAAGCAGCACACCCACCGTCACATAGGTGACAAGTATGCGCCCGGGCGTCCAGTTGGTCTTGTCAATCAATATCTGACCGATTACGCACAGCAAGCCGCCCAATGCGAATGCCCGCGCGTATTCCCATAACAGTGTCATTTCTTCCTTTCCCCTTTTTTGGCTTTTGCTTTTATCATTTACATATGATGCTCCATGCCCTCGATGGCAAGCAGGCGGTTGTACTTGGCAACGCGGTCACTGCGTGCCGGTGCGCCTGTCTTTATCTGCCCCGCGTTGACACCGACGGCGATGTCGGCAATGGTGGTGTCCTCGGTCTCGCCGCTGCGGTGGGAGATGATGGTGCCCCAGCCGGCAGTCTGTGCCATGCGCACCGCCGCCAGCGTCTCGGAAAGGGTGCCGATCTGGTTGGGCTTGATGAGGATTGCGTTGCCCGCACCCTCCGAAATGCCCAGCCGGAGACGCTCGCAGTTGGTGACGAAGAGGTCATCGCCGACAATCTGCACGCCCTTCAGCCGCTGTGTTATCTCACGGAAGCCCGCCATATCCTCCTGCCCAAGCGGGTCCTCGATGGACACGATGGGGTACTGCCCCGCAAGCCGCTCAAACCAGCCGATGAGCTGACCCTGGCTCATTCTCTTCTGCTTTTTGGGCAGGAGATAATCCTCGCCGTCCTGCCATTCGCTGGCAGCTGCGTCAATGGCGATGCCTACGCCGCCCTCGCCACCTGCCTTGTAGCCCGCCGCCTCGATGGCGTCGCAGATGAGCATGAGTGCCTGCTCGTCGTCGGAGAGGTCGGGGGCGTAACCGCCCTCGTCACCGACGGTGGTGGACAGCCCCTTCTGCTTGAGCAGCCTGCCGAGGGTGGAGTATATCTCGGTTGCCATGCGCATTGTGTCGTCAAAACCGGTGGCATGGGGGACGATCATAAACTCCTGAATATCCACGTTGTTGCCTGCGTGGGCACCGCCGTTGAGAATGTTCATCATGGGGACGGGGAAGCGCACAGCGTTGACACCGCCCAGCCAGCGGTAGAGGGGCAGGTCATAGGCAGCGGCACAGGCGTGGGCGCAGGCGAGTGATACGGAGAGAATGGCATTTGCGCCGAGGCGTTGCTTGTAGGCAGTGCCGTCCAGCTCACACATGGCACGGTCGATGCGCTGCTGCTGTGAGGCGTCCATACCGAGGAGCAGGTCACGCAGCTCGCCGTTGACGTTGGCGACGGCGCGGCGGACGCCTTTGCCGCCGTAGGCATCGTCGTTGTCACGGAGCTCGTGGGCTTCGTAGATACCGGTGGAAGCACCGGAGGGAACGGCGGCAGTACCGACGGCACCGCCGGCAAGCTCGACGCTGGCAAAGACGGTAGGTTTACCGCGGGAATCGAATATCTGGAGAGCGCGGACATTTTTGATACAGGTGTTGTTCATTGGAAGATCCTCCCGAGTGGTTGTGGTGTTAGGATTTGCAGTAAAGGGAGAACTATACAAACAGAAAAGTTTTAATCAACTTTTTTTAAAAAGTTGCGGGGCGTGGGGCAGAGCCCCACAGAAGCCTAACCCCACGAACCCAATTAAGTAAGAGCATAAATTGCGCCCGCACCAAATCAGTAAGGTGCGGGCGTGTTGTCGTTTGCAGAAACCTAAGTCCGAGCAAATAAGGGCGCGACGGTACAGCGCAGCTCCGTCAAGATTTGCCCCAGGCAAATCTTGCAGCGGGTGTTCTCCAAAAACCTTGTGCATGGTTTTCGCATATGTCTTACTTGTGTTCAATCGGTTAGTTGCTTAGGTTTGTGCGCCCACCCACCCGCCCCTTTGACGCTTTTGCCTCTGTTTTACGTTTTGTAACCGAAGGCTTCTGCGCCTACCCAATGCTCCCGAAAAAC
This sequence comes from Oscillospiraceae bacterium, assembly GCA_015065695.1. GTDB lineage: Bacteria > Bacillota > Clostridia > Oscillospirales > Acutalibacteraceae > SIG598. The sequence continues at coordinate 3,562 of SVPT01000091.1, read as the reverse complement.
ACCACAGAGCGGGCGACCAATGGTCGCCCCTACAGGGGGCTTTTATGCTCGTGCGAATGTCATTACCTTTGTAAACCTGACGCTTGCACCCCTTGCATAAGTTACCAATCATTCCCCCAAAAGCCAATCAAAGCTCTTTCTGTTTTTCACTTTTACGCAATCACACAAGCATAATCACACAACAAAAATCCCCGGCAAAACCATCAGGTCTTGTCGGGGATTTTGTCAGTCATTCAGTTGTTCAATAACCGGTTGTTCGATTATCCAACACGCTTGCCGTAGTTGTAACGGAGAATGTCATTGTCATCGGCAACAATCAGGAAACCCTCGCGGGTGCCGTTGTAATGAGTTGCCTCTTCGTACTTCGCCTTTACTACTGTCAGTGCGTCAGCACTCATTGCGGTGCCGCCGGTTACCCACTTGGGTGCGTCCAGTGCCGGGTCAATCGCTACAGTGCTGTCACCGTTGTGTACCGCGTAGCTGGCATCTTCGCGCAGCCAGATGAAGCTCTCACGACCCATGCGGTAAACCAGCGGGCGGCGGTCGGCGTACAGTGCGGCGACCTCATTCAGCTCCTTGTTGGTGGTGTCTGCGTGGCAGAACAGCAGTACGGTGCTGCCCTTCGGGTTGGTCACTGCAATGATGGCGTCCTCACGCAGATTGCGTGCGCCAAGTGCCAGTGCCATGCCGTCGCTCAGACCAAGGCTCTCGCCGGATACCAGAGAAAGCAGGGGCAGGTCAACCATTGCGGGAGCATCGCTGCCGGAAACAGGTGCGTCACTGTCGGAAACAGGAGCGGTATCGTCTGCGGCGGTGTCAACCGGTGCAACAGGAGTAAGGGTGTCCTCGGCGGGAACATCGCTGTCGGAAACCGCTGCGTCCTCAGTCTTGAGGATAGGCTCGAAATACTTGGGGCCGATGTGCTTGTAGGCAGGGCTCTTCTTGCCCCAGAAGTAGCGGAGAATGTCGATGTCGCTGGCAACGATGACGAAACCGTCGCGGGTGCCGGTGTACTGACGTGCGTTGTCAATCTTGTACTGCAGGTCGCTCAGTTCATCGGTGGTCATTGCGGTGGTCTCACCGGTGATCCAGGTGGGCTTCTCAAGGGACGGGTCAATGCGTACAGCATCGCTGCCGTTGTGGATTGCGTAGCTGGAATTGTCACGCAGCCAGATGAAGCACTCACGCTCGGTGCGGTAGACGTTTATGTTGCGGGTGGGGTAGCAGGAAGCAACTGCCTTGATTGTCTCGGGCATGGTGTCCTTGTGGCACAGCAGGGTGATGGTGGTGCCTGCGGGGTTGCAGATGGCGATGACGGTGTCCTCGCGGGTGGCGCGGCTGCCGACAGCCAGTACCTTGCCATCGGGAACGCCCATGGTGGGGCCGTCCAGCAGGGAGAGCATGGGCAGGTCAGCCTTGGTGCCGGGGATAAATGCAGAACCGTCCGGCTTGGTGGGCAGGGAGATTGCAACGGTGCTTGCGGGAGTGGGATCTGCAGTGGTGGTTGCCTCGGTGGTGGGGGCGGTGGTAGTGGTTGTTGTGGTGGTGACAATGGTGGTGGTCGTGGTAGTTGTGGTGGTAGTGGATTCCGCGGTGGTAGTGGTGGAGGTGGGCTCGGTGGCAGAATCGACGTCCACGCCGTTGATGCTGATGTTGATGTTCAGGTTGGTGGTGTCGGTGGAGGAAACAGCCGGCTCAGTGGGGTCGGTGGGGGTGTCCTCAACAATGGGGGTCACGCTGCCGTCGTCCACGGGCTGACGGTCGATGTCCTCCTCGGGGGCTTCCTCGTCCTTGTTGCAGGAAGAGCAGCTCTCGCAACTTGAAACGTCTATGCAGGCGGCACAGCTTGAGAAGACGTCGGAGTCGGAGCAGGAAGCGCAGCCGTTGCAGCTTGCGGTTCCTTCCACCTCACAGCCCTGCAGAAGCATGACCATTGCAATGACGGTGACCAGTGCAAGGACTACTGCCAGAAGATGTGTCTTTTTCATGGATAATCATTCCTCCGTTCAATATTTGGGCGCAAAACGGACAGACCGGGGCATAAAAACTTGCCGCAGCCGCCCATATCTTTAAGAAATTGTGAATGCTCACAATTAATTATATACTAATATAGTAATGATTGCAATAGGCAAATGTATTTTTTTGGTGACACAAAATGCAGGGGAATGCCGCTGTGCGCATAATCTGTTCGGCGCGGCTGCCTGCAAAAAAGCAAACAAACCGGCGCAAGGCAGCAAGTGTTGTGCCTCACACCGGTTTGACCCTATATATTCTGTGGTTGTGCGGTTCTGTGGTGATTAGTTTTCAATTACCTCAACAATGGCGTTGTAGTAGATGTAACGCTTGCCGTCCAGGTCGAAGAGAACCTTGCTCTCGTTTTCCTCGATGTCGATGCGGCCGCTGTGGGTGGCGATAAGCTCGCCGTTGTAGGCGTAGACGTTGACGGTGCGGTTGAGACCGCCAGCCATCTCGCTCTGGAAGGTCTTGCAGGAGCGCTGCCATGTTGCGCAGCCCTCGCAGCCGGTGAATGCCAGCATGGCAAACATCAGCACCACCAGTGCCGCCGCGATGATGACCTTTGCCTTGTTGTGCCTTACGAAGCCTGTCATTCTTTCTTTCATGTGATGGATCTCCTTTTTCTTTTGTTTCCTTTGGGTTGGAGGGGCATTGCGCCCTCTGTAAATAATTTTACCACAGCAGGCGGCAAAGTCAAGGGGGGTGAAGCCCTGTGTGGGGCTTGCGCATAGGACTTAGATGTGTGCGAGCGGTCAGTTGCTCAGGTTTGTGCGCCCACCCGCCCGCCCCTTTAGGCTTGCGCCTCTGACTTTACGCTTGAAAACCTGACGCTTCTGCGCCTACAGAAAATGGTTGTTTGCACCTCTTTATCCCTGTCTGGCCGCCCCTACGATTTCGACGGTAATCAATCAGGTGAAAGGCGTTGTTTCAAAGAAAGCAGGCTTTCCTGTTTGGCAAAAGGGTTTTTATGATCATGTTATTCGCAGTGAACAGGATTATTTGGAACTATATAGAGGGAAATCCAAGTCAATGGGCAGAAGATAAACTGTTTCTTTCAGACAGCCGGTGAAATTGTACTATAACAAAATACACCCTGACCTATTCCCATTTTGCAAACATATGTTATAATTATTATAGGAACAGTAACGCAAAAAATACGGGAAATATATATAAAGAACAAAAGCAAAGGAGAATAATGCCATGAAAATAACCTTCTACGGCGCGACCCATGAGGTTACGGGAAGCTGTACGCTTATTGAAATATGCGGACGGCGCATACTTGTTGACTGCGGAATGGAGCAGGGCATAGATATGTTTGAGAATCAGGAGCTGCCAGTCAGCGGCGCGGACATCGAGCTGGTGCTGCTCACCCACGCCCACGTTGACCATTCGGGCAACCTGCCGCTGCTGTACAAAAACGGCTTCCGCGGCGCGATTTACGCCACCTCCGCCACCTGCAACCTGTGCAACATCATGCTGCGTGACTGCGCCCATATACAGGAATCGGAAGCGCAGTGGCGCAACCGCAAGGCAAAGCGTTCGGGCG
>SVPT01000090.1 GCA_015065695.1 Oscillospiraceae bacterium | reverse complement strand
TGGGAAATCAAATCCGTTATCCCAATTGTATTCTCTCAATGCTTCTCTCAATTTATTATTCATATATCTTACCCATGTACATCATTTTTGCCAATGGTCTGAAATCGATCGTATCCCACGCAGCATCATTCGCGGGAGAATTGGCATAATCCTCAAGCCATGCCGCTATTTGAAAACAGAAAAACACCATCAGACAAAAGCCTCCCGGACAAACGTCAGGGAGGCGAATAGACCTTGCTGTTTTACGGACACAACTCGGTTTGCCCGCAGCTTATTCTGTGGGCTGCTGGCTCTCCTTGTAGGGCTCACACTCGCCGCACTCGGTGCAGACAGCGCACTGTGGGCCATACTGACACTCTGCCTCGTCAGCGGCTTCACCCTCGATGGCGTACTCCTCGCCCTCCTCGGGCTGATTATACTCGCTGCTGACAATGCGCCACACCTTGTGCTTCTTGCCTGCCAGCTTGTCGGAGAATATTCCAAGAATCAGCACCACACCAATGGGCACAAGGCACAGGCTTATCCACTGGGAGGTTGATACACCAAGGAATATGCCGCGTATCTCGTCCGAGCGCAGGTATTCGTTGCAGAAACGGAATACGCCGTAGCATATCATATACAGACCCACGACCTGACCCGGCTTGCGGGGCTTGCGGGTAAAGAGCAGCATTATCGGGAAGAGAATCAGCAGGTTGAAGCCCGCCTCCAGAAGCTGCACAGGGAAGAGCGCAACTCCATGAGGCGCACCGATGGCATTGTCAAAATACACACCCCATGGCGGGTCCATAGGACGACCGTAGCAGCAGCCTGCGCAGAAGCAGCCAAGACGACCAAAGGCGTGCGCCAGCGGCAGATAGGGTATCATGGCATCAGCGTGCTTCCAGAAATCCAGCGCAAACATTCGGGTGTACACCCAGCCGCCGAAGAAGCCGCCTATCAGTCCGCCGTAGAATACGATGCCGGAGGTTGCCAGACGGTGCATGAGCCACTGGAAGTTAAAGGGGCTGTGGCGGAAATGCTCGACGATGTTGGGTATGTCGGTGATGATGAAGAGCAGCTTTGCGCCCAGCAGACCGCCAAGGAAGGCGAATATTGCACCCAGCAGCACGTCAATCCTCACCAGCTTGCGCTTGGGCGCAAAATAGCAGGCAAGGAAGATGGACAGCGACGCGCCGATGACCATCAGCAGACCGTACATCGGTATATCTTTACCGAAAACATTGATGAATGGAAGCATAACTTACTCCTTGTTTTTCTTTCCAGATTATTCGTCTTTTGGCAAACTGTTTATTTATCTGAAATTATAATGCGCAGCAGGCTGCTTGTCAACAGCAGCGGGCTACAGTTTTTTTCGTGCCGTATGATGTTTGAGTGAGGTGTGCTGCATTGATAAACCGAGAAAAAACACGGGACATCTTTCTTCCCCTGCCGCACATAAATCATTTGAATTTCGGGCGGGAATGAGGTATAATATTCTGGCTGCGCCGACAGACGACCGTAATGATTGTGTGTCTGCGATTATTATATAATTTGAAGGAACAGGTAATATTATGTCCCAGCTTGGCGAAAGATATAACAGCGCAAAAAAGACCATACTGGAGCGTGAATTCGCTCACCTGAACGAGCCCCAGCGGAAAGCGGTATTCACCGCGGAAGGACCGCTGCTCATACTTGCCGGAGCTGGCAGCGGCAAGACCACTGTGCTTATCAACCGCACCGCCTATCTGCTCAAGTACGGCAACGCATATTTTTCCAAACGGCTACCCGCCGGTCTTTCCGAAAGTGATGTGCAGTTTCTTGAAGAGGCAGCGCGTGCCGAAAAACTGCCTGAAGGCGAGGACGCACAGCGTGTGCGCTCCCTGCTCGCCGACTATCCCCCCCACCCCTGGCAGGTTATGGCCATCACCTTCACCAACAAGGCTGCCGCTGAGCTGAAGCACCGTCTGGAGGTCATGCTGGGCGAAGCGGAGGGCAACGAGGTATGGGCAATGACCTTCCATGCCTCCTGCGTGCGTATGCTGCGCCGCGATGCCGACCGCATCGGCTTCACCTCCAAGTTTGCAATATACGACACCGATGACCAGAAGCGCATTATCAAGCAGATTATGACCGAGCTGGACATTGACGAAAAGGCTGTTGCTATCCGCAGCGTACAGTCAGAAATAAGCCGCGCAAAGAACCATATGCTCACCCCTGAGGAATACGAGGCTGAGGCAGACTTTGACTATGCCCACAAGCAGATTGCCAAGGTATACGATGCCTACTGCACACGACTGCGCAGCATGGACGCAATGGATTTTGACGACCTGCTCATTTACACCGTCAGGCTGCTTGAGGACCACGACGATGTGCGTGAGTATTACCGCCGCCGCTTCCGCTACATAATGGTGGACGAGTATCAGGACACCAATCAGGTGCAGTACAAGCTGGTCAGCCTGCTTACCAACGACAACCGCAACCTCTGCGTTGTGGGCGACGATGACCAGAGTATCTACCGCTTCCGCGGTGCCACCATCGAGAATATTCTCAGTTTCGACCGTACCTATGCCGACGCATCGGTCATTCGTCTGGAGCAGAATTACCGCTCCACCCAGCGCATACTGGATGCCGCCAACTCGGTCATTGCCAACAACCTCGGTCGCCACGCAAAAAAGCTGTGGACAGCCAACGGCGAGGGCGCGCCCATTATCCTCTACAACTCCGACAGTGAGCGTTCCGAGGCAGAATATATTACCCAGCGTGTCATCGAACACGTTCAGGGCGGCGGACGTTATTCCGACTGCGCCGTACTTTACCGCGTTGCGGCAATGTCCAGCGTTATTGAAAGCCATCTGATGCACTCCTCTGTCCCCTACCGTGTTGTCGCCGGCAGAAAGTTCTACGACCGCAAGGAAATCCGCGATGCCATCGCCTATCTGTGCGTTATCGAGAATCCTGCTGACATTGTGCGTCTTACCCGCATTATCAACGAGCCCAAGCGCGGCATCGGTGAGCGTACCATGCAGCTTGCCACTGAGATTGCCCAAGGTCTGGGCATCACCCTCTTCGAGGTACTGGGCACTGCCGACCAGTATGCTGTGCTTTCCAAGAGTGCCTCCAAGCTTATTGCCTTCCACAGCATGATCAGCGAACTGAGCGAAGCCAGTGTTGACCCGGAGGTCAGCCTGTCTGATCTTCTGCGAATGCTGCTCGACAAGAGCGGTTACCGTCACTGGCTTCTCATGAACGACAACAAGGCAGAGGAACGCCTGCAGAACCTCAGCGAGCTTGCCTCCGCAATGGAGCGTTATCAGCAGGACGCGGGCGATGATGCTTCGCTGGGTGGTTTCCTTGAGGAGGTTGCTCTGGCTACCGACATTGATTCATACGACGAAAACGCCGACTGTGTTTCCCTGATGACACTCCATGCCGCAAAGGGTCTGGAGTTTCCCGTGGTATTTATCCCCGGTGCGGAGGAGGGTATCTTCCCCGGAATGCAGGCTATGGCAAGCCCCGAGGAAATTGAGGAGGACCGCCGTCTTGCGTATGTGGGCATCACCAGGGCCAAGGAGAAGCTTTACATAATCCACGCCAACTACCGTATGCTGTACGGACACACAGTGCGCAACAGGGTCTCCCGATATGTGGAAGAGATTGACCAGTCGCTGCTGGACAAGCGCGGCGGCGAACGCCCCAAGCAGTCCCAGTCCATAGAGCCACGCTCCCGCTCATGGGCACAGCGCTTCAACGATGCGACCAGCACCGCCACTGCCGTCAAGACCGGCAGCAAGACAGGCGGTGCGGGCAGTGCGGGCGGCAAGTTTGCCGTAGGTGACACCGTCAAGCACAAGATATTCGGCGAGGGCACAGTGCTTTCCGCCAGTGCAATGGGCGCAGATACCCTGCTTGAGGTGGATTTCGCCAAGGCGGGCGTCAAGAAGCTTATGGCTAACTATGCGGGGCTCGTGAGGGTTTGACGGCTTCTGGGCTGAGAATCATCTTTCCCCGCTTATATTGATACTTCTACCAACCGAGAATCACAACAAAAAGAAAGGTATTCCAAACACTGAAAAGCGTTCGGAATACCTTTTTTTATCGTTTGCGCAATCGCCACGGCAGAGACCTACCGATCTTTTACTACAGCATATATCTCGTCAACATAGCTGCCGGCATTGTTGATGGAAAATTCGCCGTGATACATTCTTTTGAGAATGTGAAGGGTACTTCCATGCATCTTTTTGTGTATTCTCTTTGCGGAGGCTCTGATGGCGCGGGTTTCTTTATCCCCCGCATACACATGGATTTCGGCTGTGTTGTTTTCAATGGAATCCTTGAGCGAATACAGTGAATTAGCCTGCATAAACGAAATCATATTCTGCCTGGTGATTCGGCAGGTGTCACGATAGTAGTCATCAAACAGCTCAGGCTTTATGCGAAGCGATTTGAATTGCAGCCTTGAAAACCACCTATGGCGGATTAATCCGTAACAGCTTCCAAATGCCGGCTTTATCATGGAATGTGTCAGCTTTGATGGGATAACCAACGCACTTTCGACCATGGCGTATTGGCAGATGTCCGCACGCTGCGAGAGTATTTCCAGCAATATCTGACCACCGAGAGACAAACCGCCTATCAGCAGCACCTTGCCGCCGAACTGCTCATCAATAAACGAAATGATGTCAGCAGCGTTGCTCTCTATCGTGGAAAAATCCCTGTCACTTCCCGCGTGTCCGTCCAATATGGGAAGAATGACGCGGAAGCGGTTTTCCAGCAACTCTGCCTCTTCCCTGTAATTCCACCATGACAGACCTCCTCCATGCAGGAGAATGATCACATCACTGTTGTGCTTTCCGTACTCCTTGCATTGCATATATCTCACCTCACTGTCACACTCACGCAGTTATGTTATGTCTACCGTTTACAGCTTACGTAGTACCGGCTGGCTGGTTTCAATAAGGCATACAGCGTGGGCGGCAATGCCCTCCCCCGCACCGCTGAAACCAAGCCCTTCTTCGGTGGTTGCCTTTATGTTGACCTGTGTTATGTCTACCCCGCAAGCCTTGGCGATATTTCCACGCATGGTGTCGATATATGGGCGCAGCTTGGGTGCCTGAGCTATAACGGTGGCATCAATATTCTCCACTCGCCAGCCGGAGACACTCAGACGTGCCACTACCTCACGCAGCAGCGCGAGGCTGTCAGCACCCTTGTAACGCTGGTCGTTATCGGGAAAAAGCAGCCCTATATCCCCCATTGCCGCCGCACCCAGCAGTGCGTCCATTATTGCATGGAGCAGCACATCGGCATCGGAATGGCCAAGCAGCCCCTTTTCGTAGGGAATGTCCACTCCGCCGATTATCAGCTTGCGGTCTTCGGTCAGTCGATGGACATCGTAGCCGTGTCCTATTCTCATTTCTGTTTCTCCTTTTTATACATGAATAAAGCCGGTGTTGTTGTTTGATACGTCAATCGCTAATAAAGCACGCTATATTGTGCCTTGTATATCAAAAAGGGCGGGCAACTGTATTCAGCATACCCGTCCTTTTGTTTTACATAATTTAGCAGCTCATACCCAGCTCAAGGGCGCGGATATTGGAATCCACCAGATGTGCCTTCTTTGCGGGAACGCACTTACGCACTGCCTCGAAGAGGGTTTCCTTCTGGCAGAAACCGGTCTCCTTGAACAGCTTGCCGATGAGAATGATGTTTGCGAGACCCTTCAGACCGTTTTCCTCAGCCATCTTGGTTGCGGGAACATAGAAAGCATTGACATCGGTGCGGTCGGTGGTCTTTTCGATAAGGCTGCTGTCAACGATGACAACGCCGCCGGGAGCAACGCTGTCGATGAACTTATCGAAGGAGGGCAGATTCATTGCAATAAAGCCGTTGGGCTCGGTGACCAGCGGAGAGCCGATGGTGTTTTCCGAAAGGCAGACGCTGCAGTTGGCGGTACCGCCACGCATTTCGGGACCGTATGAGGGCAGCCAGGAAACCTGAATGCCGTCAATAAGACCGGTGTATGCAACTACCTTGCCGGCGAAGAGTATACCCTGTCCGCCGAAGCCTGCAAGCAGGAAGTTAAAATCACTCATTCTTTGCAGCCTCCTCGCTCTTATCCTTATATACGCCCAGAGGATAGTAGGGCATCATGTTGCCGCGGAGCCATTCCAGTGCCTCGTTGGGAGTAAGACCCCAGTTGGTGGGGCAGGTGGAAAGCACCTCAACGATGGAGTAGCCTCTGCCGGCTATCTGATTCTCGAAAGCCTTCTTGATGGCTTTCTTTGCGATGGTCACATTCTTGACGCAGTCAACGGCAACGCGCTGTGCCAGTGCAACACCGTCGAGGGTGGAGAGCATCTCGCAGACGCGGACGGGGTAGCCGGAGTAGTTGACATCACGTCCGTAGGGAGTGGTCTGGGTGACCTGACCGGGCAGAGATGTAGGAGCCATCTGACCGCCGGTCATGCCGTATATGGCGTTGTTGATGAAGATAACGGTGATGTTCTCACCTCTGGTGGCGGCGTGTACGGTCTCGGCAGTACCGATAGCGGCAAGGTCGCCGTCGCCCTGATAGGTGAAGATGACGTTGTCGGGCAGTGCGCGCTTGAGACCGGTTGCAACGGCGGGAGCGCGACCGTGAGCAGCCTCGACCATGTCACAGCTGAAGTAGTTGTATGCGAAAACGGCGCAGCCGACAGGCGCAACGCCTACGGTCTTGCCAATAACGCCCAGCTCATCGAGAACCTCGGCAACAAGACGATGTACGATGCCGTGGGTGCAGCCGGGGCAATAATGGAAGGGCACGTCAGTAAGGCCCTTGGTCTTTTCAAATACGATTGCCATTACTGTACACCTCCTGCGAGCTTATTAATCTGTGCCAGCACCTCTGCGGGTGTGGGAATGATACCGCCGGTACGTCCGTAGAACTCTACCGGGCAGCGGCCGTTTACGGCAAGGCGGACATCGTCCACCATCTGACCCATGCTCATCTCAACGGTCAGCATTGCCTTAACCTTATCGGCAGCGGCGTTGATTGCATCATTGGGGAAGGGCCACAGGGTGATGGGACGGATAAGACCAACTTTGACACCCTGTGCGCGTGCGCTGTTGACGGCGCTTCGGGCAACACGGGAGGATGCACCGTATGCCACGACGCAGTATTCCGCATCGTCCATCAGGTACTCTTCGCACATCTGCTCGGTCTTCTTTATCAGCTCATACTTCTCAAAGCGTTCTGCAACCAGACGCTCCAGCTCATCGGGCTGGATATAGAGAGAGTTTACGATATTGTGGGGACGCTTGCCCTGATGACCGTTGGCAGCCCAAGGCTTCTCGATGACGTTGGCAGAGCCTTCCTCAATGGCAACAGGCTCCATCATCTGACCCAGCATACCGTCGGCAAGAATCATTGCCGGCATACGGTACTTGTCAGCACGGTCAAATGCACCGGCAACAAGGTCTACCATCTCCTGAACGGTAGAGGGAGCGAAAACGAGAATCTGGAAGTCACCGTGACCGGTGGCCTTGGTGGCCTGCCAGTAATCAGCCTGAGAGGGCTGAATGCCGCCCAGACCGGGACCGCCGCGCTGCACGTTGATGATAAGGCAGGGCAGGTCAGAACCGGCGAGATAGGAAATGCCTTCGGTCTTAAGGCTAATTCCGGGAGAGGAAGACGAGGTCATTGCACGGACACCGGCGGAAGCTGCGCCCAGAACCATGTTTATGGCGGCGATTTCCGACTCGGCCTGCAGATATGTACCGCCTATCTTGGGCATACGCTTTGCCATGTATGCGGCAAGCTCGGTCTGCGGGGTGATGGGATAACCGAAGAAATGACGGCAGCCTGCCTGAATGGCGGCCTCCGCAAGGGCTTCATTGCCCTTCATCAATACCTTTTCAGCCATTTTGTCCTCCTACCTTTCTACCGTAATGGCGACATCGGGACACATCATTGCGCACATTGCGCAGCCGATGCATTTATCGGGATCCGTCAGCATGGACGGGTGATAGCCCTTGGCGTTGATACGGGTTTTGTCCAGTGCAAGCAGCCCTTTGGGGCAAGCGGTGACACACAGTTCACAGCCCTTGCAGACATTTTCATCTACTGTGATTTTTGCCATATTAGTACCTCCATATATATTAAGACAATTCTTAACAGGTTATTTCCCACATCAGTCCTGCCACGGCTTGGTGACGAGGATTTCCACGGGATAAATATTGGGAAGCTTACCTTCCAGCTCTCCGACCAGACGGCTCTCTGCTGAGGTGAATACCAGCGGAAGCTTAAGCATTTCACACACGCTCTGCGCGTATCCGTCAGAGGACAGTACGGTCTCGGCGGTGGTGCCTTCCATTATATGGGTGTTATTGACGATGCCAGTTGCCTTAAGGCGGCTGGCGGCCTCTATCTCATGCAGCAGCTCCGCGGTTTCCTCCGCTGTGGTGGAAAGGGCACGGCTGCGGTTGATAACATAGAGCATTTCATAGCCCTCTTCCCGCAGTCTTGCGGAATACATACCCAGCACAACGGCGCCGGCATCATCGCCGCCCGCATCTATAATTATACGGCCTTCGCGGGTAAAGATGGACGCCATCTCCGCAGGCATTGCCGGCAGGTCTACATTTGAATGTGCATATGTAGGAGCAAGCAGCTCAATGCCTGCTTCGTCCAGCAAAGGCTTGTAGTCACTGGAGCGGAAGTAGGGATTGACGATGTCCATATCGACCAGCGTGACCCTCTCCCCCGCCCGGGCAAGCCCTGCGGCAAGATTCAGTGCAAGGTTGGTTTTTCCGCAGCCGTAGTGACCGCAGATTATTGTAATCCTTGATGTTAAAGCGGCGGCAGTATCCAAACTCAGCACCTCCTCAGACAACATTCATTAAACCATATATTAAGCAATATTATGATTTATTATAGTATTATAGCATCGGTGGCGGGTATATTCAAGTTCAATTGCGTATATTATGCAGACTTCATCGCTGTAAAATATATGAATTTTGTCATTGCATTAGTAATTTATACACAACAGGTTGAGAAAACCCATTTTTTATGTTAACTTATCGTGGCAAGCGTTCCGCTACAAAGCAGCATACCGGAGTAGCTATTTTGTTCCCGTCTGCTCAAAATAGCACTTGATTTTCCATGCGCGATAGGCTATAATGATATACGTTTTGAGCGGGGCAACTGCCCTGCGATATAGTTTTGGGGGCGTAGCTCAGCTGGGAGCGCAAATGGTTCGGTTTTCGCCCATTTCGTTTCCTTTCTTGATTGTCGTCGTTTTATTGAAACTTAATTGAATATATCTGGGGGCGTAGCTCAGCTGGGAGCGCAAATGGTGCACTTTTCGCCCATTCCGTTTCCTTTCTTGAGTATCGTCGTTTAATTGAAACTTAATTGAATATATCTGGGGGCGTAGCTCAGCTGGGAGAGCGTACGGTTCGCATCCGTAAGGTCGGGAGTTCGATCCTCCTCGTCTCCACCAAGCACCGCATAATCATGCCGATTATGCGGTGCTTCACTTTTTGCGATTAAGTTTTCGGATGCAGACTATCAACCTGCGAACCGTTTGCACTATCTGTTATTGTGATACTATTATTAAACAGCGGTTTCAGCTGGCGAAACGTCCTCCTCAACCGCCCCGCAGAACTGGGCGTAGCTGATTCGGAAGCAGATATTCAACTCGTAATCCCGACCAACCTCGATTCTCTCAATAAGTTTGGAAAGAATCATCTTCTTTGCTCCGGGCGAACTCTGGGCGAAGATTCTCGACCAGCTTATAAGTTCTTTGTGCTGCAGCTTGATTTGAGCCATTCTGGCGGCACAATCTTCGAGCGCAGTCTGTGCTTCGGTAAGTTGATTCTGACGCTCTGCCAGTTTTACCTGCGCCTCGTCAAGCAACTCGCGGAGCAAATCGGCGTCCCATTTGCTTGTACCTCGCAAACACTTGCCAACTTCGGCTTTGTAGGTCTCTACCTCGCTCTGCGCTTCAGCAACCTGTGTGGTCAGCTTTTCGACCTTTGCTTTGGCCTGCTTGGTCTCTCTGGCATAGCGGTCATTGATAACCTTTGACGCTGATACCTGCTTCATATTTTCAAACATAGCAAGTACCGCTTTCTCGACAATGCAGTCGAGAATATGTACAGTGAATGTGGCCTGATTGCCACACTCGTCAGGGTGACGAATACGGTGATGACACTGGTATCGCAACCGTGGTTCTCTTCCCCTGCCGCCACTGGATGAAAGAATCATCCTTGTGCCACAATGGGCGCAGTAAAGCAGGCCGGTAAGCAATGCGTCGCCTTTGGTGCTAAGCGGAGTGCCTGTCTTATGCTGCGTGCGGTCAGACATGATCTGCGCCGCACGACTGAACATCTCCGGAGTGATTATCTGCAAATGTGGGAATATTTCCGAGAGCGTGTCTCCGCTTTTGAGAACTCCTGTATATAGAATGTTCTTGAGCATATGATTCAAGGTGGTG
>SVPT01000089.1 GCA_015065695.1 Oscillospiraceae bacterium | reverse complement strand
GGCGAGGGAGCGGCAGAGAGAACGCTTCCGCGGCACAGGCATAACCTGCAACGCAAGGGCAACAGGGCCCATCATGCGGGAGACCTTCCGAATGACTGCCGATGCACAGACCGGCATGAAGCTGGTGTACGAGCGGCTGGGTCTTTCGGGCAGAACCTACGACAGTCTGCTCAAGGTGGCACGCACCATCGCCGATGTGCAGGGTGCGCCCGACATAGAGCGGCAGCACATCATGGAGGCGGTGCATTACCGCAGCCTCGAGCATAAATACTGGCAGCGCAGGGGCTAGGCAACGGTCGGCTCCACGAACGGTATACCGAAATACTGCGTCAGCGACAGCACCACGTTGCGTGCAATGGGGTTGATGTTGTCGGCAATCCACAGGGCGTCTTCCAGATTGTCGTGGTAGGCAAACTCGATGAGTATTGCCGGTGCGCGGGTGCGGCTGACTTCGCCCAGACGGGTGGTTTCGCGGGCTGTCACCAGCGCGGGATTGGGATAGATGGCACGGAGGTTGTCGGCAGTGATTTCCGCCAGCCTGCGCCCGCGTGTGCTTGCGGGGAAGTAGTACACATCGGTGCCCTGAAGCTGACCGGAGAGATTTTCCGGCGAAGCGTTGGAGTGAAGAGCAACGTGCGCATCGTAATTGCCGGCATTGCTTGCGGCGATGGAGGTAGCGGCGGTCATGGCGGGTGTGTTGCGCACCCAGTCGATGCCGCTTGCGTCCAGATAGGGAATCATGGCATCGGCGATGAGATTCATGTAGTATTCCTCGTCGCCGCCGATGATGTAGGGATTGTATTCCTGCGTTGACGGGCTGAGATAAATAGTGGGCATAGAATAAAGCACCTCCCGAAGATGTGGGTATGCTTCATTCTACGCCCGAAATTGCCGTTGGTGATAGAGCAGATTTATTTTTGCAGCACGATTGCAGCGGCGCCGCCCAGCTCAAAGGTGTCGCTGTCGTATTCGTCCATCACAGTTGTGCAGCCGGTCAGAGCAAGCAGAAGCAGCGCAGCGGCGATGAGCGCACCCAGACGTTTTTTCATATAAACACACCATTCCTTTCAAAAGATGTCAGAAAACCGTTGCAGATATACTGCACGCCAATTGCATGGAAGCAGTATCGCAAGCACATCATACCACAGAAAATCCCCCGTGTAAAGTGCGCGCAATGTCAAAAAGTACGAAAAAATACATAACAAAGGTTGTATTTTACGGATTGTGGTGATATAATCATCATAAATATAGAAAGGGGCTTAACCATTATGGCAGGAAAATTTGAAATCAAAACCACCGATACCGGAAAATTTGTGTTTTCTCTCAAGGCCGGAAACGGCGAAGTCATCGCTGTAAGCCAGAACTATGCAACCATCGCAGCCTGCAAGAAGGGCGTTGCCAGCGTAAAGAACAATGCTCCCGTTGCCAAGGTTGAGGATCATACCGTTGAGCCTGTCGAAGAGGTCACAAACCCCAAGTTTGAGATCTATACCGATAAAGCAGGCGAGACCCGCTTCCGTCTCCGCGCCCGCAATGGCGAAATCATCGCTACCGGCGAGGGTTACAAGACCAAGGCCGGCTGCCTCAAGGGTGTTGACAGTATTCGCCGCAACGCTCCCGAGGGCGAAATCGTTGTAATTGACTAATTTGATCATCGCAAGCCGCAGAGATATTGCTCTCTGCGGCTTTTTTGCGGGGTGCAGCCCCGCACCGCGCAGAAAGAATACCCTTACCAAATTTTTTAAAGCAGTTCCATTTCAGCCTCGGGTATGATATAATACACTGGATGTAAAATACTTACAGTATTCGGAGGTAAAAACAATGGCTTCAATGTGGGGCAACAGCATAAAGATTTCAATATTCGGCGAGAGCCACGGCATGGGCGTCGGTGTGGTTATTGACGGACTGCCCGCCGGAGAAAAGCTGGACGTGGAGCAGCTTCGCTTTGAGATGAACAGGCGCGCCCCCGGAAACGATCCCACCGCGACACCGCGCAAGGAAGCCGATGAGCCTGAGATTTGCTCCGGTCTGCTGGAGGGTGTCACCACCGGTGCGCCCCTGTGCTGCGTGATAGAAAATGCCAACGTCCGCTCGGTGGATTACGAGCGGCTGTCCCGCCTGCCCCGCCCCGGTCATGCCGACTACACAGGAGCGGTGCGCTTTGGCGGCTGGAATGATGTGCGCGGCGGTGGACACTTCAGCGGCAGGCTGACCGCCCCCCTCACCTTTGCGGGTGCGGTGTGCAAGCAGATTCTTGCAAGGCGCGGAATAACCATAGGCGGTCACATTCTTGCCATCGGTACAGTATATGACCACGCCTTTGACCCCATGCGCATATACCCCGAACGTCTGGAGAGCATCAGAGGGCACTATTTCGCCCTGCTCAATGCCGAGTGTGAGCAGCAGATGCGCGCCGTCATTGCCGAGGCACAGGAGGACGGCGACAGCGTGGGCGGCATCGTGGAGGTTGCGGCGGTCGGCGTACCTGCCGGCATAGGCACCCCCATGTTCGGCGGAGTGGAAAACGTCATCAGCTCCATCGTATTCGGTGTGCCCGCGGTAAAGGGCATAGAGTTCGGTGCGGGCTTCAACGTAGCGCGTATGCGCGGCAGTGAGTGCAACGACCCCTACACCATCGAGCATGACAAGGTGGTAACCACGCAGAACAACTGCGGCGGCATACTGGGCGGCATCACCACAGGTATGCCCATCGTGCTGCGTGCGGCAATCAAGCCCACCCCCTCCATCGCGCAGAAGCAGCACACCGTTGACCTGCGCGAGAAGCGTGATGCCCTGCTGACAATAAACGGCAGACACGACCCCTGCATCGTGCCCAGAGCATTGCCTGCTATAGAGGCAGCGGTTGCTCTGGCGATAGCCGACATGATGAGCGAAACAGGTCGTCTCTGAGAATATAAGAACACAGCCCTTGCAGGGGCTTTGACCACCCACCCATAGGGAGGATAATATGAGAGAGCTTTCTGATATACGCAAGGAACTGGACGAGCTTGATGCGCGGCTGTGTATGCTGCTTGCCCGCCGCGCTGAGCTTACCGACGAGGCAGGCGAGTACAAGCGCACACGCGGTTTGCCCGTACAGGATGCCGACCGCGAACGCATCGTGCTGGCAAGAGTGCGTGACATAGTGCGCTCCCAGACACCGCGCCGCAGCAGTGGCGTAAGAACCGCCAGAACTGCAGGCTTTTCGGGCGTGAATATCCAGTTAAGGGCAGCAGATACAGCTGAGGAAGATGCAGAAACCAAGCGGCGGGAAGGCATAGTCCAGTGGGTCGCCGATGTGTATACCGACATTATCCGCAGTAGCCGTGAGCGTCAGCAAATGCTGCTTGACGGAACGGGAACTCCCAACGAAGAGTGACGCTAGAACACGTTCGGTAATATTGATAAAGAAATATTACCGAATGTAAAGGAAAAGAGGAAGAATTCCGATGGACAGGAAAAACCTGCGGGGCAGCCTGATACTGCTGCTGTGCGCACTGATATGGGGCTGTGCCTTTGTGGCGCAGGATGTAGGCATGAACTATGTCGAGCCGTACACCTTTACCGCAGCGCGCAGCTTTATAGGCGCGGCAGCACTGCTTCTGTTCAGTACCGTAAAGGACGCAGCCGCAAGAAAGCGCGGCGTGCAGCCTCCCGACAAGGCGGCGAAAAAGCTGCAGCTCAAGGCAGGGCTGTGTGCGGGCATTGCGCTGTTTGTGCCCGCCGCGATGCAGCAGATAGGGCTGGTGTACACCTCCCCGGGCAAGTCAGGCTTCATCACCGCCATGTATATCGTTGTCGTGCCCATTCTGGGAATGTTCTTCGGCAAGAAGGCAGGGCTGAACGTCTGGATAAGCGTGGCAATAGCCATCGCCGGACTGTACCTGCTGTGCATGAAGGGACAGCTTACCATCGAGCGCGGAGATGCCATCACACTGGTGTCGGTGGTTTTCTGGGCGGTGCAGATAATGACAGTGGACTACTTCGCCCCCAGGGTGGACTGCGTCAAGATGACCTGTATGTCGTTTGCTGTATGCGGCACCCTCGCGGCAGTGATGGCACTGCTGACCGAAACTCCCACATGGCCCGCGCTGGTGCAGTGCGCAATACCTCTGCTGTATGCGGGCATAATGTCCAGCGGCGTGGCATTCACTCTGCAGGCAATTGGACAGAGAATGACCGCCCCCACCGTAGCGGCAGTCATGATGAGCATGGAATCGGTGTTTGCCGCACTGGCAGGCTTTGTGCTTTTCAACGAGCGATTCAACAACAGGGAGCTTATGGGCTGCCTGCTGATGCTGGCGGCGGTTATCCTCGCCCAGATAGATTTCGGCTTTGGAAAGAAAGCAAAGAACGAAGTACAGGCGTAATAGCATAACAGAAAAGAAAAAAAATAAAAGGAAAACAACAATGGACATAAAAGAAATTCTGGGCAAGGTTGACCACACTGTGCTGGCTGTTGACGCCACATGGGAAAGTATCCGCGCACTGTGCGATGACGGCATGAAGTACGGCACCGCTTCGGTGTGCATACCCGCATCTTTTGTGCGGCAGGCAAAGGAGTATGTGGGCGACAGACTGGCAATCTGCACCGTAATAGGCTTCCCCAACGGCTACTCCACCACCGCCGCCAAGTGCTTTGAAACGGAAGACGCAGTAAAAAATGGCGCGGACGAAATTGACATGGTCATCAACGTGGGCTGGGTCAAGGACGGACGCTTTGACGATGTGCTGGCGGAGATAAAGGCGGTCAAGGCGGCGTGCGGCGGCAAGCTGCTCAAGGTCATCATAGAAACCTGTCTGCTCACCGACAGCGAGAAGGAGCGTATGTGCGAGGTAGTGTCCCTGTCAGGTGCGGAATACATCAAGACCTCCACAGGCTTCTCCACAGGCGGTGCCACCTTTGCCGATGTGGAGCTGTTTGCCCGCTGCGTTGCCCCCCATGTAAAGATAAAGGCGGCAGGCGGCATATCCTCCGTTGCCGATGCGGAGCGGTTTATTGAGCTTGGTGCTTCCCGACTGGGCACCAGCCGCATTGTAAAGATAGTAAAGCAGGAAGGTCTGCTTTGACCTATATATTTGAAGTAACTGACGAAAGGATGGAAAGGAAAATGAAGAAGCCTGAGAAGATGACCCCTCCCACTGCTCACAACGAGGCTAAGCCGGGTGATTTCGCCAAGACGGTGCTGATGCCCGGCGACCCCCGCAGAGCGGAGTTTATCGCAAAGACATATCTTGAAAGCCCCCGCCTTGTCAACAACGTGCGCGGAGTCAACGGCTATACCGGCACCTACAAGGGAGTGCCGGTGTCGGTCATGGCAAGCGGCATGGGCGTGCCCTCCATCGGTATATACAGCTATGAGCTTTTCAATGCCTATGACGTGGACAACATTATCCGTGTAGGCTCCGCAGGCTCAATAGCCCCCGATGTCAAACTGCGCGACATCGTGCTGGGCATGGGCGCCTGCACCAACACCGCCTACGCGGGTCAGTACGGTCTGCGGGGCACATTTGCCCCCACCGCCAGCTATGCCCTGCTGAAAAAGGCAGCCGACGCCGCGGAGAAGATGGGGCTCACCTACCATGTCGGTAATCTGCTCACCTCCGACACCTTCTATTCGGCAGACCAGACCGAGGCGGAAGACTGGGCAGCGATGGGCGTAAAGGCGATTGAGATGGAAGCCGCCGCGCTGTATATGAACGCGGCATATCTCGGCAAGAATGCCCTCGCCATCTGCACCATCTCCGATGAGGTGTTCACCGGCAGAGTTACTACCCCCGAGGAGCGTCAGAATACCTTCACCCAGATGATGGAGCTGGCACTGGAGGTCAGCATTTCGTAGCCAAGTAAAGATTAAGTAAAAAGGGGAAGAGCCATTGGCAAAGAGAATATTTGTTATCGTGCTGGACAGCCTTGGCGCAGGGGCACTGCCCGATGCCGCCGAATGGGGTGATACCGGCACCCACACCCTGCGCAGAATATCCGCATCGCCGGAATTCTGCATCGACAATATGCGCCTGCTGGGACTGGGCAACGTGGACGGACAGGACTTCCTTGGCGCGGTGCAGTGTCCGCTTGCGGCCACCGCCCGTCTGGGTGAACTGTCCAAGGGCAAGGATACCACCATCGGTCACTGGGAGCTTGCGGGAATCATTTCTCCCCGCCCCCTGCCCACCTATCCCGAGGGCTTCCCGCAGGAGATACTGGACGAGTTTTCCGCCCGCACAGGCAGAGGCTGGCTGTGCAACAAGCCCTACTCCGGCACCGAGGTCATCAAGGACTACGGCGAGGAGCAGCGCAGGACAGGCAAATATATTGTATACACCTCTGCGGACAGCGTTTTCCAGATAGCCGCCCACGAGGAGCTTATCCCGCTGGAGGAGCTTTACGAGGCGTGCCGCATCGCCCGTGAGATTCTGCAGGGCGAGCACGCTGTGGGACGTGTCATTGCACGCCCCTATGTAGGTGACGCGGAGAATGGCTACACCCGCACCGCCAACCGCCACGATTACTCCCTCATGCCCCCCGCACGCTCGGTGCTGGACGCGGTTAAGGAGGCAGGGCTTGCCTGCATTTCCGTCGGCAAGATAAACGACATCTTCGCCGGCAGCGGCGTTACGGAGAGTATACCCACCAAGGGCAACGCCGACGGTATGCGTGTTGCGCTGGAGCTTTCGCAAAGAGATTTCGAGGGCTTCTGCTTTGTAAATCTGGTGGACTTCGACTCTCAGTACGGTCACCGTCAGGACGTGGACGGCTACGCCCGCGCCATAGCGGAGTTTGACCGCTGGCTGCCGAAATTCCTCGCCAACATGGGTGAGGAGGACGCCCTCATCATCACCGCCGACCATGGCTGTGACCCGGGAGATGACGACACCGACCACACCCGAGAGTATGTCCCTCTGCTGATGTACGGCAGCAGGATAGCTCCTGTGCAGCTTGGCACAAGGAAAACCTTCGCCGACGTGGCAGCCACCGTTGCCCATTGGCTGGGTGTGGACTATGATTGTGTGGGCACCAGCCTGCTTAAGGGCGGGGCTGTTACCGATGAGCAGCTTGTGGAGATGGCAAGGGAGGCAATGCAGCGCTCCTACTCGCCCTACTCCCACTGCAAGGTGGGTGCGGCGCTGCTTGCGGCAGACGGACGTGTGTTCACCGGCTGCAACGTGGAAAACGCCGCCTATTCCCCCACCAACTGCGCCGAGCGCACCTCCCTCTTCAAGGCGGTCAGCGAGGGCGTGACACAGTTTGAGGCAATAGCCGTCGTAGGCGGCAGAGATGGTGTGATTGACGGCATCTTCGCGCCCTGCGGCGTGTGCCGTCAGGCACTCCGTGAATTCTGCGACCCCGATAGCTTCCGAGTGCTCATGGGCAGCAGGGAGGGCATCGAAAGCCGCCTGCTGGGTGAGCTGCTGCCGCTGAGCTTTTCCGGCAGCGACCTGTAAATCATATAATCGGCATAAGAAAACAACGACATAAACGACAGGAGGATTATCAACATGGGAGAGGTATTGGTAATTGGTATTGCAGGCGGCTCCGGCAGCGGCAAGACCACGCTTATTGAGCGCATAGTGAGTGAATTTGGTCAGGATATAACGGTGGTCAGCCATGACGACTACTACTATGCCCACGATGACCTTACCTTTGAGCAGCGCAAGAAGCTCAACTACGACCACCCCGATGCCTTCGACAACGACCTGCTCTACGACCACCTTACCCGCCTGCGCAGCGGTCAGGCTGTCGAGTGTCCTGTCTACGACTTCATCGAGCGCAACCGCTCCAAGGAGACCCGTCTTGTCGTCCCCGACAAGGTGGTCATTGTGGAAGGCATACTCATCTTTGCGGAGAAGCGGCTGTGCGACCTGATGGACGTCAAGATATTCGTTGAGACCGATGCCGACGAGCGTATCATGCGCCGTATCCTGAGGGACGTGGACGAGCGCGGACGTGATCTGCACGAGGTTGTTGAGCAGTACCGCACCACCGTAAAGCCCATGCATGAGCAGTTTGTTCAGCCCAGCCGCCGCAACGCGGACCTGGTTGTGCTGGACGGCGGAAAGAACAGCGTAGCCCTCAATATGATCTTCGAGCAGATACGTCATCAGATGTCTATATGACGATTGTGCAATACGCACAAAAACAATTAACCAGAATTGACAAACCAGCCATTTAAAAAGTTTAAAAGCTGATTCAAGCATCTTAAAAAATGTTAAGAGGCAAAAAATGAGGATTTGGTGAACAGAAAATCCTTCCATTCACGGTTGAAACAAGAAACGAACAGCACCCTTGCCGCAATAGACTGGGGTGCTGTTGCTTTTGGCGTAGGTATGGGGAATATGCCCGAATCGAGCAGCGGAACAAACCGTGCCGCACCGCAGCCGGTGATTAAAAAAACAGGACGGCTATTACCGTTATTTAACAAACATAAAAAATAATGGGTGTAAAGGCGTTTGCGGTACGTCTTTTTGCACTATACTCTATTGACTTTTGCATTGGGATATAGGAAAATGTATACAACAATCACAGGGGAGGGGCGGAGTGCCTCTGTTCCCCTGTGTGGCAGCCGGTCAGGGCTGCTTGACTAAGTAACTTTTTTAAGCGAGAAACAATAGAAGGTTCTAAGGGCAATTGAGAAAGGAGAATATCTCATGGCAAAGAAGTCAAAGACCAGAAAGGTATTCAGCAAGGTTCTATCGGTGATCCTGTGCGTTACCATACTGGGAACCACCTACGCAGGCTTCTTCGGTGGCATGGACGCGGCGGCCGGTGCGGTCGATACGCTCACCGCCGGTGAGGTCGGTCTAACCAAGGATGTCGTCCAGAACGGCAGAGGGGCAGACGTAATCGTCCAGACGGCAGCCATGCCGGTTGAAATTACCAGCACAAACACCGAGGTCATCGAACAGGTCGTCGATGTGGTGCTGATAGTTGACACCTCCGGCAGTATGGGTGCCAGCTACGGAAATCTCATCGACAGTGCAAAGACTGCGGCGAAGGATCTCGCCAATACCGTCTACTCGATGAATTCCCAGAACCGCATTGCTCTGGGCAGCTTTGCTCAGTATGCATATGCCTACAACAAGTCCTCCACCAG
This sequence comes from Oscillospiraceae bacterium, assembly GCA_015065695.1. Classification (GTDB taxonomy): domain Bacteria; phylum Bacillota; class Clostridia; order Oscillospirales; family Acutalibacteraceae; genus SIG598. The sequence continues at coordinate 1,443 of SVPT01000089.1, read as the reverse complement.
CGGTGTCGAGTATTCCAAGGTCGACACCAACGCCGGCGCCGGTACCTACTTCTTCGGCGCAAGTGAGCAGGCTACCCTCAATAAGCGCATCGAATCACTCAGCGCTGTTGGCGGCACCAACTCCGAAGGCGGTCTGCTGGTTGCTGAGAAGCTTGTGCAGGTTTCCGACCCCGAGAGAAAGAAGCTCGTTATCTTCCTTACCGACGGTCTGCCCACCGGTCGTTATAAGGATAACGGCACCAAACTCAACACCGTTGCCACCTACGACGGCAACGGCAGCGGTATCCCCAACTACGCGGAGCTTTCTGAGATGGTCAGCGTTGCCGAGCGCATCAATGCCGACGGCAACACCCAGATGGCAACCATCTTCTACACCGGTGGTCTTGAGACCAACGACTCCATCACCCAGTATTACAAGGGCTGCACCAGCTCCAGCTGTAGCTGCAACACCGCCAGCAGAAACCACGGCGGCACCGCCCTGAAGGCTCCCGGCACTGCAGGCCTGTCCACCGAGCAGGCTTACATGGCTCCCTTCTACAGAAAGACTTCCTACCAGTGCGCAGAGCACATCGTCAACAACCTGCTCGCACCCAACTGCGAAGCCGGTGTCTATATGCCCGAGAACGCTTCCGAGATGCTCGACGCTTTCAAGGACATCGTCAACAACTACGTTGTCAGCAACCTCTACAAGGCTGCTTCCAACGCCTACTATGAGGACATCGTTCCCGACTATGCCGCTGTTGTTCCCGCAACCCTGCAGGCTACCACCGGTACAGTCGAGCTGCTGGAAGACCAGTGGGTTGAGCTCAACGGTGAAAACGTACAGCGTGACGTAGTCCGCTGGACCATTGGCGACATTCCCTCCGAGATTCAGACCCTTTCCTATAGTATAAAGGTAAAGGACGAGCGCGATTACGGTATCATGGATACCAGCGTTCAGGGTATCCTCAGATACGATACCTGCCAGTACACCCAGACTCCTTCTCCGCTCATCACCCAGATAGACGAAATCATTCTCGCTCCCAAGGGCGATGATGACTACTATGTTGTTGAGCAGGAGAAGAACCTTGAGGCTAACGTCAAGATCAATGACGACATCCTCAACCACCTCATCGACACTTCCGGAAACAACGAAGATGCTACCACTCTGGTAAACGGCTATCCCGCAGGTCTTGAGGGCGACACCAGCGCCGCTCATCTGGCAGGCTACACCACCCAGATCGTTTCTCAGCCGGCTTGGGGTTCTGTCATTCTCAACGATGACGGCACCTTCACCTATGTCCAGAACGCCGACCTGTACACCAACGAGGTAAGAAACCTTGCAGCCGACAGCAACGGTACCGATGAGTACAATGCTGTTACCAGCGGTTGGGAGGACACCTTCACCTACAAGCTGGTGACCGACGGTTGGGCAAACAAGTACACCAAGAACACCACCACCAC